>JBAYVV010000011.1:0-47732 GCA_041674465.1 Sterolibacterium sp.
AACGCCACGTGCCCGATTCGATTCCAACGCTTCGCGTTCTGATCGCAGCAGCCATCGCAGAAAAACTCAGGCAATGTCCTTGTTGCAGGAGCGTGAGGTAACTTAAATGACACAGTCAAACTAATCATCGAATAATGATTACTCTAAGTGCGCTTTATATACTGTTTGGCTAAGTATAGCAGTAAATATGGTACTATGGATGGGGTAGGATTATGGCCTTTGGTTATTCCTGGCAGGGTCCACTATGAGCAAAAAACTCGATAGGAAAATTGCAGCTTTAGAGACCGAACTTCGTCAAGCCAAGACTAGGGCACAGCTTTTGAACAACAGAAAACGAGCCCTGGCGATCAAGACCTCGAGGGCACTGAATACAAAGCGAAGGATCTTACTCGGTGCCTTGATTGAGCGAGAAATGAAAAATGACGACGCTAAAAAAGCGGAGATACTTGAGAAGTTGGACAGCTATCTAACTAAACCGATGGACCGCCAGGCATTTGGTCTTGAGCCACTACCTGCTCCGGAAAGTATAAATATATCCATTTGAGCTGCCAGAAATACAGCGCCAACTCACCTAAATTAGTCCCGTAACTATCATGTATGCGGGGTCATCAATCAAATTACCGAGGTCAGATATACTTTCTTCCGAACCATTTTGAAATTGTCCACATTCCCCGTACCTACGGCTTTTAGTGTGCAACCTCTTCAGAAGTCTAACGCTGCTCTTTTTGCCAGCCATGGACCTAACGTCAGTCTCACGAGGGACGATTCTGGTGCCTTGCGGATTCGGGCAGCGAGTAGCGTGTTCAATCGGCGCTAGGGCATAGTGATTTTTCGATACGGGAAATCGGTCGCAGTAACCAGCCGCCTATGGCTCTTTTTCTCCAATTCGAAGAATCCAAGCTGAAGGCCCTCGGACCTCTCCTCGCTTTCATTGCCACAGGCATGCTGACCTCTTTGATCGACACGGCGAAACAGCGCAAGCCCGTTGCGCTTTTTTTGGACGAACTCGGCAACATGCCACCTATCCCGGGCTTGGCGGAAAAGTTGAACACGATTCGGAGCCGGCACCTGCCGACCTAGCTATATTTCCAGTCCGTCGAACAAATTGAGCGACGCTACGGACGCGGTGCCGCTGCCATATTTTTTGGTGCGGCCGATGTGCAAATGGTATTTCGGTTGAATGACCAACCAACCCGCGAACTGATTTCCAAGCTAGTCGGCACAACCGAGCGGGAAAATATTTCGCACACTGAGAGCAGCAATTCTGACGGTACTCGCGAGGCAACCAGTCGCAGCTTGGAACGGGTCAAAGTCGTGGAACCACACGAGCTAGGACAACTTAAGCCCGGCGAGGTTGTGACCCTTTATCGAGGCGCGTCCGCAAAGGGGCAGGCAACACCGCATTTCATGGATTTTCCAGTATTCAAGCGAAAAAGCTGACCGATCAGTCAAGCCGGGATACTGCCAATCCTCGCGCGCATGCTAGCTCTGCAATACGCAGATAGTCTCATCTTAAATCTCGTACTGCCTCGCTATGCAAATAGCGAGACGTCATTTAATTGTTCGACTGAAGCAGTCCGGCCCGACACCAAACACTTCAGTGACAGCATTGTCTCGTGTCGGAGAGTATTCGGCAGGAATGCATGTTTCAACTGTTCTATCAATTAGCAAATGATTTGTCGAGAAGCCTGCACTCTCGATTCAAGCCAGGAATCGACTTCCGAATCGAGCCAACCTACCGCTCTCACTCCTAGGTTAATTGGCGGTGGAAATTCGCCCTGCTTAACTTTGCTATAGATAGTCGAGCGGGAGAGACCCGTTCGAGCGATGACGGCATGAAGCCGAAGTACTGCACTTACCATGTTTGCTTCCTCCTATAAGCGTTGTAGAACATGGTTGTGCATTATCTACATCTTAAAAAATTTTCCCATCCTGTTTACCGGCTCAGTGCAGCCTAAGCCGGCAGGCATTACACTGTGCCGGCAGAGCGTAGCTTTTTCACGGCGTACCCAATGTGCTTTCGAGCTGTTCTGAAAGAAATCGGGACAACTTCAGTACAAGCATATTCCGCAGCTGAATCTAGACTTTTGAAATCGGCGCGGTTCTCCAGATACCAGGCTTGGATAGTTTCAGCAATCTTTCTGTTCTCAGCATGACGCACCATCGCCCCCTTTTTCGACATCTCGGAGATGCGTCTCGCTACTTCAACAACTACCATTTCGTTATCAGTCTGAAAGACATTGGCTGATTTAACGTCGAGCCGCATTAGTTGTTCCAGATGTTCTCCGTAACAAACCGATTCGACGGCATAAACAAGCGATCTGGTAGCGGGAATTATCGAGTCACTAAATGATGTAGAAGCAGCTGTTGAAATGGATTTATCTTCGCTAGCTAAGTCAAAGCCATTCTTGATTCCAGAATCATAGTAGTCTAACCATTGAAGGCAGTCTTCGATATATCGTAGAGCTAAGGCACCAAAATACTCACTAGGTAAACCGTCTCTTAACCCGCCAATCTCGTTACTGAAATACTTCTCTAAGCCCTTTAATGATTCGAAATCTGGCACATCATCACGAGTGGGAAAGTCTGGCACTTGTATTGTTATGCCGGGAATGGGCTTGCCAGAAAGAAGGAATTCAATATCGCGTTTTCTTCGGCTGATTTCAGCGATATCTTCCTCATCATGGCTATCTTTCTTCAATATTCCATTTGAGTCTGGATACTCCTGCAGTAGTTTGTTAATTACATCGTCGCGCAGGGAGTCGTAGTAAGTCTCGATCACCATATCTATCAGTATGGCTGCATTAGTGATCTCGTCTTCGTTTCTGCTCGGTAACAACCGTCTTGCCCTATCGGCGATCTCTGGTAAGACAACAAATGGCACGCCAGGTACAACATCGTTTAGCGGTTTAAGATCCGAAAACGGTGTCCAGCTTTTCCACTGCCAAGGTTTATAGTCCATTTGATCCTCCTAAATAATAGCGTCCAACACAATCTACAAACGCTTTGAGAACCTTGGTTTATAGGTCGAACGACCTTAGTTGACAAGGGATCTTAGGCACCGAGACATGATCGAAGCCACCTCATCAGCCCAAAACACTGACAGAAGTAGCTAATTTCCCCCCCCAACATAGGTGGGTAGATTACGTATCAAGAATTAAACCGTGGTAAAAAACGTGGTAACTCTACTTTTCATTATTAACAATACCCAATAATTACAAGGGTTAAAAGGCTTAATATGAAAGACACCGCTCCGCCAACTGAGCATGAATGAGGATACCGCAGGCGCGGTTTCCTTCGTTTGCGTCAGCATGGCCTCAAGAATCCCAAGATTCGGCCGAGAAAATCGGCATCAACCGGCACTTATGCCTTTGCGGTCTCGACGACCCGCACATCGAATGTAACCTTTAGCCAATCCCTAACCGCATTGAAGATGGCCGCAAGGTTGTCCATGCTTGGGTTGCCTTTGGGCGACAGCATACGGTGTAGACTCTTGCTGGGCTTTTGGGTCAGTTCGGCAAGGTGCTCAAAACCAACCGTTGCGTTCACCAGATCACGCAGGATGAGACGGGCCGCATCCGGTTCGCCGCTAAGGAATAGGTTGGCTGCTTCATCAAGAAGTGCCTTGGCGAATTCCGGGTCGCGTTCGACACGAGCAACAACGGTCTGCTTGAAATCTCTGGTCAGCGTCATAATCTCTTTCCTTTCCTGGCTGTAGCGATGAATTTTTTCCTCGCCTTGTATTCGACGTGCAAGACAACTGCCTGGTCGATAGCCTTTTGCTGAGCTTTCTTAGTGCTGCCACCGAACAGGATGATCAGGGCTTCGCCATCCTTGGCTAGGTAAACGCGATAGCCTGGTCCCCAGTCGATTTTGTACTCACCAATACCTCGAAACCAATCGACGTTCGAGGTATTGCCAAGTTCAAGCCGAGTCTTGGCGACCGTGATCTTGGCTGCGGCTTGAGCATCCAGCCCGTTGAACCAAGTCTGGTAGGGGCTGGAGCCATCTTCCCGGATGTATTCTTCGAGCCGAATCTTCACGCGATTATGGTAACATATGAGTTACCTTTATTCAATCTGCCACCCAGGTATGGCAACGCCCGATGTAATTCTTCGCGCCACCTCCAGCAATAATCGGGCAAGCGAGGCACACGCCGAAAATATCGGGTGTGACGCTTCGCGTCAGACCTGCGGGTTGACCCGCTCCAGCGTCGATTGCAGCTTGTTGAGCGCGTTGAGGTAAGCCTTGGCGGAGGCGACGATGATGTCGGTATCGGCGCCCTGCCCATTCACAATCCGGCCATCCTTGGCCAGCCTGACCGTGACTTCACCCTGCGCGTCCGTGCCTGTCGTGATGCTGTTCACCGAATACAGCAGCAAGTTGGCGCCACTCTTTGCAACGCTTTCGATCGCCTTGAAAGTGGCGTCAACGGGACCGCCGCCCACGGATTCAACATGTTGCTCGGTGCCACCGACCGCCAGGGTCAATCGGGCCAGCGGCAATTCGCCGGTCTCGGAGTGATAGAGTGAAGAGACCAGGCGGTAGTGCTCGTGATGCGGCATCAGTTCTTCATCGCCTATGAGTGCGAAGATGTCTTCGTCGAAAATCTCCCGCTTGCGGTCGGCGAGATCCTTGAAGCGGCCGAAAGCGGCGTTGAGCGCCTCCTCGGTCGGCATTTCGATGCCGAGTTCCGCCAGCCGCGACTTGAACGCGCTGCGCCCGGATAGCTTGCCCAGGGTCAAACGGTTGGTGGTCCAGCCGACGTCTTCGGCGCGCATGATCTCGTAGGTTTCGCGATGCTTGAGCACACCGTCCTGATGGATGCCGGATTCATGGGCAAACGCATTGGCGCCGACCACCGCCTTGTTGGGTTGCACCGGGTAGCCGGTGATCTGCGAAACCAGCTTCGAGATCGGCACGATCTGCGTCGCGTCGATCCGTGTGTCGCAGGAAAAGAAATCGCGGCGCGTGCGGATGGCCATCACGACTTCTTCAAGCGAGGCATTGCCGGCGCGCTCACCCAGGCCGTTCATGGTGCATTCGACCTGGCGTGCTCCGGCGATCACCGCGGAAAGTGAATTGGCGACGGCCAGGCCGAGGTCGTTGTGGCAGTGGGTAGACCAGACAACCTTGTCGGCACCGGGCACGCGCTCGATCAAGCGGCGCATGCGCTCGCCCCAGAGTTCCGGGATGCTGTACCCGACCGTATCCGGCACGTTGATCGTGGTCGCACCGGCTTTGATCACCTCCTCGAAAATCCGGCAGAGAAAGTCAAAGTCGGAACGGACGGCGTCCTCGGCAGAAAACTCCACATCATCGGTGTACTGACGCGCCAGCTTGACGGCTGCAATGGCCGCCTCACTGACCTGGTCCGGCGTCATGCGCAGCTTCTTTTCCATGTGGATCGGACTGGTGGCAATGAAGGTGTGAATCCGCCCCGACCGGGCTGGCTTGATCGCTTCCCCGGCACGCCTCACATCGGCCTCGCTGGTTCGCGCCAGACCGCAGACCGTGGATTCCTTGATCGCCTGGGCAATTGCCTTGACCGCCTCGAAGTCGCCATTGGAAGCCGATGGAAAGCCCGCCTCGATGACATCGACGCGCATCTTTTCCAGCTGACGTGCAATCCGCAGCTTCTCCTCGCGCGTCATCGATGCGCCGGGGCTCTGTTCGCCATCGCGCAAGGTGGTATCGAAAATTATCAAGCGGTCTGTTGCCATGGTCATCTCCAAACAGGATACAAAATATGCTGCGCCCGACGGGCTTTTGTCGAGCCTGAGTAAAACCGAATTGTGGGGAAGGAAGTTTAGCGCGCGCGGCGCAGCAGCGGACGCAGGGCCGAACGCAAAGGCTTTCTCGCCAGCAGCACGCCGGTGAGAAGCAGAAACAATGCGGAGAAGGAAATCATCGAGGCCATGAAGAGACTATAAACTTATCCTTGCGGCAGCGTCAAGCAATAGTTTTGCGCGCCTGCAACCATCGCCACACCGCCAACACATAGCCGGACAGGGCATAGCCGAGGAACAGTGCGAACAATATGCCAGGTGGATAGCTGGACAACAGAATATAAGCCAGGGCAATCGCGGGTACCACAATGAATGGCACGCTGCGTCTCAGGTTAATGTCCTTGCCGCTCCAGTAGCGAATGTTGCTGACCATGGTCACTCCGGCAAAGATGGTTAGTATGCAGGCATACCAGCGCGCCTCCTCGCCGGTGTAGCCGAGGTCCAGCATCACCCAGATCAGTCCGGCCACCAGCGCCGCCGCTGCCGGACTCGGCAGACCCTGAAAATAGCGCTTGTCCACGACATCCAGATTGGTGTTGAAACGCGCCAGGCGCAGTGCAGCGCAGGCACAGTAGATGAAGGCCGCAATCCAGCCCAGTTTTCCCATGCCCTTCAGCGCCCACTCGTAGACCACCAGGGAAGGCGCGGCACCGAAGGACACCATGTCGGAGAGGGAATCGTATTCGGCGCCGAATGCACTCTGGGTATGTGTCAGGCGCGCGACCCGGCCATCCAGGCCATCCAGCACCATGGCGATGAAGATGGCCACGGCGGAATATTCGTAGCGCCCATTCATGGCCTGCACGATGGCGTAGAAACCGGAGAAGAGTGCGGCGGTAGTGAACAGGTTGGGCAGAATGAAAATGCCGCGTCGCCGCAGTTCGGGATTCATGAGTGCCTTGCGGGGACGAATCACGGGCATGCCAAGACCACTCGCTGTTAGGAAAACAACGGTATTGTAGGCGCTGTCCGGACGCTATTGCAATTCGGCAAGTATGGTGGAGGAAGCACGCACCTTGTCGCCGATGGTGACCTTGACCCGGCTGTCGGGCGGCAAGTAGAGATCGACGCGCGAGCCAAACCGGATGAAGCCGTAGCGCTGGCCGCGTGCCAGCATGCTGCCAGCGTCGACATAACAGAGAATGCGGCGCGCAATCAGCCCGGCCACCTGCACGCAAGTCACGTCCTGGCCGGCGGCCGTCTGCAGCCACAAAGCATTGCGCTCATTTTCGGTGGATGCCTTGTCGAGGTCGGCATTGACAAACTTGCCCGGGTGATACCAGCGCTGCTTGACCTCCCCATCCACCGGGCTGCGATTGGAATGGACATTGAAAACGTTCATGAACACGCTGACCTTGAGCGCGTCGCGCTGCAGCCAGGGATCGCGCACCGGCTGGATCGCCACGATGCGACCATCCGCCGGTGACAGCACCGACTTGGCATCGCCCGAAATCGGCCGCGGCGGGTCACGAAAAAACTGCACGCAGAACAGACACGCCAGCCAGAGCGGCCACGCCCAGGTCCAGTCGGCAGCGCCACTGACCATCATGGCAAAACCGAAGGTGATACCGATGAACGGCCAGCCCTCGCGGGCAATGAGCGGATGGGGATAATTACTCATGCCCCGCTCCGCAGCCCCGTCCCATCCCGCATCAATTCTTGCTCGAATCGACCAGCTTGTTCTTTTTGATCCAGGGCATCATGTCGCGCAGCTTCGCGCCGACCGTTTCGATCTGATGTGCAGCCAGGTTGCGCCGCTGGGACAGCAGCGTCGGGGCGCCGGCCCGGTTCTCCAGGATGAATTCCTTGGCGTATTGTCCGCTCTGGATTTCCTTGAGGATTTTTCTCATCTCGAGCTTGGTCTCGTCAGTGACGATGCGCGGGCCGCGGGTGATGTCGCCGTACTCGGCGTTGTTGGAAATCGAGTAATGCATGTTTGCCAGGCCGCCCTCGTAAATCAGGTCGACGATCAGCTTGAGTTCATGCAGGCACTCGAAGTAAGCCATTTCAGGCGCATAACCGGCTTCAACGAGCGTCTCAAAGCCGGCCTTGATCAACTCAACCGTACCGCCGCACAGCACCACCTGCTCGCCGAACAAGTCGGTTTCAGTTTCTTCGCGGAAGGATGTTTCGATGACGCCGCCTCGTGTTCCGCCGTTTGCCGCCGCGTACGACAGCGCCAGGTCACGCGCCTTGCCGGAGCGATCCTGATGCACAGCGATCAGGGAGGGGACACCACCGCCCTGCACATAGGTGGAACGCACCAGGTGGCCGGGGCCTTTGGGAGCAATCATGACGACATCGATATCGGCGCGCGGCATCACCTGCCCATAATGGATGTTGAAGCCATGGGCGAATGCGAGGACTGCGCCCTTCTTCAGGTTGGCCTCGACTTCGGCGGCATATACCGCGCCGATTTGCTCGTCGGGCAACAGCATCATGACGAAGTCGGCGTCCTTGACGGCCTTGGCGACTTCCTCGACCTTGAGCCCGGCCTTCTTGGCCTTGTCCCAGGAAGCGCCGCCTTTGCGCAGGCCGACGATCACCTTGACGCCGGAATCCTTGAGATTGTTGGCGTGGGCGTGACCCTGCGAGCCGTAGCCGATGATGGCGACCTTCTTGTTTTTGATGAGAGAAAGATCGGCGTCCTTGTCGTAATAAACTTTCATGGTGTCCTCAGAATAAATAACTACAGAAATAGATGCGGAGAGTAACTGGTAGCTGCCTGGTCGCAGCCGGCTCTCAGCCTTGCCTTGCCAAAATTAAACCTTGAGTATCCGGTCGCCACGGCCGATTCCACTAACGCCGGTGCGCACCGTTTCGAGAATCAGCGCCGAGCCGATCGCCTCAAGGAAGGCATCGAGCTTGGCGTTGTTGCCGGTCAGTTCGATCACGTAGGTCGACTCGGTCACGTCGATGATGCGGCCGCGAAATATGTCGGCGACACGCTTCATCTCTTCGCGATCCTTGCCGGTGGCGCGCACCTTGACCAGCATCAGTTCGCGCTCGACATGCGGTGCCTCGGAGAGATCGACGACCTTGACGACTTCAATCAGTTTGTTCAACTGCTTGGTGATCTGCTCGATGACGTCGTCCGAACCGACGCTGACGATGGTCATGCGTGACAGCGAGGCATCCTCGGTGGGCGCTACAGTGAGGGACTCGATATTGTAAGCACGCGCCGAGAAAAGCCCCGAAACGCGCGAAAGCGCACCGGCTTCGTTTTCCAGGAGGATGGATATGATGTGTCGCATTTTTTTTTCCCTAGCCTTCACAGGTCTTCGGCCAGAATCATCTCGGACAGGCCCTTGCCTGCCGCGATCATGGGGAAGACATTGGCGGTCTGGTCGGTGATGAAGTCCATGAAGACAAGATCGTTCTTGTGCGTGGTGAACGCCGTGCGCAGTGCCGCTTCGACATCGCCGGGCTTGGTGATCTGCATGCCGACATGGCCATAGGCCTCGGCCAGCTTGACGAAATCGGGCAGTGCATCGACATAGGATTCGGCATAGCGATTGCCGTGGAACATCTCCTGCCATTGCCGCACCATGCCCAGGTAGCGGTTATTGAGGTTGATGATCTTGATCGGCAGCCGGAACTGCTTGCAGGTCGACAATTCCTGGATGCACATCTGGATCGAAGCCTCGCCGGTGACCAGGGCCACGGTCGCCTTGGGATTGGCGAAATGCGCCCCCATCGCCGCCGGCAGTCCGTAGCCCATGGTGCCGAGGCCACCGGAATTGATCCAGCGACGCGGCTTGTCGAACTTGTAATACTGCGCCGCCCACATCTGGTGCTGGCCAACGTCGGACGTGATGATGGCATCCCCGCCGGTGACCTCATAGAGCTTCTCGATCACCAGCTGCGGCATGATCAGCTTCTCGTTGCGTTTGTACTTGAGACAGTCCTTGGCGCGCCAGGTCGCGATCTGTTGCCACCAAGCAGCGATCTGTTTCGGGTCGGATTTCGCCTCGACTGCATCAAGCAGCTTGAGCATGTCGTCAAGCACATCGGGCACGTTCCCGACAATCGGTACATCCACCCTGACACGCTTGGAAATCGAAGAGGGATCGATATCGATGTGGATGATCTTGCGCTGGATTTCGTTGAAATGCGCGGTATTGCCAATCACCCGGTCATCGAAGCGCGCGCCGATCGCCAGCAGCACGTCGCAATTCTGCATGGCCATGTTGGCTTCGTAAGTGCCATGCATTCCCAGCATGCCGACAAATTGCTTGTCGGTGGCCGGGTAGCCGCCCAGCCCCATCAGCGTATTGGTAATCGGGAACCCCAGCTTCTTGACCAGTTTGATCAGTTTGCTTGAGGCATCCGACAGGATCACGCCGCCCCCCGTATAGACCATCGGCCGCTTGGCGTCGAGCAGGAGTTGCAAAGCTTTCTTGATCTGGCCGGAATGTCCCTTGGTCACAGGATTGTAGGAGCGCATCACCACCGACTTGGGGTAGTCGAACTCGCACTTCTGGTTGCTGATGTCCTTGGGAATATCCACCAGCACTGGCCCGGGACGGCCGGTCTTGGCCAGATAAAAAGCCTTTTTGATGGTTGCCGCGAGGTCCTTGACGTCTTTCACGAGGAAATTGTGCTTGACGCAGGGACGCGTGATACCGACCGTGTCGCATTCCTGGAAGGCATCCTGACCGATATAGGCCGTCGGCACCTGGCCGGAGATGATCACCAGCGGGATCGAGTCCATGTAGGCCGTGGCGATGCCGGTCACGGCGTTGGTCACGCCCGGACCCGAGGTCACCATGCAGACGCCGATTTTCTGCGATGAACGCGAATAAGCATCCGCGGCGTGCACCGCAGCTTGCTCATGACGCACCAGGATATGCTTGAACTTGTCCTGTTTGAACATCGCGTCATAGATGAATAGCACCGAGCCGCCAGGATAGCCGAAGACGTACTCGACCTTTTCTTCCTGCAAGCACCTGATTACAATTTCCCCACCAGTCAAGACCATTGTATTATCCACACAGCAGTAATTGCCCAAAACGCGTAACCTTACCGGCTAGCCCTGATTTGGTCAAGACATTACAGGTAGGGCGACCCATCAGTTGCGCTGTATTTTTCATCCATTGGCTCGCCGTGATGGCGATTGAGGAAATTCTCTGGCCACTCGCATCGAACTTTCGGAATTCCTGACCGGTATTGAGCGGCGCAGCTTCAAGCAGGCGATGTTCGCCGTGCAAAACGAGGACCATGCGCTCGATATCGTGCAGGATGCCATGCTGAAGCTCGCTGAAAAATATGGTGACAAGCCGATAGAAGAACTGCCGATGTTGTTTCAGCGTATATTGCAAAACACCATCCGGGATTTCTATCGTCGCCAGAAAGTACGTTCGCTATGGACCACGCTGCTCTCCTCCTTCACACCGGCCGATGACGACGAAGGCGATCCGCTGGAAACTTTGCAGGCGCATGAGGGGTCGAACATTCCGACCCCTCATGCGAGTCTTGAACAAACCCAAGTGCTTGCTGCAATTGAAAAAGAAATCAAAAAGTTACCTCCACGTCAACGCGAAGCCTTCCTCATGCGTTACTGGGAGGACATGGATATCGCCGAGACGGCTGCCGCTATGGGTTGCACCGAGGGAAGCGTGAAGACACATTGTTCCAGGGCGACCCACACCTTGGCAACGGCGCTGAAGAGTAAAGGCATTGAACTATGAATTATCAGGACGAACAGCAATTCGCCAACAAAATCAGTCACGCTCTCAACCAGAGCACCGACGACCTTGGTCCTGACGTTCAGGCCAGGCTGCAGGTTGCGCGTCAGGAAGCGCTGGCCCACCAAAAAACCTCGTTGGCGGGCTTGAGCCTGGCCGGCGTCGGTCATTTCACCAGCGACGTGCTTCTGCCCCAGACGCGCAAATTGGTGGCATTGATCGCCCTTGCCGTCGGTGTGGTAGGGACTTATTACTGGAACAGTTTCCAGCAAGCCACTGAAAACGAAGAAATCGACAGCGCTCTGCTTTCCGACGAGCTACCGATCAACGCTTATCTGGATCATGGTTTCAGCGCATGGCTCGAACATTCTTCTCAGTCTTCTCCGGAGTAGTACTGGCTTTAGCGCTGGCATTAGCCCCACCTGCCAGCGCCGCCGTACCTCCCCTCCCTCCCCTCAAGCAGCCAACCTGGACTGAACTCAGCCCCCAGCAACGGGAGATTCTGGCACCTCTGTCCGGCGAGTGGGACAAACTTGAATCCTATCGGCGCAAGAAATGGGTCGGTATTGCACAGCGCTATCCAGCCATGTCGGCCGAGGAACAGCAGCGTCTGCAATTGCGCATGAAAACCTGGGCCAGCCTTTCCCCCGAAGAACGCACACGGGCGCGGGAACAGTACAAGGCGCTACAGAAGGTGCCGGCGGAGCAACGGCAGACCGTGAATCAAAAATGGCAGGAATACAAGAATCTGCCGGATGCCGAAAAAGAGCGCCTGAAAAAACTTGCCGCCACCCGCAAAACGCAACCCAAGAGCGGGGCTAGCAGGGTAATGCCTGCGCCTGTTCAAGCGCCCACGCCGGCTTCCGCAGCACCTGCCGAGCCTGCCGTTGCTCCTGCTCCGGCCGTCGTACCAAACCCGCAGTAAAACTTTGGCAGCCGCTCCGGTCCTTCCCGTCCCAAGCATCCGTCGCCGCCTCTCCAGCATGCTCTATGAGAGCCTGCTGCTGCTGGGCGTGCTATCGGTGACTTTCATGCTGCCTCATGTATTGATTGGGCTGGCTGGCCACATGACTTTGCCAGGGTGGCTGCTGCAACTGCACTTGCTGGCGGTGCTGCTGATCTATTTTGTCTGGTTCTGGCGCCACGGCGGCCAAACCCTGGCGATGAAAACCTGGAAAATCCGTCTGGAGAGCGCCATAACCGGAAAAACGGTCACGCTGCCGCAGGCCTTGTTGAGATTTGGTCTGTGCGGACCTTCGGTTCTGTTCTTTGGCGCCGGCCTGGTCTGGGCCGTATTCGACCGGGAAAGGCAGTTCCTGCATGACCGGCTTGCTGGAACACGTCTGATCACCTTGTCGTGAAATCTACCCCAACTGCAACTGCGGGCACTGTCTAGCGTCTCTCCACCCACCAGATCATGGCAGCTGCCGCCAGCAGAAAAATCCCGCTCGGCGTGATGGCGGAAAAGAAAGGCGTCCATTGGTTGATTGCGCCGAGACTGGAAAACAATCCGTTCAGCATGTGAAAAGTAATGCCCAGCATGACACCGGCAAATACCTTGAGACTGACTGCGCCAAGACGGTCCTGCATGTAGGCGAAGGGTACCGCCAGGGCCATCATGACCAGCGCGGCCAGCGGATAAATCAGCTTCTTCCATAGCGCGATCGCATAACGTTGCGCCATCTGCTGGTTTTCCTCGAGATGCCGCACATATTGAAAAAGCGTGATGATGGACATGCGTTCCGGCACGACCATCAATACCGAAAGAATGTCCGGTGTCAGGGCGGAGCGCCAAACCATGTCGGGCAGGCGGTTGACCCGCGCCGTATCGCCTTCGAAGATGGTCTGCATGACATTGACGAGCCGCCATCGATCTTGCGACTGGAATTCGCCCTCCTCGGCATCGCTGATGGAACGCAGTTGATGATCCTTGTCAAATTCATAGATGCGCACGCCGCGCAAGCGAGTGTCGGGCAGGACATCTCTCACATTGACGAAACTCAGATCGTCCTTGACCCACAAACCGGAACGAAACTCCTGTGCCACCATGGAACTCAGGGCCTTGAGCCGCAATTGCTGGGCGGCACGCTCGGCTGGCGGCGCAACAAACTCGCCAATCACGAAAGTCAGCACGGCAAACACCATCCCAAGCTTCGTCAGAGTCTTCAGAAGTGTTCCCGTCGACAGCCCCGAGATGCGCAATACGGTAATTTCGGAATGCCGTGCAAGCAGGGTCAATGCATACAAGCTGCCGATCAAGACGGCAATCGGAAACAGTTCATAGATGCGCCCCGCCACGCTCAACAGTACAAAGGCCGCCGCATGCTGAAGCTGATAGTTGCCTTTGCCGATATCCTCAAACTCGTGGATCAGGTCGAAAAATGCGAACAGCATCAGGAACGCCACCAGCACCAGCGCCGTGGCGGCATAGATCTCCCGCGCCAGGTAGCGCTCATAGACTTTCAGCGCCATAACCGTGCCCAGGAAAAAACCATCAGACGCCGCGAAAACAGGAGCAGCAGCATGACGAACATCACCACATGCACCAGCCATACGCCGACTTCAAAACTGAGCCGACTTTGCGCGACCCAGGCCTGGCTGACACTGATCAGGTTGCTGTAGATCATGTAAGTCAGCACAGCGAAGATCAGGTTATTGGTGCGTCCGGCACGCGGGTTCACGAATGAGAGGGGAATGGCCAGCAGGGCCAGATTCAGTGCCGCCAGCGGAATACCCAGGCGCCACAGCAGTTCGCCCAGGTTCGGCGGTGTCGGATCGGCAATCAATTGGAATAGCGGCAGGCTTTTCGGCGTCATGACGATACCTTGCGTCTCGGGCGTCTCAATGCGAACGGCATAGCGCTCGAACTGCATCACGCGATAATCCGCCTGACCCGGCGTACCCTCGTAGCGCCGGCCGTTTTCCAGCACCAGGAACCGGTCGCCGTTGGGCATGCTTTCCTGATGTCCGTGGGCCGCCGCCATGATGCCGAGGTGGCCATTCTGGACGGAACTGATGAAAACATTTCTGACCTGTGCATCGTTGCTGGCCACCGCCTCGACAAAAAATACCCGGTCGGACGCTGCCGATTCCTTGAAGGCCCCCGGCGCAACACGCGCGACATCATCGCGGTTATCCATCTTTTGCCGATATTCGGCACTTTTCGACAAGGCCCAGGGCGACAGGAACAAGGCCAGCACGCTGATGGTCAGCACCATCGGCCCGGCGAAAGTCAGCACTGGGCGTATCCAGGCGGTGAGCGGACGACCGCAGGAAAACCAGACCAGCATCTCGGAATCCCGGTATGAGCGGGACAGGGACAACAACACCGCGATGAACAAGGTCAAGGACAGCAGGACCGGCAAATAGTTGAGCGCACTAAAGCCCAGCAGGGCCACCACAGCCTCGGAAGCCAGCGTGCCGCCTGCTGCCTGACTGAGCAAGCGGATCAACTGCGTCGTCAACATGATGGCGAACAATGCAACGAAGACAGCCAGGGCAGTGTTGGCGAATTCGCGCAGCGCCGCACGTTGGAAAATCATGTTGTCTTTGACTTTTGAGGGTAAATTTGGGGATAATCAAAAAAGTTGCCGATTTTCACTACAGAGAACGGCCTTCCCAAATCCTTGCAAGGAGTAATGCGTGGAATTTAGCATAAAAAGCGGCAGTCCGGAAAAGCAGCGCAGCGCCTGCGTGGTGATCGGTGTTTTCGAGCCGCGCAAACTTTCACTACCTGGCGATATCGTTAACCAGGCCGCAGACAATTATGTGACCAATCTGCTACGCCGCGGCGACATGGAAGGCAAGCCGGGCACGACTTTGCTGCTGCACAATGTCCCCGGCACCCTTTGTGACCGCGTGCTGCTGGTTGGGCTGGGCAAGGAAAAAGATTTTCGCGACAAGGAGTTTCGCGATGCGGTCGCAACGGCAACGCGCACCCTGAATGAAATTGGGGCTTTTGACGCCTGCCTGACACTTACTGAACTCGCGGTGAAAAAGCGCGATCTTTCCTGGCGCATCAGGCAAACCGTCCTGATGGTCGGCGAAGCGCTGTACCGTTTCGACCGCTTCAAATCGAAGAAGGACGAGGTCCGCCGTCCGTTGCGAAAAATAACGCTCACAGTGGAAAGTCGTTCCGACCTGACCGCCGCCGAAACAGCGCTGAACCAGGGACAAGCCATCGTGACGGGCATGAATCTGGCAAAGGATCTCGGCAATCTGCCGGGCAACATCTGCACCCCGACCTTCCTTGCCGAACAAGCCCTGGAGTTGCGCAAGCCGCACGGCCTCAAGGTCGAAGTGCTGGAACGCGCCGACATGGAAAAACTCGGCATGGGATCCTTGCTGTCCGTCACACGCGGCTCGCATCAACCGCCAAAATTCATCGTGCTGCGCCATGACGGCGGGAAAAAAGGCGAGAAGCCCGTGGTACTGGTCGGTAAAGGTATCACTTTCGATTCAGGCGGCATTTCCCTGAAGCCCGGTCCGGAGATGGACGAGATGAAGTACGACATGTCCGGCGCGGCCAGCGTACTTGGCACCATGAAGGCGATCGCCTTGATGGCGCTACCGGCGAATGTCGTCGGCCTGATCCCGACCGTCGAGAACATGCCGGGAGGCAATGCCAGCCGGCCGGGCGATATTGTCACCTCAATGTCCGGCCAGACCATCGAGATCCTCAACACTGACGCCGAAGGCCGCCTGATCCTCTGCGATGCGCTGACCTATGCGGAACGTTATGAGCCGGCCTGCGTCATCGACATCGCCACGCTCACCGGTGCCTGTGTCATCGCCCTGGGCCATGTCGCCAGCGGTCTGCTCGCCAACGATGACGCCCTGGCGCGCGAAGTTCTGCATGCCGGCCAGAATGCCTATGATCGAGCCTGGCAACTGCCGCTCTGGGATGATTATCAGGAACAATTGAAGAGTCCTTTTGCCGACATGGCCAATATCGGCGGCCGTCCTGCCGGAACGGTCACTGCGGCATGTTTCCTGTCGCGCTTTGCCAAAAAATTCCATTGGGCGCATCTGGACGTCGCGGGCACGGCCTGGAAATCCGGTGAGAAAAAAGGCTCGACCGGTCGACCGGTGCCATTACTCACCCACTTCCTCCTGGCACGCACCGGAGCACATGTCGAGTAATCCACAAGCGTTGCAGGCATGACCAAGGTGCTGTTCTGTCATGGCGCTCCGGATCGCCTGCAAGGTGCCGCTGCCTGGCTGGCACTCAATGCGACGCCAGGTCGAACGCCGTCTGCGACTGTCGTTTATGCGCCAGATCGGGAAATAGCCGATCGTTTCGACCGGCTGCTGTGGACGCATCCTGCAACCGGTTTCCTGCCGCACTGCCGCATCGATTCCAAGCTCGCCGACGAAACGCCGATATTGATTGCCGCAAGTCTCGATGCGCTTCCCCAGCACCAGCGTTTGCTCAATCTCAGCAATGAACTGCCGCCCGCATTCAGCCGCTTTGACGAGTTGGTCGAGATTGTCAGCGTGGAGGATGCGGTACGTCTTCCCGCGCGCGACCGGGTCAAGTTTTACCGGGATCGTGGCTATGACATCCGGTTTCGCGACCTGCAGAAGGAACCGCTGTGAACGACAAGCTGCTCGAACGTGCCGACTCGCTGATGCGCCGCCGGACCTTTGTTGCAGGCGCGAACGACGAGCCTGCTGCGTTTCCAGACGCAGACCAGATCGAAGCAGAAGTTCCCGTACTCACCGAGGTTGTGGATCAAGCAGCCGATCAGGGGCATGCCAGAGAAATCCCTGAGGCCAACCCGCAGGCAGTGCAGAATCAACAAATCGAGGCGGCCGTGCGCGTTCGCCTTGAACAACTGCTGCTGTCGCGTCAGTCAGAGCTGGCCGTAGAGATTGAAACCTGGCTGGATGAGCAGATGCCGCAACTGGTGATTCGCGCCATGGACGGCATCACCGACCACTTGGTTGCACTGCTGGCAAATCGCGCCCGCGACGATCTGCTGCCGCGTCTGGAAAACGTCATGCACCTCGCTGATGAAGCGCAAGCCAATGCCGACGACAGTGAATAGGCAGGGCGCCCCGCTATAATTCTTTTTTAATTCTTTCTCCTCCGATGGAACTCACCAAGAGCTTCGAACCCGCTGCGATCGAGCAGCGCTGGTATCAACACTGGGAAGGCAGCGGCTATTTCAAGGCTGGACTCGATCGCAGCAAGCCCAGCGATCACGCCTATTGCATCCTGCTGCCCCCCCCCAATGTGACCGGCACCCTGCACATGGGGCATGGCTTCAACCAGACCCTGATGGATGCGCTGACCCGCTACCACCGCATGCGCGGCTGGAACACCCTGTGGCAGCCAGGCACCGACCATGCCGGCATTGCCACCCAGATCGTGGTGGAACGCCAGCTCGATGCCCAGGGCATTTCCCGTCATGACCTGGGTCGCGACAAATTCATCGAGAAGGTCTGGGAATGGAAAGAGTATTCCGGCTCAACCATCACCCGGCAGATGCGCCGCCTTGGCACTTCGCCGGACTGGTCGCGCGAACGCTTCACAATGGATGCCGGCCTGTCCAGAACAGTCACGGAAAGTTTCGTCAGGCTCTATGAAGAAGGATTGATCTACCGCGGCAAGCGCCTGGTGAATTGGGATCCGCAACTGCTGACGGCCGTTTCGGACCTGGAAGTCATACAGGAGGAAGAGGATGGCCACCTGTGGCATATCCGCTACCCGCTTGCTTCCGGTCAGGGTCACCTCACCGTTGCCACCACCCGGCCGGAAACCATGCTGGGCGATACTGCAGTCATGGTGCATCCCGAAGATCCGCGCTATGCCCACCTGATCGGACAGACTGCACAGCTTCCGCTCTCGGGACGTGAAATACCGATCATCGCCGACGCCTATGTCGATCGCGAATTCGGCTCAGGCTGCGTCAAGGTCACACCTGCACACGACTTCAATGACTATGCCATTGGCCTGAAGCACAAGTTGCCGATGATCAATGTCTTGACACTGGACGCCAAAATCAACGACAACGGTGCCGAGAAATACCGTGGCATGGATCGTTTGGAAGCGCGCAAGCAGATTGTTGCAGATCTCGAGGCTTTGGGGCTCCTCGAAAAAACCGAGCCGCACAAACTCAAGGTGCCACGCGGTGACCGCACCCATGTAGCCATTGAGCCGATGCTCACCGACCAGTGGTTTGTCGCCATGTCGAAGCCTGGCGCCGACGGCCAGAGCATCACGGCCAAAGCGCTGGCCTGCGTTGCCTCCGGCGAGATCCGCTTCGTTCCGGAAAACTGGGTCAATACCTACAACCAGTGGCTCAACAATATCCAGGACTGGTGCATTTCGCGCCAGCTCTGGTGGGGGCACCAGATTCCGGCATGGTACGACGACCAGGGCCGGATCTACGTCGCCCACGATGCGGCGGAAGCACAGGCCAAGGCTGCGGCACTCGGCTACACCGGTGCGCTGCAACGCGACTCCGACGTGCTGGACACCTGGTTTTCTTCTGCCTTGTGGCCCTTCTCGACGCTCGACTGGACACCGGAATATCCGGCCAAGTCCAATGATGCCCTCGATCTCTATCTGCCCTCCTCCGTTCTGGTGACGGGCTTCGACATCATTTTCTTCTGGGTCGCGCGGATGGTGATGATGACCACTCATCTGACTGGGAAAATTCCATTCCGGCACGTGTATGTCCATGGCCTGATCCGCGATGCAGAAGGTCAGAAGATGTCGAAATCGAAGGGCAATGTGCTCGACCCGATCGACCTGATCGACGGCATTGACATCGAAGCCCTGGTGCAAAAACGCACCACCGGGCTGATGAACCCCAAGCAAGCCGCGCAGATCGAGAAGCGCACCCGCAAGGAGTTTCCCAACGGCATCGCGGCGTTCGGTACCGATGCCTTGCGCTTCACCTTCGCCAGCCTCGCCTCGCCGGGCCGCGACATCAAGTTCGACCTGAATCGTTGCGAAGGCTATCGCAATTTCTGCAACAAACTCTGGAATGCCACCCGCTTCGTGCTGATGAACTGCGCAGAGCAGGATGTCGGCCTGAATGACAATGCGGTACTGGAGTACTCCTTTGTCGATCGCTGGATCATCAGCCGTCTGCAGCGTACCGAAGCCGATATCGCCGAACACTTCGAAACCTACCGTTTCGATCTGGTTGCCCGCAGCGTTTATGAACTGGTCTGGGACGAATACTGCGACTGGTATCTGGAACTCACGAAAGTCCAACTGCAGTCCGGCAACCCGGCGCAGCAGTGCGCCACCCGCCGCACCCTGGTGCGCGTGCTTGAGACCATCTTGCGTCTGGCACATCCATTGATTCCGTTCATCACCGAAGAACTGTGGCAGGCCGTCAAGCCACTCACGCCAATCAGGACAGGTGGCGCGGACTCGATCATGCTTCAGCCATATCCTGAGGCTGACAACAACATGCTAGATGACGCTGCCGAATCGCGCGTGAAGCTGCTTAAGGACATGATCAACGCCTGCCGCAGCCTGCGCGGCGAAATGAATCTGGCACCGGCACAAAAAGTTCCTTTGATTGCCGCAGGCGACACAGCCGCCATCGAAGCCTTCGCGCCTTACCTGAAGCCGCTGGCCAGACTGGAAAGCGTGCTGGCCTGCGGTGCCGAACTGCCCGAAAGCGATGCGCCGGTACAGAACGTTGGCGACTTCCGCCTGATGCTGAAGATCGAAATCGATGTCGCGCAAGAGCGCGAGCGTCTTGCCAAGGAAATTGCCCGGGTCACCGGCGAGATCGAAAAATCGGAAAAGAAACTTGCCACGCCGAGTTTTGTGGAACGCGCTCCGGCCCAGGTGGTGGCTCAGGAAAAGGAACGCCTTGCAGGATTCAAGGCGCTGATCGACAAGCTGCAGAGTCAGATCAGTCGATTGAAGTAGAGTGTCTCCTAAATCATTTGTGACGCGAAGACGAGCCGAAGATGACCGCAGGAAATCCCTGTGGGACAGTGCAAATAGCACGGCAAGGCGAAGCGACGCCCGAAGGAAGTCCCCTCAGAGGACAAAGTCACAGATGATTTACGGCTCGCGAATGGACTCGTCCAGGGCTTTGGTCAGTGGCCATAGCAGATAGGAAATCACGGAGCGCTTGCCGACAACGATTTCCGCCGACAGCGTCATGCCCGGCAACAGTCGGGCCTTCTCCGGCATTTTCTTCAGGTGCATGTCGTTCATGGCAATGCGGCTCAGATAAAACGCATCCGGGCTATGTGCCTGAGCGGCATCACGTCGAAACGCGTCTTCGCTGATGGTGCGCACCTTGGCCTTGATACCGCCGTGGCGCTGGTAGGGGAAAGCATCGAACTTCAGTTGAGCGATGTCGCCTAGCTTGACGTAACCGACATCCAGTGCATCGACCTGCACCTCGGCTTCGAGATCGGAAGCGATGGGTACCAGGGTAAACATCGGCTCCCCTCCCCTGGCCACCGATCCCTGTGAGAGTTTGGCCATTTCCAGAACCACAGCATCTGCCGGTGATACTAGCGTCACCAGCATCTGGCGCTTGTCGGCCTTCTGCAGCTGTTCCTTGAGGTCTTCCCGATCGCGGGAAGTGGACAGCATGTCCTCCATGGTCTTCTGCCGCCAGCTCTTCTCGAAGGCCGATTTCTCTGCTTCGTTTGCGGCCAGATCACGGCGCAATTCCTGCTCGCGGCTCCGGGCCAGCAACATCTCGCGTTCGACCTCCAGCCGCTTGTCCTGGGATTCAAGCAATTTTGCGCGCGATCCATATTGCATGGACGTCAGCTTTTCCTGCATGGCCTCCATTTCCTTGAGCGATCTGACGCGCTCGGACAGCATTTGCTGGTCGCGCTGATTGGTATCGATCGTCGCGCGCAACCGGGCGATGTTCTGCTCGAGCTTGGTCATTTGCGCCCTATAGTTGGCTTGGCGCTCGGCGCCTAGTTGCGCTTGCAGCTTGGTATCGGCATTGGCGTCAGGTTTGCTCAGACCTTTTCTGCCGGAAATTTCCGCCTCTAGCCTTTGGGATTGCGTCTCAAGACTACTCAAGCGCGAGCGCAACTGCGACTGATCGGCTTCGGCAAAGGTCGGATCGAGTGTTGCCAGGCGCTCGCCTTTTTTCACAACCTGACCGACACGCACATCCAGGCTGGTAATGATTGCGGTCTCCAAAGGCTGGACGATAATATTCGGCAGAGGCGTGACGAGGCGGCCACGCGCAGTAACGATGAGATCCACTTCAGAAAAAGTCGCCCAGAGCAGAAAACACACCAGCGTCGCCAGCAGGACATGCAAAGTGATTTGCGCCAGACGCGGCAAGGGACTGCGCTCGATTTCGTCGGCATCCGGAAGGAACTCGACGACCGTGGCGCCCTTGCCCGCCGGCGGATTCGGCGCCGGGGCTACAGGTGGCTTGTTTGCTGGTTCCATAGCTCTTGATAAGTGGCACAACGGGACAACAATTCGGCATGCCGGCCGTTATCGACAACACGCCCCTGTTGCATGACGAGGATCGCATGCGCGTTCACCAGGGTGGACAGGCGATGGGAAATCATCACCACCGTCTTGCCCACCGCGATGCGCGACAGATTGCGGATGAAGATCGATTCGCTCTCGGGGTCCAGGGCACTCGCGGCCTCGTCGAGAATCAGAATTTTGGGCTTGGTGAGCAAGGCCCGTGCAATCGACAACCTTTGCTTCTGGCCACCGCTGAGGTTGGCTGCGTTTTCTTCCAGCAGCGTATCGTAGCCTTGCGGCAGGCGCTCGATGAATTCATCCGCTCCGGAAGCCTGGGCCGCGGCAACAATTTCCTCGAATGAGGCATCGGTCTTGGCCATGGCGATGTTCTCGCGCACCGAGCCGCGGAACAGAAAATTCTCCTGCAGCACCACCCCGGTCTGCCGACGCAGATGCGGCAATTCCAGTTCGCGTGCGTCAATTCCGTCAAAACGGATGATGCCTTCCTGGACCGGATACAGTCCCTGAATCAGCTTGGTCAAGGTGGTCTTGCCGGACCCGCTGCGCCCGACGATGCCAACCACCTTACCTGCGGGAATGGTGAAAGTAGCCCGATCCAGGGCAGCGACACTTGCGCCCGGATAGCGGAAGGTGACCTCTTCAAACTTGATCTCACCGGTAAGTTGTGGTCGCAAGCCACCCGCCCCGGCACGTCCTTCCGGAGGATGATTCATGATCTTGCTGACCATGCGCACCGACAATGCTGTCTGCTGATATTCGTTGACCAGACCCACGATGGAAATCAGCGGGCCGGAAACCCGCCCGGAGATCATCTGGAACGCAATCAATGCACCGACCGTCAGTGTCTGGTCAAACACATCCTGAGCGCCAACCACGATGATGGTGATGGGCAGCAGTTTTCCCAGCAGATCCGTCACCGAATTCCCGGCAAGCGAAAACTTTCCGAGACGGAAAAGCATGTTGATGGTTTCCGCCGAAATCTGATCCCAACTGCGTCTTTGCGCCGGCTCAATGGCCAGGGCCTTGACGGTGCGCATCCCATAGATGGTCTCAACCAGGATGGATTGCCTCTTCCCCGCAGCGCTATACAGTGCATCAAGGCGGCGCTTGTAGGTCGGCAGCATGGCAACAAGGACTACACCGATCATGAGCGTAAACGCCAGTACGATCATCGCCAGCTTGACTGAATAGGTAAACAAGATAGGAATGAAAATCAGCAGGGACGCCATATCCAGCACGCTGAAGAAAAGCCGGCCGGTCAGGAAGTTGCGTATGCCTTCCACTTGATGCATGTGCTGAACCACGACCCCCGCCGTGGTGGTCTCGAAATAATCGATGGGCAAAGAGAGGAGATGACCGAACGTGCGCCGTGTCAGGCGCATATCGATCTTGTTGGTTGCTGCCAGAGTCAGAAACTGGCGCAAGTAACCAAACATTGAATCAAAAACTGTCGCGATCACAATGCCGACGGCCAGAACCCATAGGGTCGAAACACTTTGGTGCACCAGCACCTTGTCGATCACCAACTGAAAGAAGATTGGCGATGCCAGTGCCAGAAAATGCATGGCGATGGCGGTAATGGCGATGTCCCGGAAGGCGACCTTCTGCTTGAGGATTTCCGGGATGAACCAGCGCAAACCAAAAGGCTGGTTGGGATCGGTCAATGAATGATGGCGCTTGAGGAACACCACCTCCCCGTCCCAGCGCGCGCAAAACTGCGCACGCTCAAGCAGCACCACGGCCGCCCGATCCGCCAAGGGATCGAGCATGGCAATCTTGCCATCGCCTTCCGCCCTTGCACCGACGATGATCACGCCGCTGCCATCGCTCAATCGGGCCATCAGGGGGAACACACCGCCCTGTGCCAACAAGTCTTCCCAACTCAGTTTCTCGACCTTGGCCCGCATGCCGATGTCGCTGGCAATCCGCAGCAGCATGGCTGCCGGCGGCTCCTCAGCCGCCAGCGCGTAATCGTCGATCAGTCTTTCGGGGTTGACCTGCAAGCCATGATGCTGGGCGATTGCAGTAAGGCACTGAATTACGGTGTGGGGAAATTTGGCGGTCATCAATCGGCTACGGATGCCTTGAAAACGGCCATTCCCGCAAAAGCGGGAATGGCTTCGTTGAAATCATCAGAGGCAGCCACCGTTACAAGGGGGAATCGGTGACACCAATAAGTTGAATGGCATCGGTGGTTCCGGTCGATGTTACCGCGGCCGCAATATTCTGGCAAAGAGTATAAGTGTCATTGATGTAGGTCAGTCCATCATCCACGGCGAATGTCTTGCCAACCGTCACCTTGTTGTCGAGCAAATCGGCCACATGGCCCCAGGTCGTATCACCCTTGAAAGTGTGCGCCGAAGTCAGAATATCCTGGGCCAGCGACCAACGGGTCGAACTGCCGTCCGCCAGCTTCCCATTCCAGTAGGCAAGACCTCCGGCATCCGCACCATCGGCTCGCCCCAGCACATTCTTGTAGAAGACATGGATGAACTGATCGTTTGACATGTCCAAGGAGAATCCTGTCTTGGAAGAGTACTGACTTGAGGCGCCTACGTTGTAGAACGATTCGGAAATCTGATTGGTTGTCTGGCCGCCACTGAACTGGTCGATCCAGTAACTCAGGCCATCCGCATCCGGAACCCGATTGAAAAATGCAATATAAAGTTCTGTCAGGGAATTCAGACTGGCCGCAGCTATCGACGCCGCCTTGGCTTGCACCGTCAGATTGACAGTGACATCCGTGAACTTGACTTGCTCGATGTTGGTCAGCGTATCGGTTCCCGCACTGTCCGTCACTGTGTAGGTTCCGTCACTGTTATGCCTGATCGAGACGGTGCTGCGATTGCCCGTATAAGACACGGCATCGGTACCGGAGCCGCCGTCGATCAGTTCACTGCCGGAACCTGCCGTCAGCGTATCGTTGCTCGTGGTTCCGGTGACGATTGTCGAACCATTGGCCGAAGGATTGGAAGCTGCGATCGTATAGCTTCCTTTTCCTGTCCCGGCAGCATTTGGGCTGGCGCTGGCACCGAGGTAATACGTGCCTGTGGCAGTCGCCGTGTAGACGAATTCCGAATTTGTCCCGTTGTTATCATCATTCGATGTCACAAGGGTTCCAGCACTGTTGTAGATGCTGAGAAAAGGATCCTCAAGACCACTGGTCGTCCCGGAATCCAGGCTGAATGTATATTGCTGACCGGCAACCAGACTAATCGCATACCAGTCATTGTCCCCCGCGACTTCCAACTGGCCGGTCGCCGAACCTCCCGCACTGACCTGCCCATTCGTATCCACCGTAGCCGGATAATCGTCAGCAATGGCGGAAGAAGAAGAAATGACATAGGTTCCCGTACCGCTGTCATTTGGACCACTGCTGGCAGCGAGGTAAAAAGTGCCGGTAGTCGTTGCCGTATAGGTTAATTCGGAGTTCAGCTCATTGGCATCGTCGTTGGACGTGAGCAAAGTGCCAGCACTGCTGTATAGACTCAGCAATGGATCCGGCAGGCCATTGGTCGTATCAGGCAGGCCATTCAGCGTGCCCGTGTCGAGGGAGAAGGTGTATCTTTTACCGGCGACCAAATTAATCGCAAACCAGTCGCCGTCGCCGACAATTTCAATTTCCCCGGTTTTAGAACCGCCGGGGGTAACGGTCCCGGCCGTCGCGCTACTGTCTGCATAATCATCGGCGATCGGCGTCGAGGCAGAGAGCACATAAGCGCCAGTGCCCGCGCCATTGGTGCCGCTGCCCGCTTCCAGATAATAAGTGCCTGGAGTGGTTATACCGACATCTATTTGGGAATTGAGACCATCAAAATCGTCGCTTTCGGCAACGGTCTGCCCATCACTGCTGTAAAGCTTCAGATAGGGATCTTCAAGACCACCGGTCAATCCAGGTTCTAGCGTGAAACTGTAGGACTTGTTCGCAACCAGCGTGATGGCAAACCAGTCAAGATCGCCTACTGTATCGAGCGTGCTGGTGACTGAGCCACCCGCGGTGAGTCGTCCAGTCGTTGCAGTCGTTGCCGTATATACATCCGTAGCCATCTGAACCTCCAAGAGCAAAATTTATTGCAAACCGAATCGAAACTATTATAAGTTAGATGCCAACCAGGAAGTCGTGACGCATTTCACAGAAAGCATCGCTACTCGCGAATATGGCGACCATGCCACATAATCCAAGCAATGTTTGTGCCAAAAAACGGACAAAACTGGATCAGAGCAGGGTTTCGCGCAAATACGCCTGCCAGAATTCGGGCTCATGCCGCCACCATGCATGCCCGCCCATCGGCATCCTTCCACCATTGACGTGGAAATAATATGAAGGGCTGAGTTCAAGCGAAAAACGCGACGCCGTAATTTCGTTGGGCACGATGAAATCGCCTGAAAGCGAAGCCATTACGGAAAAAAACAAATCCTCGCTAGAGCCGGTGCTGGCAAACACACTGATTGCAATCTCGAATTCCTTGAGCAGGGAAATGCACTTGCGGTTACGACGCAGGCTAAGCCCACCATTCCCGACCGCCACTTTGACGTGCTTTCCGTATTCACCTTCAAACAACCCAAGATTGACGAATAGCTCATACCCCTCCGGCCAGGGTGCGCCAATATAGTCAAAGGGCTGCGCACACCAGTAATCCAGTTCATCGCGCAGGATAATGGCGTCGGTCTGGAGTATCAGGATGAACTCGTAATCCGAATAACGCTCGTAAAACGAAGGGCTCAACAACAAGCGGTTGTATTCTTCAACCGACTCGAAACAAGGTGCATCGAACGCTTCAAAAGGAATGGCACTGTAGTGCTCCAAATAATAGCTGCGGTCCAGATTCTTCGGACCAATGAAAATCACTGTCCTACCCTTCAAGGCATCCAGGGAATAATTGAGGGAATACATTTCCAGCAGATTCAGTTCGGCCTTGTAGATAGGAACAAGTGTGACAACATCCTTCATCATTGAGGAACCTTAATGTTGAGCACTTCGGCGGCATAACCCAGCATCTGCCGGATGCTGGCATCACCGTGATATTGCTGAAGGGCAAGCTGATGCCGCGCCACCATGCCTGCGCGCCCGCCAGAATCGAACAATCCATTCGCACGAGCGACACAATCCTGCGGCTGGACGATATCGGTGGCGGAATAAAAAGCGATGAACTCTCGCGGAATCGCATTCACCGGGGGCAGAAAGCGTAGAGATTCCGGAACGATCGGGATCCCTCCCGTCGCCAGGGCATCGAAGATCCGGATCGGCACATCGTTCAACACCGGTGCAATCCAGTGCGTCTTGTACGAACACCATTCCCGCATGCGATCTGCCGGAGTGCGCCCATGAAAAGAGTGACTGCTGAAACCGATGGACGGATAAAACTGATTCAGAGTCGTAATCATCTGCAGCCGAAAACTGAACGGAGTGTAGGGAATGTGCATGCCGAGTGGGACATCGGAGCGTTCCGCTTCCAGCATTTCCGGCAAGTGCTCTTCAAGAAACTTTCGGGGCCATTGCACTGAAGAACAATACACCGGTCCTGCGATTCGCCAATTGTATCGGCTCAACAGATACAGATTCTCATGATGGGCAGGCGCATAGCAATCCGAATGCGCTGCCAGAAAAGGGCTCAGTTCCAGCCAATGGTGATTGTCCCAGTCCCATGTCACGAAGCATGTTGCTTCGCATTCCTCGAAAAACCTGGCATAGGCTTCGCGCGATTCAGCCGAGCCAGCATCGTTGTTATTGACGATGACAACGCAACTACCAAGTTGGACCTTCTTGACCAGACGACGAACCGGATCAGGCTCCTGAAAAAAATCCTTTTCCAGAATGCCCACCTCGACACCATCGAGAGCGCACTCGAATCCAGCCAGATTCGCACTCAGATAAACCTTGCGCAACCCCGTTCTTGCAAAGTGTTCCCTCAGGATCTTAACCCGCATGTCCTTGGCAACGGCCAAGTGAAAAAAAGCTTCACTCTGCCCAAATGCCATATATTCCCTCACCTGACGCGCGGGCAACTCCCGATCAGGCAGATTGGCATACAGTTGCTTAATTGGAGTCATCCGGCGCTCTCTCAGGAAAACTATGAACGAGCCGTGAACCCGGTGTCCCCGAGCGTTTTCCTGAAATAGGCAATCGTCTCTTTCAGACCGTCCTCCAGCGCCACTCGCGGTTCCCATCCCAGTTTCTCTTTTGCCAAGGCAATATCCGGCTTGCGTTGTCGTGGGTCATCCTGTGGCAAAGACTGATAAACCAGCTTGGAGCGCGATTGGGTCAGGCGCAACACCGTCTCTGCCAATTCCAGCATGGTGAATTCGCCCGGATTGCCGACATTGACCGGGCCGGTAAATTCTGCCGGAGTATCCATCATGCGCAGCATTGCTTCGATCAAATCATCGACATAGCAGAAACTGCGGGATTGCTGACCGTCGCCATATATGGTGATGTCCTCGCCCTGCAAGGCCTGCACAATGAAATTGCTGACCACCCGACCGTCGTTGGGATGCATGCGCGGGCCATAGGTGTTGAATATGCGCACTACCTTGATTTCCAGACGGTGCTGGCGGTGATAATCAAAAAACAAAGTCTCGGCACAACGCTTGCCTTCGTCATAACAACTGCGAATGCCGATCGGGTTCACCTTACCCCAATATTCCTCAGGCTGAGGATGCACTTCTGGATCGCCATAAACCTCGCTAGTGGACGCCTGCAGGATGCGCGCACGAACCCGCTTGGCCAGACCCAACATATTGATCGCGCCATGCACGCTGGTCTTGGTGGTTTGCACGGGATCAAACTGGTAATGCACCGGGCTCGCCGGGCAAGCCAGGTTGAATATCCGATCGACTTCCACATAGAGCGGGAAGGTCACGTCATGGCGCATCAGTTCAAAGTGCGGATGGCTCAGCAGATGTGCGACATTGCGCTTGCTGCCGGTAAAGAAATTATCCACGCACAGGACATCGTCGCCACGCGCAATCAGCCGGTCGCACAAATGCGACCCCAAGAAACCCGCCCCGCCAGTCACCAGAATTCTTTTCATCACACCCTCGATTCTTCAATCATTGATAACTGCCCAGTCTCAGGCAGCCGAGTTACCACTTAAAGACGGGTTAGTATCCGTACGAAGAAAGCGCCATTCCGGATTTTGCTGTGCGAGCATATCAAACACCTCAGGAGCGACTGAGTTCTTGAAAAAGATCCCCTGTACATAATTCGGCTTGAGAGTTCCCTCCAGCATTCCCCGCGTACTTTGCTCAACCTTTTCACGCGTTTCCTCCCAAATCGGGTCGCCTTCGACGCAGTAAGCAAACTCACAACCGGTAACATAAACATCAATCATATGCCGGGACGCAACACCCATTATGTTCAAACCATAGGCGATCTTTTCCAATTCCCGAACTGAAAACTCGTAGACATAATTACCAACAGCTTCATAGTGCGGCGAAGTGGCATCCGTTCGGCATGGCCAATCAATCCAGGCATCCTGAGGCTCAATCACCACAACCCCATAGCGCGCGACGCGAAAGAACTCGTAGATCGCGGCGTAGGGGCGACTCATATGATGCAGCGCTTCTTTGCATAGTACAAAGTCGAAAGAATTATCTGCGTAGCTCAAATCTTCGGCGTTTTCAATGCTGTAATTGGCAATCAGGCCGCTCTCCTTGGTCTGTCGCAACACCGTGTCATCCAGATCGGTTGCCCATACTTGGTCAAATCCGGCCTGGTGCAAACGCCATGCATCTGTCCCCGCACCATCTCCTATCGTCAGCCAGGAAAGATTCTTCAGACCTGGCAACACATCCAGAACCGGCGCAAGCAAGCGGGTATGTCGCCAATAATTGACCGTACCTTCAGTCCACCAGGAGTCATACAACGATCTCTGATGTTTGTCCGCCATGAATTCAGTCCAATGCTTTTCATGAATCTCAATCATTGACATGCGATTCTCCTGCCCGATGCCATTTGCCTAATTCTGTTTATTGCGCTGGCACGGGCACCTTCTGCATCACCGTCAGCAAGTGCGGCCCTCGCCATTCCTGCAGCGTGATCACGAACGCGCCGGTGAAGCCGTAACCCGATGCCCAGCGATTGACGTTGTCAAAATAGGCGGAAAAGGTCTGGTCGGTAATGATATTCACGTGGGTCGGATCACGGAATGCTTCCGGATTTGGATAAGCAGGAGTGAACGAAAGAAACAGTCCCCCGGTTTTCAACACGCGGTAGACTTCGTTCATCAGCTCCACGAAGGCATTTCGTCTTGACGGCACGTAGATCAGTCGCGGAATGTGCTCCAGAAAATCATGGGCCGTCACATATTCAAACGCATCGTCTTCAAAGGGAATCGGCTCGACGACAAGATCGGCACGCTTGATGTTGGATTCAAGATCTTCCCTGACATCCACGCCGAATAACTCGTCCGCATTGAAGGGATTCTTGGGACTCGCCCCGCAACCCAGATCCAGGCTGCGCGTCATGCCGTCTCCTTCGTCGGCAAGAACCCGCCCAGTTCGTCACGTGCATCGCCAAGCTGATATTGACGCCACATGGCGATATACGCCGCTTCCATATTCCTGCTGAAACCTGCGGTATCGAATAACGGGTAGGTGGCTTTGTTGGCATTCAGGCGCTCCTTCAGGTCTTTCAGGAGTTGTGGATTCGTCGCCAACTTGAAAGCCAGAGCTTCGTATTCATCCAAGGAATGCGTGATCAATTCAGGCAAGCCAATGGCATTCAACAGACTGCCCGCCACCCGTGCCGGGAATGCGTTGCCCATGTACGTGACCACCGGCAATCCGGCCATCAGGGCATCCGCAGCGGTTGTATGAGCGTTATAAGGGTGCGTATCCAGGAACAGGTCGGCTTGTCGATAGCGTGCCAGATGATCCTCGACTAGGGGCACCCGACTGGCGAACACCAGTCGAGAAGGTTCGATCCCGCGTGCCTCGGCTTCCTTGCGCAGGTTCTGCTGGCATAGATCGCCACGCGACATGAGCCACAGGGTGCTTCCGGGCACGCGCTTTAGTAACCGCATCCAGACATCGAATAACGGCGGAGAAATTTTGTAGTCGTGACTAAACGAGCAGAAAACGACACCCGTATCGGGTAGACCGCACTCGCTGCGTGTCGGCGTTCTCTCAGAAATTTTCACACTGCCATCAGTCGGCAAGTAGCTGTCCGGCAGGTAGACAACCTTCTCCGTATAGTACTGCTGATGCTCTTCCGGGATGATATAGCGGTCGGACAGAATGTAATCGTAATAATCTGAACCCATGGTGCCGGGATAGCCCAGATAATTCACTTGTATCGGGGCCGGCCGGTGAGCAAAGATGTCGGTCCGCGTATCCGATGTGTAACCTCCCAGATCGACTGCGATATCCACCTCCAGCTCACGCATCAGTTGGGCAATCTGGGCGGCTCCCATGTCCCGAACATCGATAAATTTGTCGAACACCTTGAGCATGCGTGCACGTAGCCGACTTTGATCGTCAATCCCGAGGGAAATGGCTATTGTTTCAAAACGCGACTTGTCATGGCGCTCAAAAACACCTGCAATCAGGTGACCGACCGGATGTTCGCGCAGGTCCGGTGAAACATAGGCCAGGCGAATCTTATCGTGCCGATAGCGCTCACCTTGCCAGAAGGAAACTGGCCTTCTCGGGCAAAAATGGTCAGCAAAGATTTTGGCAACCTGAAGGTGGTCTTGCGCCGAATCGGACAGGGCCATAAAGGCAAGCGACTTGCAGGCACGGTGGCCGGCATGGACACCTTCGATGATCCGCCGGGACATTTCCTCAAACCCATGCCAGTCGCAGATATGCATCCGCTCGTATTCCAGAAGGCCCAGGCCATAGTCGTAATCGGGATTGATTTCCAGCAGTCTTTCGAACATGGCGATGGCTTGCTCGCTCTGCTTGTATTCCGTCAGAATGATTGCGCAATTGCCCAGCCCGGAGGCGTGGTTCGGATCGATCTCAAGAATGCGATTGAACCTCTCCAGTGCCTCACCATGCCGCAGCATGTCGCGCAGCAGGACACCGCTATTGAGCAGTACGTCAATGGCCTTGGGATCAATTTCCAGAGATTCGTCGTAGCTTTTAAGCGCCTCCTCCTTGCGCCCCGCTGCCTGGAGAGCTGCGCCATGGACAAACCTCATCGGAGCAAATTTTGGAGCCGCTTTCACTCCGTGCTCACTCAACCGGAGCGCTTCGGCAGGGTTCCCGCTATTAAGGGAAATAACACTCAGCGAGTAGAGCGCAGCGCCATTGTTCGGATCGCTCTTAAGCACTTGGAAAAACAACTTGGTAGCGTCTTCCAGTTTGCCTTCTCCCTGCAAACCGATCGCCTTCAATAGCTTGTCATTAACTGATGCCATGCGTTCACCTGTTGCCATCTTGCCTGTTCATAAAGGAGCCTTGTTCAGCAAAGGCTTTGAATCAATCCTTATATTACCCCACCCCCTCACGTCGCGTTATACTGCCAGCAGTTTTAGCCGTGATATCAGTGATCGCCCTGTAGACGTTTGACGGAGGGAAATATTGAAAATTGTTTTGATAGAAGGCTGGAGAGGCATCAACCACTCCTATGCCATGGTGAATCAATACCAGCTACTTGAATTGTCCAAACTGACCGATTTTTCCCTCTTTCATCGCGATATTCCCTTCGGCGCCCAAAACTGGAATACGGTCGACAACAATCCCAACTTCCCCGAGGCCATGCGGGCAGCAATTCAGGCGGTACCGTCACCGCAAAAACAAAAATTCGACACCGTTTTTCGGATCGCCTGGCCCTTTCAAAGATCGGACGAGAAGGCAAAAAAAACACTGACCTTCCTGACAGCAGAATATGGACTGGGACGAGAGCATTTCCCGCCCGCCGGACCCAGCCTGCAACGCATGATTGGTGGCAACGCTTCTGTTGTGACACCTTCCCACTGGTCCAAGATGAAGTTAATGGAGTTTGGATTCCCCGAACAAAAGATCAGCATCGTGCCACACGGCGTTAGTTCCGAAATCTTTTACCCCTTGACGCCCCAGGAGAAAAACGCTGTTCGCCAGAACCTCGGCCTGACACCCGACGATTTCGTATTTCTCAACCTGGGCGCCATGGTCGACAACAAGGGCGTAGACATCCTGTTGCGTGCCTTCTCCGTCATCCGCAAACGTCATCCCCAGGCCAGGCTGGTGCTGAAGGATGAACAAAAGCTTTATCACATCAAAGGGGTTGATGTACTGCAAAGGATCATGCAAAACCATCCGGGGTTATCCTCCGATGAACTTCTGGGCTCCATCAAACTGTTGTCGGTCACTTTGCCAATGCACGAGATGCGGCATCTTTACGGTATAGCCGATGTGTACGCATCGCCTTATCGTGCCGAGGGATTCAATCTGCCAGTGATCGAGGCCATCGCGTGCGGCATACCGGTGATCGTCACTGCTGGCGGCGCCACAGACGACTTTTGCGAACCGCGAACCGCTGCTACCATCACCGCAAATCGAATCAACAACACCGACCGTGGATTCAACGTGCCAGGCTACACTTTGGAGCCGGACATCGATAATCTGATCCAGGCCATGGAAGAAGCTATTGCTTCACCGCGGGCAAATACGGAACCTTTTAAAGAGGGAAGACAACAACTTATCGAGGATTATTCCTGGGCTGCATGCGTGAAACAGTTGGTTAAACTCTTTTAATCAACTTTCAAGTACATCAGCGCCATCAATGATCGTCTTTGTTCATTGCGGAGATGCACCTGTACCTTCCCACCTGGGTGATACGCTGTCGATCACACACAGGGTGGCACCCAAGTCCGAGATCGCTGTCTTGGCCAACGAAAGCCAGTCCGACCGTCTACGCCAGTTTGGCAATTTCTTTTCTTTCGTTCCCATTGAGAGTTTTCCCGCCAGTTCCGCTTCAACGCAGTTCCGCGCGCAATCCGCGCTGAACAGGGACTATCGCAATGGGTTCTGGTATTTCGCCACTGAACGTTTCCTGGTTCTTGCCGACTTCATGCGGCATCACGGCGCCGAAGACGTTGTCCATCTTGAGAACGATGTAGCGCTGTATTTCGACCCGGCGGACAAGATCGCTGCATTTCGCGCCTTTGCCGACTTTGCCGTACCTCTGGATAGAAACCGGGCCATTGCCGGCATCGTCTGGATCGCCAATTCCCGAGCGTCCGATCGCTTGGCTCAGCATCTGCTGACGCAACCGAACATCAACGACATGGAAAGTGTCGGAAACTTTTGCGTCGGGAATCCGGATATTGCCAAACCACTGCCCACGATCCCGCTCAATTACGCAATAGAGAAAGGCCTGGATCCTGCGCGCTATTGCCAAGGCATAGACCTCTTCGGTGGTCTGTACGATGCCGCCGCCATTGGGCAATACATCGGTGGTGTTCACTGGCTCAACACACCACACGATAGCCGATTTTTCGTAAATGAATCCAGCGATCTGGACTTGCGCGACTTCGATATTTCCTGGAGTGTGATCCAGGGTGTCAGGTTCCCAGTGATTGGCAGAGGTAGCGTCCGCACGCCGGTGCTTTCGGTCCATGCGCATTCGAAGGACATGCTGGGGGTCTCACCCTTCAATCATGGCGTTCCTAGCGATGAGGCCGATGTCATCACCGGCGAGCGTCTGCAAGCCATCGCGGACCTGACTATTTCCACTGCCACCATTACCCAATTTCACGGGGCCGACAATATCCGCTCCAAGCGGAAAATCGAGATACCCCAAAATGAAGCAGGCCAGTTGCTGGTTCCGGATCAGGCATTCATTGATATATGTGAAAGTGCGGAAACAATATTTATCTACACGCATCTGATGCTCTACTTCAAGCGCTACATAGCGCCTCGCCTCAGCAAACCCTATGTATTAATAGCGCACAATTCTGACAATAGCGTTGGGCTGGATGATCTGAACTTGTTAAATCAGCCTAAACTGACCCGCTGCTGGGCACAGAATTGCGAAGTGGCTCACACCAAATTATCTCCACTCCCCATTGGACTGGCAAACCGCCAATGGGGTGAGACCAAAGTCGCACAGTTGGTGGAAGCGGCGCGCCATATTGAGAAGCGCAAGTTACTATACGTTAACCTCAGTCCGACTCATCCTGCCCGCGTCCATGCCCTTGCAGTCGCCCATAATTTTCCGGGAGCGACCATACAGTCAGGAGTCTCCTTTGAGCAGTACATTGCTAGCCTAGCACAACACAAATTCTGCTTATGTCCGCGTGGCAATGGAATCGATACACACCGCTTCTGGGAAGCGCTGTATCTTGATTGCATACCGATCATAGTGAAACCCGACTGGACCATCGCCTATTCCGAATTGCCATTGCTTCTTATCAATTCTTGGGACGAAGTCCTTCAGCTGGACTTGCAGCGTGAATATCTTCGCATCAAGAGTTATACCTATACGTTCAAGAGGCTTAAGAAAACCTGGCTTGCAGCAGAGTTGAAAAAGGCCTCAAGGTTTTGCCAAGGTCAATGAACGCTGTCTCGACACCTTGTTCCACAGCCTGTGGACCGAGACCCTTCACGAATTCGATTATTTCATAAATATAACGTCGGAATTCACGGAGGAAACGATATCATTTGCTTCATAGAATTCTCTTGTAGATATATTCATGCTCATCTAAAACCGGATTTCGTCCATCAAATTTTCCCCACATAGCAGGGTATCTAAACTGTAACTCAAACTTATCATAGTCTATAGGGAACAAGTCTGCGCTAACTCTGGCTATAACTGCGTGGTTTAGATGGTAGAAGAATCCAGATGTAGCGCTGCAAATCAGTTTTATATAGTTAGAGATCGCATCAACTTCCATTTCTGCCAAGCTGTAGCTATTGAATGATAAATTGACTGAGTCTTCGGCCAGACATTCAAGCATAAAGTTTGGCATTAACAATGCGTCGTATCGATTAATCGAGTCCTCGTTTAATTCAGCCTCGCCATATAAGCAAATTCTCTTTTCTGGAAAACTTGACAGTAAGTAATATGCCTGTAACGCTGCCTGTTCAGGCAAATCGAAACCTAAGTATCTACTTTCAGGATAGTCCCTGAGTATGTAGTATGCCATACCACCGAAGCCACCGCCCAACTCCATGATTCTGCAATTAGCAAGAGTGTTCAACAGCATTTTTATCTTTGTTGCACAATAGTAGTGATACTCTGCTCCTGCAATCAGAAATAGATCACCGACATGGTAGCCATAAGGATTGCCATAATTATTCCGTTTCAGAACGGATATATCTGTTCTTGGGAAGTTTCTAATAAATATATTTAGATTCGATATTATCGAATCCATGTACAACTTCAAGTCTTGTTCTTCGGACTTCCTTCCTTCGGTCATATACTTCTCTACCATTTTGAAATGAAGTCCATGAAGACCAGCACTGACTTTTTCACGAAAAAAATTAGTAAAGATTCTTTTCACTTGCGCCATATCAGCTGAAGACATGACTTTGATGAATTCTTTCAAATGTTCTTCAAAAATAGGTATCCATTCATTTCCCACCTGATAGTGAGGTGCCGCTATGGCTTGATCTGCTTTAGATAATTGATAACTTTTTACTATCCGCTTGTAGACATCATCGCTAATTCCATTATTTGGAACTCGATTTTCAAATCCGCGGGATATATTAATAATCATTGAAAGGAAAAAAGAATTAGATGACACGCGTGGAAGTTAAAGTTACAGTTCAGGTACCTAGATCAATTTTTTGGAGGACAAACTTAATTGATCTCCTAATGAGGTAATCTTATCCAAGTTGCGTGTGTAAAAGATTTCATAATTTTGCTTAATTACATTCAGTGGCCAGTTCCACCAACAAATATCCTGTAACAGAATAATTTCTGAAGGTCTGAACCTGTAGCGAATTATCCTCATGGGATTTCCTACAACTACAGCATAGGGCGGTACATCCTTGCTGACTACGCACTCAGCCCCGACAACAGCGCCATTCCCAATCGTGACACCAGTTAAGATTTTTGCGCCTCTGCCTATCCATACGTCATTCTCAATGAGCACATTTTTCTTGTCTCTGCGACTGGAATTTACATCTCTCGTCAATTGATGAATGCGATCAACTTCATCAGGGAAAATAACCTCGAACGGGAAAGTTGATAGTGTGTCCAAAGAATGATCAGCTACCAGAGTGAATTCAATATCATTTGCAAGCGAACAAAATTTACCGATGGTAACGCGTTGATCATAGTCGTAAACGCAAAGGCGTATGTTTCCAGTATAGCTATGGCATCCAATTGACAGAACCGGCGTGTTCCCCGAAAAATAAACTTTCTCAACGCTTTGAGAAGGATGATTAACTATTACATCTAGCATAATTGCTCAGCAATGGATTGTGAATACTGAAAATGTCATGAAGACAAGAATAAGCGTTACCTCAATGTCATTTTATTCTCGCTTAATCTCGAAAATACCAATGTCTCGATAGCTTCATAGAAGTAGTCATCATTCTTGTATTCTTCAAGATGTTTAAAAAAACCAGACCTTGAAAAGTCGTGCTTGTTGCTAAAATAAAAAGGAATTATATGCTCCACTAAAACTTTCTTCTTCTCCTTTTCATATATCGCAGTACTGATCTGTCCTGAAGTTACATGTCTCTTGAGTAACCGAAGATAGTTACTGCCGAACACTTCAGCAATGTTATAGCCGCTTTTCCTTCCAAGATCCTGAACTACACAAAAAGGTTTTGTGAACACTAATGACTGTTTTCGCCAAGCGACAAGTCGCAATAGCACATCTGTTTGTGCTAAATGATATTCGGCATATGCCGAAAAATCTTCAATGGCATCAAGATGTTCACCCCAAATACAAAATCCACCGATCCATGTACTCGAATAAGAGGCGTGTGAAATAAAATCGTTTAAATCATTGCAATTGACAATGTCTTGGTCCACAAAATGATTACCATTGGTAAAAAATATTATTGGCTTATATGATCTAGTTACTTCAACTAACTTTGCAAACAAGGCCAATGAACCATCTACCAATTGACACGAATCATTAAGAAGCTTTCGAACAAGGCCACTACCTAGTCTCAATGTACGCTCAAAATTTTCATCACCCGGAATTGGTTTAGTGGGAAAGTATTTAACCTTTCCAGGGTATGCACATGTATATTTACTGACTATATTCTTTGTATCATCTTCCGAGCCATTATCTGACACTACCACTTCAATTTCCTGTGTGTGTTGGAAAGCGTCCTGACAGACAATTCTTTCCAGCGTATTAGCGAGCAGGCCAGACCTATTGAATGTTGGGATGCATATGGAAACAAGTGGAATGTAGCTCAAAGCTTCCTGCTCCTAGTCTATATAGATAGACTCGTCACCATCCGAGTGTTCTATTGAGAATTGCCATGAGTACCCAACCATCAAGAACTTCTCTCTTTTGCAAAAATTTGTTGTTAACTCTGAAGTGAAAAACTCCATTTTTCTCTGCCTCTTTGAGGCGCTCTTGAATAACAACAAAATTTGCTTTGTTGATACTATCGATATCGCAGAAGTCAACTCTTTTGAATGGCGTTCTTGGAATATCCAACAAGGCCAAGCCCATCCAGACGTCATCAATATAATCATAAGATATATTGAAACTGTTATTGACTACTTTACCCGCCAGGTCAGAAGAAATAATAAAACCGGATCCACTACAAAAAGATAAATACTGAACAACCCCATTCTGTTGTGCTATTGGGAAATGTTCAATTGAGCCAGTATACAAATTGGTTGGATTTGTGTTTTGCAAATATTTATTTAGTAGGTCGATTCTAAAAAATGACGACAAATTTGTTCTAAGGATATATTTAAAATCGAAATTTTCAACGCAATAGCGTATTCCCTTAATATTCTTATCGTTTAATCCATGGTGAAAATTATTAATCCATTTTGTGTGAATAGTGTCTCCTTCAACAACAAGGGTGTCATTTGTAATTGACCTGTTTGAATTCAGAAAGAATATTTTCGCGTTGTGCGCCTGGGCGTTAATTCTCCAGGCTTCCTTCGATATTTTATAAATCTCCTCCACATCACTATCGAGGACAAGAATGATCAGATCATTTCCCATTACTTGGACCAAATTAAATTAATGGCAGAGAAGAATTCATTTTTTCATTGGCTCATAAAATATTTGCATGTGCTTCACCTTGATAGTTAGCCTCAGTAATACGCAATCGTGGTTATGTATACCAGAGCAATGGTCAGGCTAAAGACAATTCGATCATAGATCTCCTTACCGGACTTTTCGAGGCAGATTTTCAATCTCCACCTCCTGTTATCTTAATTACGATCATAGCCATGTACCAACAACCAAGCTTCATCCATTACACAATCCAGCGATTTCTTTGATGGGAAGTATCCAAAAGTTTCTGCTCGGCGATTATTAGAAAAGTAATTCATCTTAGTGCCTGTAGCATTCATTTCTGACGGCATTGTACTCACCTCATACTCCAAGCCAAACAGCGCCCGCATTGCTGAGAGCATAGTGAATTTATCTACAGGAGCCTTAGTGTAACAATCAACCACGTCATTCCTCGCCGGAGAAGCCAGGATTACTGAAACCAGTTTATAGAAGTCATCTGGCCCAATGTAATCGCGAACGATATTATCCGGTGAAGTCATCAGCGTTTCTTGATATTGGATTGCTCGCATGATATCCGTGATGAAGAATCGTGCGGAAATGTCTTGCGTGTGGCTGAAGTAGTTAAACACCCGAATGTCGACAATCGGGAGATCTGACTTCGAACGATGGCGGCATTCGGTTAGCAGCTTGGCCACCGCATACCAGTCCTGAGATTGGTGATTGTTAATTGTGACCATTGCCTTGGTGTTTTCATCAACCGGCTCGTCGAAGGACGAACCATAGGCGGCCCCGCTGCTCAAGAAGATATATCGACAATTGGGGTGTTGCCGCATATAGTCCAGCACCATCTCATCATATTTCAGCGTCACATCGAAAATTGCCCCACTCATTGCCTTAACATTTTCAGGATTCCCAATGCCGACAAAATTGAGAATGGCATCGAAGTCCATCCCCACTCCAAAGGTATCGAAATCAGCAACCGTGTATCGACTGAGCAGACCGGCACTTGCCAGCCAATGAACCACTGCATCCCGCCGTCGGGCTAAAAGTATGAGCTCGTAGCTCGTTTGTACAGAAAACGACAACACCAAGTCTTTGGCAATCTCGCTGGTTGCACCAAGAATGGCAATCCGCATGGTTCAGCCGCTTTCCTTTGTCACACGCAGATAAGCAAATAACGCTGAGATCGTCGATTAATCAGATCTCGTCAATCAACAGGTTTGAACGGTATTCATCTCTATCCAGGAACGGCGCCATGTCTTCGAGAGGTCGAGACGTCATCGAACCATCCGAGTTCACTTGAGACGATACAGTGGGAATAATGGCCTGCTCCGGCGGCGTGACAATATCCAGAACATAGGGTCCGGGTGTATCGAACGCCACCTGGATGGCTGCATCGAGAACCATCAGATCGGAGACGCGGGCAGCAGGGATACCGTAGGCCTCGCAAATCTTCAAAGTGTCTGGCATGGTAACACCGGATCGCGGCCCTTCTCCGATATAGCGTTCTTTGAAATAGTTTTTCTGGGAAGCACGGATCGAAAGATAGCCGTCATTGTTCACCACAAACAACTTTACGGGAAAGTTATAGTGCAGGAGTGTTTGCAACTCCTGAATATTCTGCTGGAAAGAACCGTCACCTGTCACAGCTAGAACACGTGAATCACCCGTAGCCGCCGATACACCTATCGCAGCGGGTAATGAATAGCCCATGGTCGCCATGGCGCTGGAAGGAATGTGACGCTGATTGTCCTTGGTCAGTTGAATGCCTTGAGAAACCGCATAAAAGGCTGAACCAGCATCTGAAACAAACATATCGCCAGGGGCAGAAAGGGCTGACAACCGATCTACAAAAGAGTAGATATTGATTGCCCCTACGGTATCTTTGTATTCAGGCAAGCAGACCGGATATTTCATTTTCCATCCCACGCACCGGGTGAGCCACTCAGCACTGACGATGCCAGAATTACGGGCAGCCAATTCGCGAATCAGATCTTCAAGCAAGACCTTGGCATCCGACTCGATCAATCGGTCGATCTTGATGGTTTTTTTCTTGTGTGACGTTGGGTCGATATCGACAACGATCTTCTTCGCATCACGGGCAAATTGCTCGTATTCGTAACCAATCACTGTGACATGCAAGCTCGTACCGATGGCGAGAACAAGATCCGAATTCTGCATGGCAAAGTTAGCCGGACGATCACCCTTTACACCGGTCTTACCAATGTAAATATCGAGATCGTGTCGGAGGTTGTCAATGCCAAGATAAGGAGTGACAACCGGGATGCTGTGCTTTGTTGCCAGCTCTTGGAGTAGCTTTTGTGCTCCAGCGAGCCGAACACCACGCCCAGCTACAATAACCGGACGTTGTGAGTGATTGAGTGCATCGGCTAAGTATCGAACATCCTCGAGCGGAGCCACTGGTTGGATGTATGTGGATTGGTAAGCTTCAAGCGTATCAGGATCGATCATGGCACCTTGGACATCCATCGGTACTTCCAGCCATACCGGGCCAGGTCGACCACACTTGGCGATGTCGACCGCCTTTTCAAGTTCATAGCGAACCATCGAGGGATCATTTAGGTGTACGGCGTACTTACAAAGTGATGAAACGACAGGGATGATGTCGAGTTCCTGAACACCAAACTGGCGCAATCCGGGGATGCCGGCATTGTGACTGGCTTCAGATCGTTTGACTTGTCCAGAGATAAACAGGCACGGTACGCTGTCTTGCCAAGCGCCCCCCAAGCCGGTTATCGCATTGGTGGCAGCAGGCCCTGTAGAGAAATAACCGACTGCAAAATTTTCATTTGCACGCGCATAAGCCTCCAGCGCCATCGATGCAGTCTGCTCATGATGCACACAAACGGCACGAAGCTTTTTGTTGCATGCGATACCGTCGGTCAGGTGCATAATGCCGGCACCGGTGAGCATGAATACGTCTTTCAATCCAAGTCGGTCACTGATGAAACTAGCTATATAGTCGGCTACGCGAATCATTTTGGTCTTCCAGTAGATTGATTAGAGCGTCTCGCAGGCTTCGGCTATTCGGTCTAGTGCAGCACTAATATTCTCCCGCGATGAGGCGTAGCAAATTCGAACAAAGCCTTCCCCTTGATCGCCGAAGTTAGATCCAGGCAGTAGCGCAACCCCAGCTTTATCCAGCATGGCATCGGCAAAGGCTTCCGATGACATGCCGAAATTGCCTATGTTCGGGAATGCGTAAAAAGCACCGCCAGGCATATGACAAGAGATGCCATGGATTCTGTTGAGGCCATCGATGAGTAGATCGCGTCGCGCCTTGTACTCTGCCATCATTGTCTTGACTGGTTGCTGGTCGCCTGTGATTGCCTCGATACCTGCCCGTTGAACAAATGCTGACACGCAGGATGAAGTTGTTTGTAAGAGCAGCATCATGCGTTCGGTAACTTCAGGGGGGGCGACGATCGCGCCCAAGCGCCAGCCAGTCATTGCGAACGCTTTACTGAAACCATTGGAGAGAATGACTCTTTGCTTGCAGCCATCAAGAGTGGCGATGGAAAAGAAATCCTGATCACCGTAAACCATCCGCGCGTAGATCTCGTCAGAATAAACATAGAGGTCATATTTGACGGCAAGTTCATAAATCTCTTTTAACGCATCTGGCTCGGTTATGGCTCCCGTCGGATTTTGCGGACTGTTGATGATCAATAACCGCGTTCGGTCTGTAATCAGTGGCTCGATATCCTCGGCACGCATACGAAAAGCGTTTTGGTCGCGCAACGGATATGGAACCGGTATCGCCCCGCACATTCGTATTGCCGACAAATAGCTCGGAAAACCAGGGTCGGGAACGAGAACTTCCTGTCCGGGGTTACTCAGGCAGAATACCGCGTAGAAGATAGCGATGTTTGCACCGGGGGTTACAAGCACTTGATCAGTATCCGGCGTAAAGCCACGTGAGCGCTTAGTGGTTCGCTTTATCGCCTCAACGAAATCGGTCATTCCCCAGCTACTGCCGTAATGGGTTTCACCTCTATCAAGGGACTGCTTGGCTGCTTCAATGATAGATTTGGGGGTTCCGAAATCCGGATCACCAATTTCGAGATGAATGATACGGCGTCCCTGAGCTTCCAGACGCTTGACCTTGTCGATCAAACGAAACATTGGCTGACCTTCAATGTGCCGAGCGTTGATTGAAATTTCTCTCATCGGGGTGCCTATGGTTATCTTGAATAAGTTGGCACTGGCAAATATAACGCTCAGAAATTAATACCGAGGAAAGTTTCAATCTTCTTGGCAGCGAAGTCCATCATTTCTTCAGTAATGCCTGGATACACACCAATCCAGAAAGTGCTGTTCATAATAATGTCCGTATTGGTTAAGGTTCCGCTGACAAGGAAATTGCGTCCGTTCATATATGGCTGGCGGGTCAGGTTGCCTGCGAACAACAACCGGGTGCCAATCTTGTTCTGGTCTAGGTAAGTGAGCAGATCGACCCGCGAAACAGCGGCGTCAGTACGCAGGGTGATGGGAAAGCCAAACCAGGATGGTTCTGAGTTTTCCGTGGCTTCAGGGAGGATCAGGAATTCTTCGCAGGATTTGAGGCGATCCTTTAGGTGCGTATAGTTATCCTTACGCACTTGGACAAAGTGGTCAAGGCGATCCATCTGCGCTAAAGCGCAAGCCGCTTGCATGTCGCTAATTTTGAGGTTGTAGCCCAAGTGGCTGTACGTGTATTTGTGGTCGTAGCCTTGAGGCAGATCGCCCAGTTTCCAGCCGAAACGCTTGCCGCAGGTATTGTCCTTACCGGGCTCGCAATAGCAGTCACGGCCCCAGTCGCGGAAAGATTCGGCGATGCGTTTGAGTTCGTCATTGTTGGTGAAGACGGCACCGCCTTCTCCCATGGTGATGTGATGAGCAGGGTAGAAACTGAGAGTGCCGATATCGCCGAAAGTCCCGACGAGTTTGCCGTCGTAGGTGGAGCCCAGTGCATCGCAGCAGTCTTCGATCAACCAGAGGTTATGTTTTTTCGCGATGCGGGTGACTTCGGCAAGGTTGTAGGGATTGCCCAATGTGTGGGCAAGCATGATGGCTTTGGTTTTTGGGCTGATGGCGGCTTCGAGTTGGGTGACATCGATGTTGTAAGTTGGGATCGCGACATCGACGAAAACCGGCACGGCCCCAAATTGCAGGATGGGATTAACAGTGGTGGGGAATCCAGCCGCGACGCCGATGACTTCATCGCCAGGCCTTATGGCCCGGTCACCAAGTTTGCGGCTAGTAAGCGTGGAGAAGGCGATCAGGTTGGCAGACGAACCAGAGTTGGCAGTCATGACGTGCTTCACGCCAAGATACTTTGCCAGGCGTTGTTCGAAGGCATCATTGAATCTACCCGTGGTGAGCCATCCGTCAAGAGAGGCTTCGACCATGTTTATCAATTCGGCCGATCCAATCACTTTGCCAGAGGGCGGAATTGCAGATATCCCTGGCACGAAAGGAAGGTTTTCACGCGGTTTCTTCACGCCCACATAAAAAGACTCGGTCTGTCGTCGCGACAGCAGCCTCATGATCCGCTCGAGGGCATCAGGCGCTACCACTCCAAGCTTCTCAATCAGAATTTCCCGATTTACAGTCACTATCTTGCTACAAACAAAAACCGTTTCTTGATCCAGATTCCCTGAATCAAGTTGAGTACGATCCAGAATTACTTTATTGAATTCATCTTTCCACTGCCCAACCTTACTTGTACCCACCAAGGCCAAGACGTCACCCTTGCTATTAGGTTCCGAAACAACGAGGACTGGACGGTACTTGTAGCCTTTCTTTTCAACAAAAGGGATTCTGCATAAGAAAATGGAACCAATCATCACTTCGTACCAGGAATATATTTTTCCCAAATGGCATCTTCCACCGGATCGTCTTCGAACGCTTTGTCGAGGAAATAGGCATCCACTGCCCCCTCAAGGAGATCAACGTCGTTATCAACAGGTAGGACCAATATTTCCACCTTACTGCCAAATTCTTGTGGAATATCTATTTGAACCTTTCCGTTTCCATCAACAGTTTCAAATTTTCTCAGCGCCAACATAACAGTCCCTCAATTTGAATATTAATGCCCCATCGTTTTCCAGAGCAAACTACTCGTTCCAGTATCGGGAAATCTGTCGAAGCGTAACGGCTCGCATATCATTGCCGGCACCATATTCATGATGCCATTCTAAAATGGCATTCAGCGCATCTTCAAGATTCCATTTCGGGTGCCAACCCAGTCTCGCCTTTGTCTTGGAACAATCCAGCTTCAGGTAATGCGCCTCGTGCGGGTGATCGCCGCTATCCAACGCCCACGTTGCACCTTCTCCCCAGCCTTTTGTCAGTTTCTCCACAATCCATTGTACAGGCTGGGCATCTTCATCTCTCGGACCAAAGTTCCAGGCTTCGGCGTAGGTCGTGCCTTCGCCGTAGAGCTTTTCTGCGAGGGCAAGGTAGCCACTGATTGGTTCCAGCACATGCTGCCAAGGGCGGATGGCATGAGGACTTCGGATGCTGACCTCCTGTCCTGTTTTGATGGCACGGAGAATGTCTGGGACAAGACGGTCTGGTGCCCAGTCGCCGCCACCGATGACGTTACCGGCTCGGGCTGTGGCAAGCGCGACGCAGTGTTGATTGTTCTCGGATGAATTGAAGTAGGAATTGCGATAAGCCGCAGTGATGAGCTCTGAGCAACCCTTGCTACTGCTGTATGGATCGTGGCCGCCCATTGGATCGGTTTCACGATAACCCCAAGGCCATTCCTTGTTCTCATAGCATTTGTCGCTTGTCACATTGACGACGGCGCGTACAGTACCGGTTTGGCGTATGGCTTCAAGTAAATGGACAGTGCCCATAACATTCGTGGCATACGTTTCTACAGGCTCTTTGTATGAGTAGCGCACGATGGGCTGGGCGGCCATGTGGATGACAATGTCGGGCTTGACTTCGCGCATTGACTTGGCAAGCGTATCGGCATCGAGGATATCGGCTATGATCGAGCGCATGCCCCTACCAACCTTGGCAACCTCAAATAAGCTAGGCTTGGTTGGCGGGTCAAGTGCATAGCCTGTCAAGTCAGCACCGAATTGTTGCAACAAAAGCGAAAGCCATCCGCCCTTGAAGCCCGTATGCCCCGTCAGAAAGACGCGCTTGCCCTGCCAAAAATCGCGGCTGGCAGTAGGTTTCATCACCAGATTTTCCATGGTGCTGATCCATCAGCCCACAATTCTTCCAGTCGGTTTTTGTCGCGCAAGGTATCCATAGGCTGCCAGAATCCATCATGAAAATACGCATTCACCTTTCCAGCGGCTGCAAGTTTCTCCATAGGCTCCGCCTCCCAAATCGTATCATCACCGTGGATATAGTCGATTACATTCGGCGATAAGACAAAGAATCCGCCATTGATCCAAGATCCATCTCCTTTAGGTTTTTCTTCGAAACTGCGAACCTCGGAGCCGTCAAGATTGAGAGCCCCGTATCGGCCGGGCGGCTGAATCGCAGTCAATGTGACCGCCTTTCCATGGGACTTGTGAAACTCCACAAGTCTCGTAACGTTGATGTCACTAACGCCATCGCCGTATGTAAAGCAAAAATTCTCATCATCCAAATATTCGCGCACTCGCCTGAGACGACCGCCCGTCATAGTCTGCTCGCCCGTATCGACAAGCGTTACACGCCATGGCTCAACGTGTCGATGATGAACTTCCATCCGGTTCTCTTGCATATCAAACGTAACATCCGACATGTGCAGAAAATAGTTGGCGAAGTATTCCTTGATCATGTAGCCTTTGTAGCCGCAACAGATGACAAAATCATGAATGCCATGTGCAGAATAGATTTTCATGATATGCCACAGAATGGGCCGCCCCCCGATCTCCACCATCGGTTTGGGACGTGCCACAGTTTCTTCACTGATACGGGTTCCGAGCCCGCCCGCAAGGATGACTGCTTTCAACGGGGTTCCCCTTCTATTCGCTAATCAACTTCCGATACCTAGCGTACGAAAGTCCAATACTCGTTACCTGATAGGCAAATTAGATCACGCTCAAATCATTTCGATTGAGCGAAATAAGAACGAAAAGGGGGGCGATTCACATGTGAATTCCCGGTGATACCAAATCCTCAATCAAAAGAAAAGGCGACAAGACCGAATCGGTCTTGTCGCCTTGCATTGATTAACTAGCTAGGTTAGCTCTTGCCTGAAGTCGCCAGCAATCCGCTCTTGGTCGGGTCGGTAGTGCCGGCCAGTTTCAGCGTCGAGTCGGCGGTCACACTCTGCAAGGTCCCCGTACCGGCAGCGGCACCCAGCAGGTTGCCGTTCGCATCGAATTGCTTCAACGCTTCGACAATTCCACCCACATTGGTTGCCATCGCAAGGCTCTGGGTCACCGGTGCGTCACCTGCCGTCAGGTTCAGCGGCGTACTGACTGCACCACCCTCCGGATTGTCGATGAACTCCGCAATCGCCTGGGTCAGCCCCGTCACCTTGCTGGTCAGATCCGCCGGTTGAGTTGCGAACCAGACGTCCGCCATCTGATGCGTGACTCCATCGGATGTCTCGTAGCTTGACACCAGTCCGATCAGGTTGCCGTTGTCGGTGGCCGTGGAAGCATTGGCATTCAGGTTGAGCTTGGTGATGCCCAATTCGGCCAAGGACTTCAGTTCACCCGAGTTGCTTGAGCCATCCGTA
>JBAYVV010000012.1:0-46370 GCA_041674465.1 Sterolibacterium sp.
CCCCCACGCCACGACGCTGGAGTTCTCCCACGCCACGACGCTGGAGTTCTCCCACGCCTCGACGCTGGAGTTCCCCCACGCCTCGACGCTGGAGTTCTCCCTCGCCACGACGCTGGAGTTCTCCCACGCCTCGACGCTGGAGTTCTCCCTCGCCACGACGCTGGAGTTCCCCCACGCCTCGACGCTGGAGTTCCCCCACGCCACGACGCTGGAGTTCTCCCACGCCTCGACGCTGGAGTTCTCCCTCGCCTCGACGCTGGAGTTCCCCCACGCCTCGACGCTGGAGTTCTCCCACGCCTCGACGCTGGAGTTCTCCCACCGTTTGGTCACGCTGATGCGGACGTGACGCTCCGACTGGATCTTGATCCACGTCCATTCCTTGAATGACGCAGGCAGCGCATCCAGTTCCGCCTGCGTTTTGATGATCACTTCAGTCATAATATTTTCCTCTCTTTGCGGGTTTGAGTTTTGGGTGAGTTCGAATCAGGAGAAAATCTGCGCCCACAGGGACGCATCGCCTTCGGGATACGGAATCGGATCGCGGAGTGTGCGGCTCTTCGCCATGGCCCACGGCGTTTCGACGGGGTAGATGGTCCGACTGCCACCGCCCTTGGCTTTGCCATCCTTGTTGACGGCCAGGTCGTAGCTGATGAACAGCAGATGATCGGCCCACTCCTTCGCCTTCAGGCGCACGGAGTTCTTTTGGGAGCCAGGGTGCTGTAGGCGCGGCTCGAATCGGCGATAGTTTTCGCCCTGCGGGTTCAGCACCTCAGTGGTGCAGTCGTGGCAGATCAATCCCACGTTCAGCCCCATGCGGATGAGCTGATCAAGGTCGCTGAACAGGTTTAGGAATTCTTCGTAGAGGTACTGATACCCCTTGCCGTAGCCGTAGCCTTCAATGCTGTTGACCGGCGTGCCCGTGTCCTGATGCGGCTTTGTCGCCAGCAGATGTGCCAGGCACATCTCTTCGGCCTTCGAGAGCGTATCGATGACGACGTTTTTGACGCCCTTGAAGCAGTCCGGGCTGTGCAGGAAATCGCGCAAGTCCTGCCACGTTTCTACGCCGGTCACCACGCCCAAGTCCAGATCGTTGCCGTCCACATCCTTCAGCGTGTCTTTGATGACCGGCAACGAGCCATCCAGATCGATGAACACCGTGGTGCCGGGCATCCGCGCCATCAGCGAGCTCTTGCCCACGCCGCCGGTGCCGTAAACAATCGTTTTCCGCTCAACGCTCTTCACTGGCGCGGCGATACTAAAAGTCTTCTTCGGAGCCGCACCGATTTGCGGAGCCGTTGAAGTCAGCTTTGGGGCCGCCGGAAGTTTCCCAGCGGTGGGGCGTGCAGTTGCAGTGGTCATCTTTCTTTCTCCTTTGAGAGCTTGTTGCATGGTTTCGACTGACACGTAGTAATCCGGGTCACTGTCACTCATCGCTGCTGTCCAATTCGGGGTTGACGTTGTCGAATTTGGCGTAGTGAGGCGGCAGCGGTTCAGAGCCAGTGAAGCCGTTGAAGCACAGATCGGCGTAGGCGCAGCGGCCAAAGCCGATGCAGGCGCCCGTATTCTTGAACCATCGGCCCGTGCGGCGCAGCTCGCTCATCTGCTGCTGCTGCTGCCACAGATCGTGCTCGAAATCTTCGAGGTCTTTATCCGTGCGCTGGAGTTCCTTGCGCTGGAAGTAGAACGCGGGCCGCTCACCGATGTCTGCCGTCAACCGGTCGCCGTATTCCTGTGCCGTCTCGATCCGCGACTGGAGAACCCAGCCCATTTCCTTGTCGGCAGACTGCTTTGGCGTGCCGTTTTTATTCATCACGCGCTGGCCGTTGGCATCGAGAACGATCTTGAAATTATTCTCATCGAGCAGCGGGATTTGTTTCGGCTCAATCGTCGGCTTGCGGATGACGTCGTAGTGAATGCAGGCGATGTCATAGCCCAGCTTGCGCGCCGAGTAGAAGTAGCGCGTGACCTGCTCATCGATGCGTAGCTTGAGCCAGTAGTCGCTTTCCGGCGAAATGTCCTTCCCGGCCGTCTTCGTTTCGTCCACGGCTAGGCGGCCATCCGGAAGCTGCACGATGCCGTCGATCTTGCCGCCGTTGGCGAACTTGAGTGCCGGCCGATTGGTATCCGGGTTGATGATCGGGAGCGTGTAAACCTTCTCGGTCTCCACAAACTTCAGCCCGTCGTCCTTCCAGTACCACATGTAGCCATGTAGCAGCCGGAAGCACTTTTCCCGTTCGATGGCCCAATCGCATGGCTTGATGTCCGCGGGAACGGCCTCGTACACCTTCAGCGCCTGCATCAGCGCGTCTTCGGGCGCCACGCCCTTCCGCAGATACTCTTTGCCCTTGTGGAACACGTCACCCATGCGCAGCGGCGCCGAGGTCTTCAGCGGTCGAATGCCCAGCTCGTACTGCAGGTAGTGCTTGCGCGCGCAGGTCTTGAGCGCCTGGAGCCGACTGTGGGTGAGAAGATCGCGACCATCTGACATAACCGACTCCTATTTCAAACCAGCGGCGCCAATCCGCATTTCATCCAGCGCTTCACGTTCGATTTGCGACACACGGCTCACTGACAGTCCGAACTTGTCACCGATTTGGCGATGAGAGAGATTTCGCCAGTACCGCATCCGCAGAATCTTTTTGCACAGCGGCTTTGAAACGAACTTGAGCAACTGGCGGATGTAGTCGCAGGCAATGACCTGTGCGTCCTGCGGTTTCGATTTCTTGTCTTCGTGGTCTGTGACTGTTTTAGGCTGGCGCTCGTCAACACGATCCTTTTCGATTTCCAATTCCATGCGCACGGGATTCCCCCGCTTCGTTCGCACATCCCACCAGTTGAGGCTGTGAAATTCATCCTGCACCTGTCCACGAATCCGCTTGTACGCAAAGGGCTTAAACTCACCGACTTTCGCGTCATACTTCAGGCACGCGTCCCACAGCCCCACTCTCACCGCCTGCCGAACCTGCCCGCGATTCATGCGCTGGAGCAGCGGCGCATATCGCCGGGCCATCCTGAATCCGATTTCCATGGCCCACCGCTCATGCGATTTGTACAGCTCGCCAGCGACACGGTTTTTCGTTCGCCGCATGGACGTTCCTTTTCAACGCTGCTGCATTTGGGATCGAACAGCCTGGCGATAAGTCACGATGTCGATGTTGAGAATTTCAGAGATGGCGCGCATCCGCAGAACAACTCGACGGTCATCGATACAGCTCAGTTCTCCGCGCTCATACCGATAGAGCTGCTCGACGCACATCGGAATCTTCAGCGCCTTCGAAAGCTGCTCGATGGATAGCCTGGCTTTCAAACGATGATCCGCTGGCGTCATCGTCGAAGTTGGATTCAACTTCGCGATTTCCTCGCGAACGATGCTGCGGATGAGAGTTTCAATCTCGCTCACGCCATCACCGCCTTCCGGCCGCGCTTCTTCTGTGGAATAAAACGAAGAACGCCGTCGTCAACGATCACGTCGTGATGGGTAAGTTTCGCAATTCGGTCCGCGATACTCAGCTCAGGCTGGCGCTCGCCCTTTTCGTAGCGAGTCAGCGCAGCACGGGAGACGCCTGCCAATCTGGCAAGCGTTGCCTTTCTCACCCCGCATGTGCTCAGTACTTGGGCGAAGCTCAGCATCTTGGTGTCCCTTATTTCCTTTTGATGGATAAACTATTACCATAGCTTCACCAAACGTCAACACGAAAGGTAATAAAATGTCTTTTTGGAGAGTAATATTTGACTTTTATGTTACCAAGATGGTAACAATCATTCCCGGAGGGAGTTCATGGCAAACGAGTTAGGATTACGCATACAGCAGTTGCGGGAACAAAAAAATCTTTCACAAGAAGAGTTTTCAAAGGCTCTTGGATTCACGCAGAAGCAAGTCAGTTACTGGGAAAATGGCAAGGCGCGCCCTCGCTCTGCAACGATCAGAGAAATTGCAAAATTCTTTAACGTGGACGTCAGTGAAATTACCAAGCCGACGCGGCGCAGCACGGATGTGGTAGCGGAACCAGACGCGCTCTCTTCTGAATATCCCATTCCGGTGCTCGGGCCCATTGCGGCAACGCCGGGCCGAATCAGGGATGCGATCCATCCGATTCGCTATATCTCGGGAACCAAGGAGGACGTCGGATGCTATGCCTGTGAAATCTCTGGCGACTCCATGCTCCCCGAATATCGACATGGTGAAATTGTGGTGTGGCGCCCGGTGAATCTTCACCTCACGCCGGATGCTGATGAGGGATCTGGCTATGTTCCTTATGAAGCCGTCAGAGGCTACAACGGCAAAGACTGCATCATCCTTCACAACGGCGAGTCTTCTTTGAAACGCATACGAATTGAGCGAACACAGGGAATCAAATACAGCGTTGACATTCTCGCTCTCAACGATTTTTATCCCGTCATTCATGTCAGAATGGGCGACGATTTCTTGATTCAAGGCGTTGTCAAGCGCTCGGGGATGCTGCGATGAGACCGCTATTGATTGTGGTAATTGTCGTCGGGCTGGCGGTCATATCCGTAGTCGGTTATTTGGAGTGGTCGAACCGCAAAAAATCAAATCCGAGACAACAGATTCTAAAAACACTTCCAAAGGAAAGAGCTCAAATCGACGGGCTCATGGAGTCAGGATGGAAAATTAAAAAGGTTTTTAAGCACACGACAGATGTCGGGAATGAGTTTGGATCAAAAGAAACTGTCTACGTTGTATTGGATCACCCGTGAAACCTGTCAAATTTAAATACTCAACTGAGATGGTTCACACTAAAGTCACGCTGGAGTGGCCCGAAAATGCCGCAGCGTGGTATTACCGTTTCAAACTGCGCGGCCAGCCCCGGCAATATAAAACAACACACGAGGGCGACGTTCGTAAAGCTCGCAAGGTTGCCGAAGCGGCCGTGGAGAAGGCCTCGACTCTGCAACACTTCAAGTCGCAGAATTTGCCCATCGCCAGCGCCGTTGATCAGTATTGCACAGCCAAATGGCCAACGGCTGAAGGCACGTATTACTCCGACGCCCACAACCGACTGGAGAGGTTTGCTGCCTTTCGCGCCATTGACCTGGCCGCCAGCACACGCGACGAAGTAATTGGCCTGATCCAAGACTACCTTGAGCACCGCGCGAAAACGGTTGGGCCGGTCTCTGTGAACAACGACCAGCGCGCGCTTTCAAAATTCTGCGTGTGGCTTGGCAAGCGTCGGCCGCCAATGGTCCCGTGGAAGGGTAACCCAGCTTCGGCAGAGAATCTGGAACTCCCATCGGTTCCGAAGAACGCCAAGAAGCCGCTGAATAAGGCCCAGCAGCGCGAGCTACTGGCCGCCGGCAAGGGCACCGCGGCATGGCTGCCGATCATACTCGCTTTAGGCGCCGGCCTGCGTGCCGCCGAAATCGGCCGGTCAGAGTGGGACCACATCGATTTCGACCAGGGCTTGATGACCGTTCAAGGCAAGCGCGGCCGCCAGCGGGTGATTCCGCTGGCCACAGGCGTCCTGAGCGCGCTCAAACCGCTGAAGAAGGATTCTGGGCCCATCTGCTACAGCGTGCGCTCAGACTCGCTCTGTGACGCACTGGCGGCCCTGCGGAAAGCGGTATGGCCGAAGATCAAGGACGGCGAAGTCATCGGCGACCTTCGACCGACGTTCACGATGCAGTTTCTCCGGGTCACCGCGGCGTTCAGGATCTCCAGGGAAGTTGACATCATGACCTATGCCCGCATAATGGGCCACTCGCTTGTCGTCGCGCAGCACCACTATCTAGACTTCGATACGATGGCAGCGTGGGGCCGCGGCGAAATGCTCAGTCCCAACGAATGGGAAACAGAACAGTCGGAAAAAACGTCGGAATCCGAACGAGTAGATTTATAAGTCGTTATGCAGCAAGGAGAAGGGGTAGCTCAATTGGTAGAGCAACGGATTTTTAAACTCAAACAATCTTGTAAGTCCAATGGCATCAATAGCCAACAAGCCTAACATAAGACAAGGTTAGGCATACTAAGTTGTAAAAATGGTCTGAGAATCGTCAAAACCTGTTCGCCATTTATTTGGTGTTCATGGCCAACGGATTTCCAACGGATTTTTGAGTCTGCAATTTCTTGAGCTGGTGGTTCAGCAGGTTCATGCCGCTGGTAATACTCTCGGGCTTCTTACCCTTCATCACCGCCTTGTACGCCCGGCGAATGCCAGTGTCATCGACCCCAGCCTCTTTCAACATTCGAGCCGCGTCACCGACGTCGACGCGCCAGGCCTCTTTCAGCTCAGCCAGGGTCTTCCCGTCGCGCTTCTTCAGCGGCATCGGCCGGGCCATGGTCTTGGCTTTGGCGCCAATCTTCAGGTCGTACAGATCCTGCCACTCAGCTTTCTCCGCGTCCGTGGCGACCTTCAGCACCTGATTCGCTTCAGTCAGACTCAACGCCTTGAACACGGCTTCAGTGGGCGAAATGTGACCCTTCTTCGCCGACAAGAATGCCTGTTTTTCCGTGACCTCGCCGCTGGCGACCGCCTCTTTGATGGCCTGCTGCGGGTCTTTCCCTTCACGGATTGCTTCCACCAGTTTGGCGCGAATGACTCGAGACTCCTGATCATCGTCCGTCGCGGCGCTTCCGGCCGGCTGGCGACGGCGCAGGAAATCTTGAGCGAGGTCCAGCGCCTGGCTGGTGGGCTTCCGTGCCGACTTCAAACCGACAGCTCCACTCAACGCGCTCACGGTCGCTTCTTTGGTGGCCTTCTTCAGCGCATCCGAGTTTGAGCCGCCCATCAACTTGCTGGCTTCAAAGCCTTCAACGCCGGCGGCCACCATCGGATTCAGCTCTTTGGCTGCGTACTTCAGATTGCGCACGCTCTGCGATTCGCCGGGCTTTGCCGCCGGCGCCGATGGCGCGCCAATCGCCGGATCGACACCGAAAGCCGCATTGATCGCGAACTTTGGCGCTGGACCCATCAGCGGGTGCATGGCGCTGTTCACAACCTGCTGCTTGGCGCTGTCCAGAATCTCCCCCGCCCCGCGGCCCTGGCGGATGCCTTCAATAACCGCGTCCATTCCCGTTGTGCGCAGGCCGCGCCGGGCGCCGGTCCATGTCAACAGGTCGAGATATTCGTCCTTGCCGTCTTCGTCCTTCTTGTGGAGGTCGATGGCGCCGAGAGGAATATTCCGCTTCGTGCTGCCGGTCATCGAATTGATTGCGGCCGCAATGGTCACACCCATGACGACGTTGCCGCCGATTTGAGCGGCGCGCAGCTTGGCATCAGCCATCTTGCTGGTGGCCTCGCCTGGCGTTTCGCCGGTGATCACGGATCGGCCGCCGCGGTTGAACGTTGTGCCGGCGGTGATGAACGGAGAGAAGCCCGACCGTTTCAGCAACGACGTCCACCAACCCTGCAGTCGGCTGTTGTACTGGCCGATCTGATTCACGAATTCCCGACGGCCGGTCTCCGTGTCTTGCTTGAGCCCGCGCTTCACCAGATCGGTGTACATGCCATCCAGCGCCAGGCGCGCGGCGTCATCCATCTTCTTAATGGCGATACCGCTCCACTCCCACGGCTTCAGCAGGCTGAACTTTCCAGTCCCATGGCCTTCGTAGTCACCGCGGAGCGCACCGATTTCAGCCAACTCCCGAAGTCGAGCCTGAACCTCCGGAGAATTCTTGGCGATGTCTCTGGCCGAAGAGAACATCTGCACCAGTCCATCAGCAGGAGCCACGCCGGCGCGCGCCAGTTGCTCAACGAAATTCTTTCCCTTCGGAGCCTGCGTCAATGCGCGTAGAACGTTGGCACCGTGGGCCACAAAGTCGGTGATTCCGTAGAGCTGGACTTGCGTGAGAATCTGGCCGCCCTTTTCACCCAGGATCGATGGCGCCATGTCCGTGCCCATGGCCATGCGCAATTCACGCTCAATGGACTTCGGCACATAGAGAAGCTTCGTCTCACCGGCGACATCGAACTGGATTTTAGCCGTGGGCTCACCATGAATTTCAGTGATCGGCTTTCCATCCGCGGCCAGCTTACCAACTCCGCTGTTCACCAGCGAGTTGAGCATTTTCACGCGCGTCGATGAGTTCCACGTTCTGAAAACCGTGTTCTGAAGCACGTTGCGAGCGTTCGTGTCGTAGGCTTCCGCGGTACCCTTTGCCGACTTACCGAAGACGTTGAAATTCTGGCGCGGCGCGTTCAGGTTTCCGCTGCTGGAGCCCATCGTCGCATCCGGCGGCGGCATGTTTGCCGCGTCCTCTCGGATGGCCTTCAGGTTGATGCGCGCGCCGGTTTGCGCGCCGCGGGTCTTCAGTTCCTGGCCTTCCGGCAGCGCCTGTAGCGTGCGGTATTGCTCGTCCATCCACGGGTTGACGGTCTCTTTCCACCGCTCGATGGCCTCTTGAACCTTCGGATCCTTCAGCGCAGCCTGATACTCCGCTTCCGTCTTAAAAATCGCGCCATCGTGCTCACCGACAACGCTGGCAACGTCATCAGGCGTCTTCGAGTTCTTTTTGAGGTCACGCAAATTGTCTTCGACCATGACGGCCATGGCGCGGTCACCCAGCTCGTCATCGCCCTTGAAGACCTTCGAGTACATTTCTTCGTAAATGCGCGGAGCGGCGATCTTTGCAGCGCCATGGCGCACAACAGCCTCACCGGCCGGGCGGCTCAATGCAGTCGTTTTGGGTGCAGATTCCCCGCCCTTACCGCGGGCAAAGTCGGTGACACCTTTAACGGCCTTTTTAGCGAACGAATTGACGGCAGCAGGATTCAGGGCGTTGCCGCCCATGCTGCCGAGATATTCTACCGAATCTTCAGGGGCTTGATCGGCGGCGGGCTCTTCTTGTCGTGCTGGTACAGCATCTTGCCCGTCTTCTTGTCGCGGATTCCCACGAACTTCGTCCCTGGCGGGAGTCCCTTCACGAACTCTGAGGGGGAGAGCGGCGGGGTCTTCTTTGAATCGCTGCTCCCAGCTTGATCGGAGCTCCCGCTGGCCGGCGCGTTCCCTGGCATTCTTCATCTCCCCGGCTTTTACTTCAGCCTGCTTAATGTCACCAGCAACGCCATGACTCATGCGAATGCCGTCCAACACGTATTCTTTACCATCAGAACCGTGGAAAATCAATTCTTTGCCAGACATGTGATCAGCCAGTAGCGCCATCGCTCTGTCGGCCTGCTCTTGTTTATCAAATTCAAAGAGATGTTCGTCACCCTTTTTTCGAAAGGCCGCACCCTCTAAGCCCGTCTCTCGAATGCTGTTGGCAACCTGAATCAATAAAGCGTTGCCAGCATCGTGACCAAAACGATCATTTAGCTGTTTCAGTCCGTCGATGTCCCCAAATACCTGCACGGGCTTCCGTGACGACTCGTTATAGGCAACTTCATTTCGAAGCCCCGTGAGACTATCGGTGTGGCGCTCGACGCGGAGGCGTTGAACTTCGGCCTTCATCTCGTCAGGCGTCATCTCATCAACGTTCTTTCGGCGCACATCATCCACCCGGCGCTCTGGCGCCGCGCCTTCCGGTTCAGCCGGCGCCTGTGATTCCTGTGCAGCGCGAATCTCGCTGATGATCTTCACTTTTGACTTGCCACGATAGCCAGCGAGCCCGGCCGCTTTCGCCGTTTCGTACAGCTCACTCATCCTCATGCCTTCAAGTGGCACTTCGCCGGGCTTCAACAGCGGCGGCAGATTGTCTTCAAGCGGCAGCGTATCCATCGCCGGATCGGCCACCGGCTCCCGTGGCGCTTCCATCTTAGACAGACGCAGATCATCAACCGGCTGGCGTGCTTCCGGCAGCGGCAAGGTTTTTGGCTGACTATCATTAGTGATGATGGTCGCGGGTTGCGGCTTGGGCGCGGCGAAATCTTGCTGTGCCTTCTTCAGCAAGAAGCTCGCCGTTTCCGGGTCAACGTTGAGCCGCTCAGCAATCTCTCTCTGATTGGGAAGCCGCTTCAACTCTCCAGACATTGCCCAAATCTGATCGATGGGACTTGGCGCGGGCGCTTCCGCAGTTTCCATCCCGGCCCGGCGCTCTTGCTGATTTGGCCGATTCAGCTTGTTCGGATAATCAGCCGGCGGTGTGTTCGGCCGTGGGCCATCCACATCGGCTCCAGGCTCAACAGACTGCTCTTCGAAAACCTTCCTCAGCGCCTCATGGATGTCCGTGCGCTCTTTAACGCTGGTGGTATCGGTAATGCCGAGGGTCGCTGCATCCTTCCGGCTCAGTGAATCCTTTGCGGCAATTTCAGCCGCAATTTCCGGGTTCTTTTTGGCAAAATCCATCGCGCTCATGATCTTGCCGGCGCCGTGCATGGCGGCCGCGTCACCCAGCGCATTCACACCGTCGCTCACAAGCTCTTCCGGCGTCCACTCCGTCTTGTCGACGTCCGTGAGCCGGGCCACCAGATGATCAACGGTAGAAACAGCCATGTTGCCCAGCGAGCCCTTCAGCACCTCAGCGCCATGGGCCTTCAACGCGTCAATGGCAGCGCCCTTCGGAATGGACGCCGCGCCATTGAATAGCTTGCCAAAAATGAGACCCTGCAGCGCGTTCATCAGTCCGACAGATCCAGCATAGACGTACTTCTTCGGCCCGGTCACTCCAGCATCGTCAGCAGCCTGCGCGGCCTGCGCAGTGCCATCCAGCCCGAAGATCGCGGCAGTTCCCGTAGCGCCACCACCGGCGGCCAGTTTTGGCAGGGCGTTCGTCAGCCCGCGTTCTCTGTCAGCCAGCCAGCCTGTCACCCCGCCGTTGTAGCGCGACTTGTCGCCTTCGTTCGCGGCATGAGACTGGCCGCGGATGTCCTTCGAGATTTCATCAGCGCCGATCAACCCGGTGGCCGTGGCCGCCATGTCCATCAGCCCGGATGCAAGGCCGGTCGCGCCAGTGGTGAGCGCATCGCCGACAATGGGCACCTTCGATAGATTCGAATTCTCAAGGCGCTTCTTGACCTGGCTGGCGTCAGGGAACCGTCCCACGCCTTCAGCCTTCAAGATGGCGTTTTGCTTCTTCTCGTTCATGGCCGTCACGTTCGCCTGAACGGCATCCGGATCGGCGCCGGCGAACATCTTTTCAGGATGATAATTCTTACTTGGCTTCATACTGAACGGCTCTTCGTACTCATCTGCTGGTGCAGGAGTTGGCGCCGGATCTTCAGCCAGCGCGGCGTCAATCTCATCGAGAATGGAGCGCGGCCCGGCCGGCTGTTCTGCCACCGGCGAGTCATCGGCTAACGCTGCATCGATTTCGTCGAGAATACTTCCAGGCATTACTGCGTCTCCCGCTTCACTCCGTTGACGATCATGTACGATTTCTTTTTCTGCGGGCCAGCCATCGAGGGCTTGCCTGAAGTCGGCAGCGGAGGAATGATCACCCTCGTGACGGGACGTCCGTGGTCCATGTCCGTTGCGCCAGCAGGCATACGAGGCGGGACGGTCACGCTACCGGCGTCAGTCGGAGCGAACTTGGCAATGGTCTGGCGCAATGCGGCCAGATGCTGCTTTGCCGCGGCGAGAGCCGCCGGGTCGCCGCTGGCCTTCGCCTGTTCAAGCTCCTGAAGCGCGTCGATGGCATCCTGCGCAACCTGCACGCGATGTTCAGCCGGAATGCCCTGCAGCGCCGGATCGGTCATCGCGCGCATCGAGACGTCATCCATTGGAGCGCCGCTGTTCGGATCATCCGGCGATGGGGCTGCCGTAGCCACCGGAGGCGCTCCAGGCGGTGGGACAGTGGCACCGCCCACCATCGGCGATGGCTCACGAACCTGCGGAGCGGCAGCCTCGCGCTGTTGTGCGTTGAAGACCTTTTCGGCAGCAGCGAGGTACCCGCCGGGCTGCGCAGCATGAGCTGCGGCCATCATCTCAGGCGTCCACGTGTCCGGATTCCCGTTGAACTGCGGAATCTCTTCGACGTCCTTGCCAGCCTTTCGTGCCAGGTAATTCAATCGGCGGTCAACTTCCGTACCGATGTCCTCTTCGGTCGCGTCATCGCCAAGATCCTTGGCAACCTGACCGTAGACCTTATTGATGAACGCCGGATCGGTCAGTAGGTCTTTTGTCAGCTTTGGCGCTTTCTCAGCCGCCTTCGGCTTGATCGGCTCCCACTGGCCGGGCTGCTTCTCGTACCACTTGTCGCCCTCTTCGGACGTCCAGATATTCGGCTGATTGCGCTCTTTTTCCGTGGGCACGCCTTTGATGCCGGCCATCTTCGCCAGCGTCTGTCGGCGGGCGTGCTCTTTCTCTTCGTCAGAAAAGCCGTCATAGCTGTCGATCAAATCAAGATCGTTCTGATACTTGTTCATGTCGGACTGCTGCTGCGCAGTGAGCTTGTAGTCGATCAGCCCCTTTTCGTTCGTGAACTGCTTGTCTCTCTGCGTATCCTGATGGCCCCACCCTTCACGTTCGAAACCCTGTTGCGCATCCAGCCGCTCCATATCGAAGCCATGCTGGCGCTCAGCGTTGCTGTCGGCGTGATCGGCCTGGAACTCAGCCTGTTTCTGGCTGGCGGCGATTTGCGTCTGCTGGCGCTGCGCATCGGCAGCAATCGATGCCTGCTGCATGTTCCATTTTTGGTTGAGCTGCTGTAGGTACTGGTTGTATTGCCCCTGGCCCGACAACAGCGCGGCAATGCCAGTCGGCGCAATGAGCCCCTGCGAATGACCAATGCTGATACCCATTCAAGTCCTCACACGCGTGCGAAGCGCTGTTTGTTCAATTGGAAACGCGAACCACGAACCGAAGTCGGAGAAGGCGAGCGCAGCCGCTTGGACATGGCCGCATATGACGGCGCACCGATGGAAACAGACTGCGGTGCAGGCGCGAGACCGCGCGAGCCGGAATATCCGGAGACCGTTCCGCCCATTTTAAGGACGCTTTTTTCGGCGTCGGTCAAAGGACGCTGCTTGTCGTAAGTGCCCGGCTTTGCTTCACCGTATCCCCACCCGGCAGGCTCCTTGTACGAAACCATGCCACCGGCCCAATTGTTCGCCGCAGAAGGTCCGACAGGCGGTGGAGGCGCGCCAAAGCCGGGAACACCGCCCACGGCACCAGGAGCCCCAGCGCCGGCCATGCCAGAAGCGCCAAGCTGCATCGCGAGCTGCGCATAAGTGCCCATGTCCGGATACGGATCGTCGCGCCGCTCTTTGAATGAAGCGATGTCACCGGAAAGCGCGGCGTCCGTGCTCACCTTCTGATTGTTGATGCGCTCTTTCAAACGGCCCTGATCGGCGATGCGCTGGCGCTCAATGCCGGCGGCCATGGTCGGCGCGATGGTCGTTCCAGCCAGCCCAGAGCCAGCCAGATTTTGCATCATCGAGCCCTGTTGCGCGCCGTAGGCTTCATTGATGTCCGCGCCTTCCTGAACGCCAGCGCCTTCCAAATACTTCATGTTGCGGTCGTAACGCTGATTCAAGAGTCCGCTGATTTCATCGTAGCGGCCCTGATTCGACGTCTTCGCTTCATCGTAGGCGCTCTTGTACGCGTCCATGAAGCCCTGCGCGCTGAACGGCACAGAGCCGCTGGACGTGGGAATGGTCGATGCCGCTGCACTGGCAGGCGCTCCAGCAACGGCTGCGGGTGCACCGCCCTTGGGAATGAGCGTGGCCATTCCGGCAGTGCCACCGCGCTTCAAATTGTAGCGGTCGCGCTCAGCCTGGCCCATGCCGCCGCGACTGGTGATTGTCGGAATTCTCAGCATACAGTCTCCTGTCTATTTATTCGGCACGAAGGGCACTCTTGTGAGGCTACGCCGCGGCGCAAACCGCTCTCCACGGGCCACCCGTAAGACTGCGTGCCGTCCATGTGACGCCATCAGGAGAAGTGGAGCAATATCGTGGTCCTAGAGCGTACTCACCAACGGCAATGTAAAGAGCCAGTGTCGGCGAGTAGCACACTCCAAACCAGAGGCCAGAGTCAATACCGTTGCGCGCCGTCCAGGTATTACCGTCTGTACTTGATGCCGCGCCGCCAGTTGTTTCGGCGCCAACAGCCACGAAAAGATTTCCACCGCCACAGACGCGAGCGAAAAGCTTATTGGGCATCGACGATGCCGTGAAGCTGATGCCGTCCGTGCTATAAGCTGAATCGGTGCCACCGGCCGAAACAACCGTGAAGCGGGCGATTGTGGCGTCCCAAGCCACACCCTTCCAAGCGGCTGAACCGAAGTACGTTCCGGTGCAGGCAGTCCAAGAAGTCTGAAGATTATTTTGCGTTGCATATTTTAACTCTCCCGCTGACGAAACCGCCACGTACATGCTCAGCGCCGGAGAAAAAGCGACCTTCTGAAACGCCAAAGTACCGATATTTTGTGTCGTCCACGTAGTACCGTTCGTAGAGAACATCATTCGGCTCGATCCGCTGCTGGCTACAGCGACAAAAACACCGGAGCCCCAACAAATGCCATTCCAGCTTTCAGATGGCACAGAAACACCAGTCCAATTGATGCCATCTACTGAAGTCATCACCCGATTTGTGCCACTCGAAGCAACGGCCACGAACAATCCAAGAGTCGGAGAATAAGCGACGTCGTTCCAGTTTGCATTTTCTGAGCCATTTCCAAATGCCCAGCTGACGCCGTCATCAGACGATGCCGCATTACCAGAATTTGCAACGGCAACAAGCAGACGCGGGCGAACGGCAGCAGCAGAAATGCTGGAGCTAAATGCAATGGACGATGCCGCTGAAACCTGAATCACCGAAAGCGCAGTGTCTGATCCCGATGCTTCCGGAGTGATGCTCACAATCGAACACGTGCAGGTAATTGTGTCTTGGGCGACCAATCCGGATAGATCGACATAAGGCGAAATAGAAATGCCGTATCTGGAGCCAGTATAATTCGAAGCGGCAACGTAAATTGCATCAACATAGCCGTCGCCCGGATTCCGCTTGCATCGAATCACGCCAGCAGAACTGGCGAACGAAACTTTGATCAAATGGTTGTTCAGGTCGGCCGTGTCGGAGCCGGATTCTAAAATTCTAGCAATGAGCGGCGTGGCCGTCGCATCAACGATGAAATCATCAGTCAGTGCAACAGACAGTGAATATACACCGTCATCGTCACTCAATGGCCAGCCCGGCGGCCATGGCCCATCACCAGTAGGGGGGTAATCCCACTCCGGCGGCCAGCCGTCAGGAATCGTTGGAGATTCTTCATCTGGCGCCTTTGCGTGATAGACCAATCCCATTGCTCAGTCCTCTGTAATAACCAAAGAGTCAATAGGAAAGATGAGCTGCCTTCCGACTGAAATCGTCAGGCTGGAACTCAGATTGCCCCACATGATGAGATTGCCACCAGAACTGGCGTCGTAGATTCCCCAGGAAGTAACAACGCCCCAAGACACCGTCGCAACAGAAAACGCGAAAGGTACTTTGTTTTTTGTGACACCGGCAGTCGCAGTTGTGAAGTATGAGATGGAAGGGGGAAGCGTCAATCGCGCATAGCCCCCGCCACTGACCTCAGTACCACCGCCGGCGTCTGTGGGCGCAGACGTAAAAAGAGCCAAATAGTAAAATGACGGCAGTGTGTAAGCGGTGCCATTGAAAAGAAAATTCAGGATCTTGTTTTCGAGGTAGTCGCTTTTGCCTGCCATCAGACGACAACCTCCAATCCTTCCCATCCAGCCAGCGAAATGCGCAATGGCGCTTCCTTCTCCAGCAGCAGCGCCTCAACGATGCCAATGTTGTCGATGCCGAAGAGACAAACCTTTTTCCACTGGCCATCGGCAGACTGCCGCATTCGCGAGTCGCAATCGATTCGCAGAAATTCGCCGTTCAAATCATCCGTCACTTCATTGAATTCATTGCGCACGGCCACGGTCAAAATGCCGTCTTTGAAATGAGCGTCTAATTTATGCGGTCCTGTGAATTTCTTCGGATAGCCCGGCGGCGGGGCTTCAGACGGGAAATCCCATCCGCGCGGCCAATTCGGCGGGAATGTGTACATGGGCTTGATCAGAAAGGAGCTTTTAAATCCGATGCTCATTTTTAATTCCCCATCCACTTAACCCGCAACTCCGACTTCACCCTCACCCTGAATAGATAGTGAGGTGTTGGCACTCGCACCACCAACCAAGAAGTCTGCCGCGTCAAAGCGCATCATCCCGTACCAGTCATAGGCCGAATTGGCAGCAATCGAAAGCGCGGTGCCGATAACCTCAGTGCCCGCCGCATTTGCTCCAGTTGCGCCCTTCCAAAGCGAGAAGGTGACCGCACCTGCCGTCTTGTTCAGGATGCGGATATGACGCAGAATGATGTACTGAGCCGATGAACCCGCATTGACACCGCCCGACGCCGCGGCCGGGTTCAGGATGTTAGTCGTCAACGTGCTCGTCAGAGCGATTGGTCCGAAGTTAAATGCCTTGTTATTCATGATTCCTCACATTCTTTTAACGAGTAGGTACACAGCCATCTTTACATCGCCATCCGTCCAATCTCTCAACTCTTTTTCCTTCAGTATTTCTAGTTGCTCCTGAATGACATCGACAGGCTTCTTTGCCGTCCAATCAAAAGAATCAGCAATCCTTTGCGCTTCGATCATCTGCGCCTTAGTGGCTTCTGGCGCGAATCTTATTGCGGCAATGGTTTGCCCTTTAAAATCGACCATTATTACAGGACACACTGCCGCAATTGCCTTATGAACGTCTGCCGCTTCCATCATCCGAGGAGTCTCCCCGACAGATATGTTGCAGCGTCATCCCATGCATACGATTCGCCGGCAGAGCCGCCGAGGTCGTGAATCAACGTCATCGTGCCGCCGCCTGTGGCGACAACGAGATAATACGTCTGCGCGCCCAAAGCCAAGGGGTCTTGAAATCTCACGCCCGCGTGCTGGTAGCCCTCTAAATTGGTGCCGTTTGCTTGGGTGAATGTGACCGCTGGAACATTCGTTGCAGAGCCAACGCCAATCCCTAAAAACCATCCTGCCGTGGCAGAATCGTTTTTAGCGGACGTGTGGCAATCGAGGTCGATATTGACGTTCTTGTCGCCAACAACTACCTGCACAAACATGTCAGTCAAATTGGTTAAAGTTGTTGATGCCGTTGTAGTCGTGTCATTTGCGCCGTCAGTGTCGGCAACACTTTTGAAAAGCGACATATCTACGCGATTGAACATGTTCCAAACAAACCGCTTCCAAGTGCTGTCTTCGGTCGTGCTTGTGCCGGTGCCACGAATTGTTCCGACATAGGTGCCGCGCTGCGCAGCGGGGCCATTGGTAATGGCGATTTTGTTGACCCAAATACCGTTGACGCGCTCCAATTCAGTCGTTCCGGCACCAGTTCCGCGAACAGAATCACTCGACCATACCGGCCCTCTTGTGAGTCGAATTGTTCCGCTATCGTTCCAAACAAACATGTCGTAATTCTTGTCGGCAATTACGGCAGATGGACCGGCCTTATTGGTGCTAGTGTCTGCAAGCACATTCGACAACTCAGTGTAGGTTGTTAAGACCCACGCCGAGCCGTTATAGATGCTAATTTTATCGTGAATATAAAAAGCGTAGTAGACCGTCGCTTGTGCGGTTCTGCTTGTAGGGGTGCAGGAACTAACCGGGACGGTTGACTCCGTTGTGAGCCGTCCACCCATCGCAATGCCATCAGCGCCGGCGGCGCCTGTGCTTCCCGTGGCTCCGACCGCACCGGGCGGGCCTGGAACGCCATCGTCGCCCGACTCTCCCTGAGCACCGGGCACTCCAATGCCCGTCGCGCCTGTCGCGCCCGGTAAACCGGGAGGACCAGGCGGGCCTTCCGGCCCATCATCTGACGGCAAAAAAACTGGCGTGGGAAGATCACTTGAAGAGATCGCCTCAACTGAGATGTCCCCGCCAACTGTCTTTTGTTTCAGAAACTTGCCAGGCCCGCCGGTGGCGCTCAAATCGGTGCCAGTGCCACCGCGAGCACGCGCCAGCAGGCCCGTGGTAATATCGACCGCGCTGTGGACGTGGGCGCCAATGCTCATCACCAGCGCTTCAAGCGACTGGCGAACCTCAGCAAAGGTCGTGACGAACGTTCGGATCAGAGGCTTGTTGCTCACAGCAGCCTCTGCTTTCCGCCGACGTTGACTTTCGCCGTCACGCGCTCAATGGCCCACGCGCGCCCCGTCTGGCCATTGGCAAGCTTGAGGTAGAACGAAGCGCCGCGCTTTCGTGGCCGGAACTTGAAATTGAGCCCGGCAATATCCCACGTGGCCGTGCCCGGCCGGGTGTCATCGAAAGCCGATTCATGCGACGGGCCGGTGTACACCGTCACACCCACGTCGCCGCCATTCTTAGCGGTCACGCCGATCACTTCATCAATGATGCCGTCGTGGTAGTCGTCTCCACCCAGCCGGATCGGACCATAGAAGACGTATGAACTGAAGGCAGTACCATCGTCGCGCTCATGCGATGCGCGATACCGTCGAATATAACCATCGCGGCAACCCAGCAACACCGCCGCGTCTTCCGCTGCGGGAGCGTTGTATCTGTGGATCGAGGTCGGTTCATGGCTGGCATTCAACCCCACTGGCCAGAAAGTTTTCTTTGCGTAGTCGAACCAGAAGTGATTCTGGCTCCGACTCTCGTTCGGAGTCATGTAAATGTGCACGCCACGGTCGCGCGGGTCGTACTCGAGCAACGGCGTGTAATTGCTCACATCCGTGTCGATCAATTCGCGCGGGATCTTGTCCTGTGACAGCGGAATACAGCCGCCGCCATCCGGCGGAATCATCTGCAGCCCGTTGCGGCTCAAGAAGATCGTTTCGCCCGCCGGGCCGCGACACCAGGCCGCCTGGCCCACGATGCCCTCAGTGCGACTCAGGTTGCTAAGCTTGCCGCCGTATGCCGGGTCGCCGCGCAGAATCCACATGGAGTTCTCGCAACCGAAAATCATGTAATCATCAGTGTGAGCAATCAGCGCCAGCAGCGGCTCTCCGACCGTTCCCGTGTCTGTGGACGTGCCGGCGACGGCCCGACCGCCATCGGTCGACACCGCGGCATAATCCCAATCCAGCGGGCTCCCCTGGCGCGACATGTACCACACGTGAGGAAACGCTGGAGCGCCGGCCACGACGATGCGGCCACGGTAATTGGCAATCAGTGGGCATCCGGTGGGAACCTGGCCGGCGGTCGCCGCCATGATCACCAGCGTTGCGGCAACCGGATCGTAAACCTTTGGAGCTCGCTCAATGCGAATTGTTGCCGTGCCGATGCCAATGCTCGTGGCTGCGGTGATTGAGCCAGAAGCAACCACCGAAATTCCATAGGTGCCGTTGACGACGCTGCCGGTGCCATTGGAAACAACGATCACATCATCGTTCACGCTGATGCCGTAGACGGTCCAATTCGCGACGGCAGCGTGATCGACTGATGCGCCGCTGATCGTGTCAGCGCCGCCGATGTATCTTGGATTGCCATTGTCAGCGATGTAGAGCTTTTGCGCGTTCTCCGCAGCCTGTAGATTCCTGTCGCTGGCCAGCGTCAACGACGATGACACCTGCACCATGCCGGTAATGTCGCCGTCCTTGTACAGCAGCCCGTTGGCACTCGCGGCCAGCAACCGCCGGCGAACCTGCGCATTCACGGCCGTCTGATACTGGATGCGGAACGTGTCGATAAGCGTGATGCCATCGGCCACCGTGCATTCCATACCGAAGCCGAAACGGTTGCCAGCGCCCACGCCCAGCCCGGCCGTGTTCTGATTCAGGATGTTGGTGCCCAGCCAGTACACCTTCAGATTGCTGGTGCTTGGCGTCCACAGCGCGCTGAACCACCCGGCTTCCGCCGTACCCGTGGTCGCGCCCGTGAGCGTGTAGGTGTTGATCAGCACGCCCGCGGCATAAATCTTCGCCGTACCGCTGTAGACGCCTGTGGCGCCGGTGATGCTCAGCTCAACGACCACTCCATCCGTGGTCGCCGCCGGCGTCGTGTCGTTGGCCTTCAGGAAGATGGAGTATTTGCCGTGGTGCGCGCCCTGCCATGGCACCACGAACAGATCGACCTGATACGGCAGCGTGCTGTCGAACGTCAGCGCCGTGCGGATGGCGCCTACCGGGCTAGAGCCGTAAGACAGGCCACTGAGATTGGATGGCAGAATGGACGGAAGCCCGCCAGCGAGCCACGAGGCCGCGGACCATGCAGCGCCAAGAGAGCTGCCTTTGAAATTGTCCGTCCAGAACTGCAGGGAATCGGTCTGAACCACCGTCACGCCGGCCAGCATTCGAACCGGGTTGCCGGATCCAAGCTGCTGGTAGAACGCCTTGCCCAGCCCCGGCCGGGAGCCCCCGCGGTCCCGGCCCTCAAGGGTATCGATCGGTCGAACGTTCATGCAGTCTGGCGTAGAGAACGGCGGGAGACGCTGAAACCCGGAGTACTTGAAAAGTCCCCCGGCTGGAAACCGCAATTCAATCGCGTTTTTGCGGCCCATGGAAGTTTCCCTGAACGAATAGCAGGCCCGAGAATCGCACTCGATTATCCGCGTTATGAGCGCGGAAGGATGACTACACCCACCGCCTGCGCCAAAGGCCAGCCGGAAGAACCCGGCTGGCCGAATCGGTTAGCTGCGCTTCAGACTGACATTGACGGTGAAATCGCCCGTCGCCATCGCGCCGGAAAGGACAAGACCGATTTTGTCGGTCGCGGCCAGGATCAAATCCGCGCCTGTTGCGGTCAGAGTGACAACCGTGCCGTTATGAATCGTCGTGTTGGCATTGATTCCGCCAGCGGTATGCAGTGGCGTGGTGGCCGACGCCGGCGTCGCATTGACGGTGGACTTGACGAGCGTCGCAGTGATCGCCTGCGCGATGTTCGTCGTGTACGAGATATTGGTCACAGTGTAGCCGCGCGGCGCGTTGAAGATGTTATGGATCACCTGCGACGCGTGAGGCTTGACGTTGTAGACCAACTCCAAATGCTGCGGAGCGATGATGCCACCGATGAGAGCCTTGTCCGCATCAGTGATCGTCAGCGTCTGCCCCGTCGGCAGCGTCAACCCGGCAGACGCCGTGATCAACCCAGCCACCGTCAGTGTCGACAGCCCGGCCATTTCGTCGATGCGCTTGAATGAGGACGAAGAGTTCGTGCCTGCGTTGATATACAGCACAGTGCCGTTTGAGCCATCCGTCTTGATAAAGATCGCGCCAGGATTCCAGTCAGCCGCAGCCGATGGCACTGACGTGCCATAGCCCAGTATGTGATTACTGCCAGGCGTGAGCGGCATGAGCTTGACCGGCGTAGTGCCGGCTGGCGTCAGCTCGCCACGTTCCAGCAGTTCTTTCAGCAAATGAAGCATTGTTTTGCCTTTCCCGGCTCGTGGCCGTTTTTCAGTTCACGCGCTGCTCGTCTGCGCGATATTTCCGGATGACGGCCGCCAGATCCTTCACAGCCTTCAGCGTCGTAGACAATCCAAGATGCCGAAGACAAGCCGCCGCGAGCTGGATTGACGCCTGATCTTTCTTTTGAAAAACCTTCTTCACGTCACCCTCGCTTTCTTCACCGGCTCATGGTGGAAGAGGTGCCAAGCCACGTATGCCAGCAGCGACACGACACCAGCGATGATTCCCCACTCCGCATAGAGCGCGATTTTCGGCAGCAGTCTCGCAAGCCCGATGATCACCACGCCGAGAACGCCCAGCGGGACAGCCAGCTTGGCACCCACGGCGAATCCGAAGTAGATCGAGGCGAACACGCTGCCGATGGCGCCCAGCACCATCAACACGCCCACGAGGTACATGCGCTTTTGAACGTTCGTCATCGCCTCATTACGCAGGTCATCGTTCTCAGCCTGAAGCGCGAGAATCTGCTTGCTCGTGGTCGCCGCATCTTTCCCGGCAGCGGCTTTCAGCGCGGCGATGTCTTTCTGCATCAAGATTTCCCGCTGTTCGCGCGCTGCTTCGCTGGCTTTGATTTGCTCTGTGAGCGCCTCAATATGCTCAGCAGCCTCAACCCGCAGTTTCTGGAGTGCGGCGGTGAGATGCGTGTCGGCAACGACCAGCGGCGCAACGGCCGCCTGTGCTGCTGGCGTAGCCTCAGCCACCTTCAGAACGGTCTGCACGCTGGACTGCGCAATCTCAACGTCATTGGCAGCACCAGCCACATCCGCGGCCACCGGCGCGGGATCAGCAGTCGGCGGCGGAATGGGCAGCGGTGACGTGGCGAATTTCGAGACGGCAGTTTGCGCCTGCGTCTTGTCCTGTTTCTTGCGGCCGCAACCGGCCACCAGCAAAAGCATCAGAACGGCGCTGATAATTTTCATGGTCGCTTGGCTCCAACCGCTTCGCTGATTCGGTCAATCTTTTCACTCATCCGTCGCAGTTCACTGCGCAGCTCATCAGAATTGCGCTGTACTTGAATCTCGAACTTGTCCGCTGCCTGCTTGTCGGCGTCTGCCTTGGCGCGCATCTCCACGATCTCGCGGTCGTGACGTTCAACCTTGTCCTGTATGCCCCACGTCATGTGGCCAATGATGGCCAGCAGAATGCCGCCAACAGTCTGCAATACGCGGTCGATGGTCAGGAACTCAGCCTTCTTCGCCGCATTGCGCTCGCCACTGTCAGATCCCTGCGTCATCGCTCACCTCAGTTGCAAAGATTGGCCAGCAGCAATTCCGCCAGCAGCGTGATGTGATTGGAGCCGTCCAGCGCCGCAGCCGTCGCATCCAGACGCAGTTTCGTCATGCCCACCAGCGGCGCGGTGATTTCCATGAGCAGCGGGTTGGTGCACTTCGCTTCGCCGGCGGCCGTAATCTGCAATCCGGTGAACGCCTGCAGGATCACGAAATTCGTGCCGTCGATACTTCCAGAAATCGTGTCAATGGTGACGTCAGCAGAACCGACTTCGGCGCTGGCCAGAATCCGAAGACGCTTCTTTGCGCCCATAGATTCAGCACGACAAATCATGTCCTGCTGATCGACGGAAAGCGTTTTGGCGACCTCAACCGTCGCCTCAGCCTGGCAATCAACGGCGTTAAGAATCGTGATTTTATCCATCGTAAAGGACTCCGTTGTAGGTCACGTAGGGCGTCCGATACGCAGCTGCGCGAGACCGCCCCGGACCGTCGCCGTTGTAGCCAAGCACCGCCGGCGCCTGAGACTTGTCAGCCCCGACACTCGCGGCCAGGCGCTCCATGAACGTCTGCCACTCGATGCCTTTTTCGTTCTCTTTGCGCAGCTCAGCCATGGCGATGCAGCTTTGCAGGATCGTTTCCGCGTGCGCCATTCCGCCCAGCGGGTACGGGCCAGGCGAAGACGTCAGCATGTTCGGCAGAATCGTGGACTGGTAACTCAGCGTGTAGACGGCATCGGGCGTCGGATAGAACATCACTTCGTAACGCTGGCCGCTGGAGCCCGTCGAAGTCTTCGGACGAATGGCAGCGAACCGCGGGAAACCGCTGGCGACTTCGCCACCGCCAGACATGCGCATCTTTCGAATGTCTGCCTCGCCGGTAACCTTGACGGGAAGCAAACCGCAGTCGGCAGACGCGAAAGTGAAATCACCGCAGATCGAGCCAAAGGAATCCGGCAGATCGTAATCGGCAGTCGCGGCCACTGTTGCCAATGTCGTTGTCGGCCGCAGGAATCTCCACTCGTGAGGTTTTGACTGGCCGGGCAGCAACGGTGGGAAGTAAAACTGGCGCAGGCCAGCCGCCATGAATCCTTGAATTTCATCCAGTTCGTCAGGAGTCCATTCCGCCGAGTCGCCGCCATAGCCCACGAAACGGCCAAGTGCTTTGGCAATCTCAGGGTACGCCAGGCTCAGCGTGCTCTCGCTCATGTCTATTCATTCGGCATGAAGGCGTCTTATGAGAGGCAACAAAAAGCCCCGTGGTCTCCCACGGGGCTTCGAGCACGTCCTCTCGTAAGGGTCAGGCTTAGCGGAGCTGGTACGCGCCCCACCAGTCGATGCTGGAGTTGCCAGGCGTCGAGCCCGTGGCGTTCAGCACGGCGAAGACCGGCGCTAGCGTCACGTCGGCCGGGAAGTCGGTTCCCGTGGCATTCGGGATCAGCTTCTTGTCCGTCAGCGGCAGGCCGTTGACGAACCACTGTAGGTAGCTGGCGTTGCCCTGGTAGTCATTGGCCGGGTTAAAAACCAAGCCCAGCTTGATCCAGGTATCGGCCACCAGCACGTTGGCGTCTTCCTTCGTGGTGACCTGCGTGACGCCGTTGGCCCTGTAGACCTGATTGACGTAATCGCCGTCACCTTCGAGGCGATGGAACCCCACCAGGTTGTTGTCGGCCAGCGTGCCATCAGCCGCAATCGGCAGAATGGCCGTAAGAGCCGCGTCTTCCAGAAGGCCCAACAGGAAGCCGTGCTTCGTATCGGCGATGGTCGAAGTCTTGATGCGCGCTTCCATCCAGAACTTCTTGGCATCGCGGGTGATGAGGAACCCCGGACAGCCAGCGCGAATCGACGCACCCTCGTTGTCGCCGTCGCTGGACAGCACCAGGACGCCGCCGGCAGCCGTGGTCGAAGGAACGGCAGAGCCGCCCGTCGACGCAAATCCACGGTAGTTGCCGTAGGCCGCTTCCGCGCCGGCCACAACCTGCGGCCCCTGGCAGAAGTCATCAAAGAAGCCGTAACCGGAAAGTTCCCGGTCAGCGGTGAACAGCGGGCAATCGCCCCACAGATTCGGCGACGGATTCGAATCCGTGTCGGCGACTCCAGGCTTGTAAAGGACAGTGGACATTTTAGAGCCTCACTTTCTTTCTCAAAAATCAGTTCGATTCAGGGCGTCAAACCACTGGCTCAGGAGCCAGTGGTGTTGCCGTAGAAGCCGCGCCGCAGATCGACGCACATGTAGTTGTAGGTGTTGTCCAGATGGACCGTGGTGACCAAGTGCTGGTCAGCCGAAACCATCGGCTCCGACTCGTTCATGTACTCACCCCGCAGGAAGAAGGGGAAGAACGTGGCCCAATCGATCCCGATGACCGGGTTCGCCGTGTCGCCGTCGAGCTGGAAGACCGTCTGCCAGCGCAGCTTGCGGAACATCACCCGGCCGTCCTTGGACGCGACATCATCGCCCAGGTTGTCGTTCTGCTTTTCGAGGATCTTTTCCACCGGGCCCAGGGTGGCATAGTTCGAGTAGAAGCCCTTTTCCGCGCCCGTGCTGTAATCAGGCACGTCGGTGGGAGACTCGAAGTCCGTGTATGTCGCCGCTTTGCGCATCTTGGTGATCAAGTCATCCTTGCTCACCGTGGTGTACTGGAAGGTCCAGTTGCGCCAGTTGGCATACGTGGTCGGGCTCAGGCCGGCTTTGTCGCTGAAGCCCGAGGGCGCCAGGCCGTACATGCCTTCCGTCGCGCTGGGCGTGTAGTAGTACTTCACGCCGCGGGCGACACGGGCATCAGAAGCGCTGGGCGTGCCCCAAAACTCCTGCTCCATCAGCTTGACCTGATCGATCATCGCCGAGTTGCGGCGAGTCTTGATCAGTTCGACGATGCGCGCCGGCTCGCGATTCATGTTGACCTCGCGGCGGTCGATGCTGAAGTTCGTCGTCATGTGCGTCCACGGCGCAGTGATGACCTGCATCGTTTCGCCGACGTTCTTCACGTCGGGGGCGTACATGCCGGTCTTGCGCGCCTGGCCAGTGCTGGAAACCTGGATGTTGCGCTGAATCTGACTGCCAGATTCAAACATGACTTTCTTCTGCTTGATGATGTTCTTTGCGACGTGGTACTTCGGCAGGTCATACGAGATGTCAGTCCACTTGCCCCGGCCAAGATCGGCCAGCGTGGTCTTCATCAGGTCAGCCATCGCGGAAGCATTGAGCGTAGGCATTCTGGTAACCTCAACTTTCTTTCAAATCCGACTTAAGCCTCTTCGTCGCCACCACGGAACGGAGCAAGAATCCGGGCAGCAGACTTGATGGCCTTGTTTGTCGGGTCAATTTTCGGAGTACCCGTGTTCTGCATTGGGCGGCCGATGGTCTGAGACTTCTGTTTCTTGATTGCGCCAGAAATCTCTTCACGGGCCGCAGACTTTGCATTTCCGGGGAAAAGGTTTCGAATCGCCATCTGCACCAGCACGCGTTCATCCGGCAACTTCTTCTTGAACTTTTCGTAGCCAGCTTCGATGACGGCCATTTCTTCGACGATCTTGTGGAAGTTCTCGCGCTCTTCAGGCTTCATATCATCGGCCTTGACCGTGCTGAACAACCCTTTCACTTCGTCACCCAGGGCTGTGAAGTGATCGCCCATGCGCGCAACAAAGCGGTCGGACTGCTGCTGATGAATGAATGCCATCGCTTGACTGAGATCCCTGTTCAACGCCTGGTAGCGCTGATCGTGGTACGCGTGCAGGCTCTCAATCGCCTTTTTCACCTCAGGATCGTGATCATCGCCCAGCTCAAGCTTCCACGCTTCAGCGGCAGCGGCTTGCTCCTTCGGTGTTTGAGTCTCTTCAGCCGGCTTGACGGCCGCGGGAGTGGTCGTTTCCAACCGCGCCAACGTTCGATCCAGCAGCTTCGGAGAGCCGTATTCCCTGGCGTCTTCGTCGGAGAAGCCGAGGCGTCGGGCGCGGGCGAGAAGTTCCGGAGGAAACGCATCCGTCTTCTTTTCTTCAATCTCAGGCTCTTCGCCCTCGATTTCAGTGTCGGCCGGAATTTCTTCGTCGGTCGGCTCCTGAATGTCCAGCTCCGCGAGACGATCAGCCTCAGCGGAGTCAATCTGTTCCTGTGTCGGAGGCGTCGAACTGTCTTCGACGCGATGGCGCTTGGTCGTGGAAACTGGCGCGACAGGGGTTGATTCCGCCTGCACTTCGCTCGTCTCTACCGCGGCTGCCGTTTCCATTCGCCTCTCCGTCTATCGTGGTTGCGGATCACTAAATCCGCCGTTTTTGTCGAACAACTTAAAATGCTCGCAGTACTTCTTCCGATGCTGCGGACTATTGAAGACTGCTTGACCCAAAGAATTGAATTGAGTCGGTATGCCAATTCTTTCGGCATGAGCCGACGCTTCGTTAATTTGTTTGGGGTGAACTCCAGCAGCATCTGAGCACATTGGCCAGTTAGCGGGAACGTGCACCGTGTTGGCATGTTCAGCGATGAAATCGCGCGCCGCGGCGCGGCTGCAGCCGGGGCAACGAACCTTCTTGCGGCAGCTCACAACGGGCAGCACGCGATTAAATTTTTCGCCGCATTTGCAGGCGTAATGGTACGTCGGCATTATGTTTTCCTCATCAGCGATGCCTTCTCTGCTTGCTGCGGATTTCCGCCGGCGGCCAATTGCGCCATGACCTGCGCCTGGCCCTGGCGGCTGGCGCCGGGTCGGTTCTCGCGGACGTATCGCCGCGTGGTGACGGCTGGCATCGCCGGCGCCTCAGGCTGCATCTTTTGCGGGGGAGTACCGATGGGCTGGCCCTGATTCGGATCCATCTGAAATTTCACGATGTCTTTCAACCCGTCCAAATTCAGGTAGTCAGCAAACTGCTTCAGTAGCTCTTGAACGTCGATCATGCCGCCCTGTTGCTGGATGGCCGGGCCCAGCGGCAAGATGACCGTTTGCAGGAGCTCCATCGTCGCCTGGAATTTTTGTTCCGGCGTCGTGTCTGACATCGAATATGGCTGGATGTGGAAATTGTAATCCAGAAAATCGCCGTTGCGGTCTTCCGGCGTGAACCACGCCGGCACTTCCAGATCGCTCTTCGGAAGGCGCTTGGTGATCGGGATTTTAATCAGCGGGTCATAGAACAGGTACCACGCCAGCATGTGAATGACTTCGCTGGCAAACTCCATCATCCGATCCTGCATCTCGCGCACAGCCTTCGAGGCGTTCGCGTCCAGCAGCCGTTCCTGGCCCACCGTGTCAGTCTCAGAACTCAGCCCGCCCACCGTATCGAGATTGTTGGCGCGGTAGCTGTACATGTTCTGGAACTGCATGATTAGCGCTGGCGTGGCGCTGCTGATGCCGCCGAATTTCGCTTCGCCGATATTGTTCGGATCGGCAGTTGAAATAATTTCGCCGTCGCTGGCGTCACGAATTTTTTCGGCGTCCTTTTCCGCGCCTTCTTTATAAAGTGTGACGATCTTTTCACGTTCAGCCTGATTGATGGCTTTGCGCAGCAGCGCGTTGGTGGCGTCGTGCAGATCGATTGAATTTGCAATCGGCGGGAGCGGGAAAACATTGTTCGGGACTTCTTTAAAAAACAGCGCGCGATACGGGCCGCCCTGCGGTCCTTCCCAATCGACAACGCGCAGCGGTCCCTCTTTGATGCAGGGACAGATCGTCATCACCTTGTTTTCGCGGAACAGGTAGATGTCCCACAGCTCAACAACATCCTCGTAGGACTCACCTTCCGTCTTCGAGGTGCCAGTGGAAACATCGCTGGCCGAATCGCCATCGGTCTCGTCATCGAAACCGTCATCATCGCCGTCCCATGCCTTGACCTTCGAGCGAATATTTTCGTCGAAATTTTCGTTATTCTTGACCGACTCAACCGTCATCCGGTAGCGGTCGCCGATGAACTGGAATTCTTCCGTCTTCGTGGCCGTCATGTCGAAAACGAGGTTGTCTAAATCCACATTGTCGACGAACGGCTGCACCGCCTGGCCGGCGAACGCCTGATCGGTGACGTCCGACATGCCGACTTTGACCATGCCGATGCCGATGTAAGCCGATCCAGCCACACGCTTAAAAGTTTTATTGAGCTTAATGAGGTCCATCAGCCGGTTCAGGGCCAGGCGCATGGATTCCGCCGTGGGCTTCAAAATTTGATGATCGACGGCCACCATGACCTTTGGCAGCCGGCCGGCCAGAAGCCGGGTCATCGTGGACTGCTCAAGATCGATGAGATTCAGCGGCACTTGCGCCGGCGGGGCACCCGATTTTTCACCGTAGTGGATGCCCACCATCTGCTTGATGACTTCAAGGCGATGATCGCGGAACACCTTCATTTTCTTACGACTGCACCCCAGCGACTTGATCAGGCGCCTGAACTTGTCCTGATCGGACGCTGGCGGCTTTTCAGCCACTTCGTCGACCACGCTGTCAGTGCTGTCATCGTAAGCCATAGGTCTTCCAGGATTTCCCGGCCGCATCCGTCATCCTTCTTTTCATTCGCCTCCAAGCGATGGAACCCTCAACCGCTACCTGCGGAACTGGCGCGACAACGACCTTTTCCCGGAGCTGATGCCAGCACAACGCATCGGCAATCACATGGTCGCCGTGGTTCTCGCCGGATGCACTGGGGTCGCTGCTGTTTTGGGCGCTGCTGTGATTCACGCCGCCCTGTGGCGAGTAGATGAACGCTTTGCACTCTTCGAGCGCCAGGATGCTGCGGTTGATGAACAGCTTTTCACCCAGCGCCCGGCGGTATTCGCCCAGCAGCGCCAGCTTGGTGTCGGGCGTTGCCCACCAACCCGGGAAATCCGTGGGCTTCACATTCAGGCGCCGTTCATCGGTCCGGTAATAAATGTTGCGGTAGCCGGCAGTGATCACGCCCTGACCGAAGATGCGGCCGGGCCCATTCGCTTCCCAAATGAAATTCGCGCCGCGGCCGGAAGCGCCGGCCAGCCACCTGGCGATGGCCACCGCGTAGAGCGCGAATTTCTCGGGTGAAATCCTGCTATTGGCGTACTCTAGAATTTTTTCGGACGTCTTCCGATCACCGCCGCACAGCGTTGACGGAGTGGCGCCGGTGCCCGTGGCGATGTCCGCGCCGAGAACGTATTCCCGATCCGCCGGAGGCTTGCCGTAGACGTCAAGGTTCATCCACAGGCGCAGCGGCCCGTTGTTGTCTTTGGTGAATCGCTTGAACTCCAACGTCAGCGCGTCGAACTCAATGTCACCGACCAGCGCGGGATTGCGGCCGTAGACCTTCGTCATGTCATCCAGCGCGGCCACGTTGAAATATTGGTAATCGGATCCCAGGAAATCCATGTCGAGCTCTTGCCCGACTTCCTGCGGACTGCGGCGCCGGGCTTCCCCGTCGTACCAGGGTGACCGCGGCTTTTGGGTATCCGGGTCGAAATAAAGTCCCTTCGACTTTTCAGGGTGTAGCGTCCAGTGCAGCGGGATCACATTTTCCCGGCCGTCCGGATTCTGCAGAATCTGCTGGCGCCGTTTATAGAAAGCGTTGCCGGTACCCTTTGGCGTGCTGCAGAAAATTCGGCAGTTGGTAACGTCGGCAGTCGCGGCCAGGATCTTCTGGCCTTCCACCACGCTGGCGAATTCGTCGAGGAACATGGACGTCTTGCGGCCGCCGCGGCCGGCATCGCCCGTCGTGGAATCGCCCACAATCGTGCTGCCGTTGTCTTCGTTGCTCAGCAGCAGATGGTTGCGCGTCATCGCGGGATTCATCCACGATGGCATGTTCTTAATGATGAAATCGAGCTTCCAAAACAGGCAGTCCGGATCGTCGCTCTTATCGACTTCATCCTCAGTCATCGACAGCACTTTGAACGTCTGGAGATTTTTGAAGCGCCAGCGCCATTCATAGACCAGCAGCACCATCCACGTGGCGCCCATGTCGCGCGTCTTCACAATCAGCGAGTCGCGGCCGGTCTCAATCGAATCGTTGATTTCCATCAGCGTGACGTCTTGGAACTGCGGCCAAGTCATCATCGGCAAAATGGGAGAGGTCGGATGTTCTTTCGGCGAGTAGGTCCACGTCATCACGTTGACGTAGAAAAGCAGATCGCGGGAGCACGCAATCCACAGCTCGCGCTGTTTTTCTCGATCACCCTGGCACTGCCGCAACAGTTCCCGGCGGTACTCCAGGTTGCCCGTCAGGTCTTTGGGCACCCGGTTGCAGTACGGGAGTGCTTCGATATGCGGCTGCCACGCTGTCGATAAGGCCGAGAACTCGCCCGTCATCGCTGAACTTTTCCCCTTGCTCCATCTGCGCCTTCGTCGGCAGCAGCTTTGGCCAGATCACCTTGTAGAAGTCCTCCTGAAGCGTCAGGCTCTTGCGGATGCGCAGGAGATACGAGAGAGCGCCGCGCGACGGCGCGGTTTCCTTCAGCACCTCATCAGGCGCATCCATAAAATCGAAAACCCAGCGGATGATTTCCCGCTCGTCAGCATCGCCGTCGGGGATGCCTTCGAGTAACTTCGCAGCTTGAGCCTCTTGGGCAACTATGCCGATGGCGGCTGGCGTGCCGGCGATGAGCGGTGCGAATTCCACATCCATGAACGTCTTAATTTGCGCGGCAGAGTTGCCAGCGTCTTGGAGAACCTTGCGCCGCGCGCAGTAGGCCTCGAAGCGACCTTCCGCCAGAAGCCGGGTGCGCAGCTCGGGAACCATGCGGCCGGCCATTTACGATGCCTTGCCGAAGACGCTATCGAGCCCGTCCGCGATCTTCTGGCCCTTGATGGTGAGCGTGTACCAAACGGTGTCGCAGTAGCGGATGCTGCAGATCACGCCCTTGCGATGCAGTGAACAGGCATGAAGCGATGGAATGCCAGCGTCCTTGACCAACCCGCGGTCGTTGAACGCTCGCACCCATTCGACTTCTTCTTTGTTCAGGCCCATTCGCTACTCGCCGCCGTCGATAAACCAGCGCAGCATACTGGCAGGCAGGAACAGCCCGCGCGTGTTGTCGATGTCACCGCTCTTTGGAACGCCAGCCACCATCATCCCCAGGCACAATTTGTCTTTCATGAAGCAGGCGCCAGATAGGGCATGATCGAAGGGCACCGCGGCAACGTCGCGCGTCCAACCTTCAAAGAATCGGCTCGTCACCTTGGCGTAGTACATGCTCAGCGGACCGTCACGCTGCCGGCCGTGGACAATGCCCAGCGTACCGACTGGCGCATCCTGCTTGGCGATTTCGATCCACTCGAGCTTTTCATCGCAATGGAGCCAGGCGATGTCAATCCGGTTGCACGACCGCACAAATTTGGCGGCCACCCATTTGCCGCCGACTTCGACCTGGAGCGTGGCGAACGGCTCACCACAGGGTTGGCCATTCTTGTCGTATTCCGGCAAGACGTTGTGCGCCGCGGTCAGAATGTCGTGCTCGCTGATGGCGAAGCAGGATCCATGGCCGGTGATCGTTTTCCCGTCGCCACAGTCGGTCCGCGTGTAGCGCAGGCGCATGGCATCGTTGGCTTCCAGCGGCGCACTGTTCAGTGCTAGGATCACAGCCCAAATGGTCAGCAGTCTGATTCCAATCATGATCGATCCTCCGTCACACGTGGGGTTGAAAGAGAGCCGCCCCACTGCTTTGCAAGCCGCATGGCTTCATAAGAGTTGAGGGCCCGGAAAAATTTGGCAATGAGGTTCACGTCGCCCGTCGATCCGCCGAAGTCAGCGCGGTAGCGGCGCATGACCGGCGCCCGCGGCGTGTAGGTTCTGCGGGAGCGGATCATCGCGGCGCAGCCTCAAGATTTCGTTGAATCAGTTCGATGGCATTAACAAATCGGGAGCGCACCAGTAGATCGAATCGCGGGGCGTCCAGCTCTGCGAATTCCTTCAGCGTGATGGCGAAGACGCCAATGTACGGCTCGATGGCGCCGCAATCGTCGATGACCTTGACGCTCACCCGCGCCATCATCGAATCTTCAACCGCGGGATGGACGCGCCAGCTTGAACCCGGCAGGTAAGCTTCCGCTTTGAACACCACGGCGTCGACGGCTGCCTTCAGGTTGGCCATCGAGGTGTGCATGTACGGCGCTTCGTCAGCGACCACGGAGGCTTGCTTGCCACCGCGCTGCAGTTCCAGTGATCGCCGCATGACATCGAACATGGTGGCTTCCTAAAACATCAGCGCGGGCCAGGTGTGCAATTCACGGGGGTGAAGGGCATTCAAACCCAGCCCGCACTGAGGCTGCTTTATTTCTTTTGCTCGGTTAACGCCTTTGGCTGCGCATCCGCCGGCGAGAGTGTTTCGGTCGCTTTCGCGGTCCCGTCCCCGAGATGTTTCTTCTCAACCGGATCCGGCGCCATCGTGCCTTCGATGCCGGCAACAACCCGCCGCTTCGTGCGGGATTGAAGAATGCCCAGCGCTTCGCGGATGTATTCCAGCGCCATGGCGTTCTCGTCACAGGCGTACTTGCCGGCCTGGAAGCCTTCGAGTCGATCGATCAGCACGGCGCAGAGCGCTTCATGGGTCACACCGTTCGTGCCGACTTCCTTGATCGCGCCGTTCTGGAACTCGATGGCACAGTTGACGTACTTCCCGCCACTGATCAAATATTTGTGGCAAGCGTTCCCCGGCCCAGGGCCATCGAGAACGAAAATCTCTAGGGCAGAATTGCATTCGTTTGTTTTGTGAGTCTCGATTTGCCGATGAATCGAATCAGGGTGAACCGGAAGCGCATCGGGATCGGCCTCGGGAGCGGTGGTGTCGGCAGCCAGAGGCTTGTAGGCCGCCTCGAAAACCAGCGCTTCAACCATGACCAGATCACCGCCCGGATTGCGAACGATCCAGTCGCCCGGCTTTCCCTTGCTCGGTCCAGCCACGGACTTGACCTTGATCGCAAAGGGTTCCTGCTGAACTTCCAGCACGCCAGCTTTCAGCGCAGCTTCCGTCCAATCCGGCAATCCTGCGCCGTCGTGTTGGTCGATCTTCCAAGCCTGCACGATCATGGTCTTGGCAGCGAAAGCGAAGTTCATTGGATCGTTTTCCTTCACAAGTTTTTTTCATTCCCATTGGCACGCGCCAACGGGTCGAAATTCACTTTCCCGGCGGCCGCTTATCCAAGCCTTTTTCGATCAGGAGCGCCGCAACATCGTCGTAGTGCAGGCAGTCGCAGAGACAGGCGCCGACAACAGGGCCGCCGATGGTTGACGCGATGCTGCCGTTGCAGTGATCGCTTCCCGGCGTGGCATCGAACAAAATGCCGATGGCGTTGATGTTGACGGGTCCAGTGCCGTAGCCAGCCAGCGACACAATCTTGTCGCCGTTCTTCGCTTCACGTCCGTTCCGGTAGTGCATGATTTTCGTCTCCAGAATCAATTCAATGTCTTCACACTGGTTTATTCCGCATGAACCGACAACACGTGCAGAAGAATCTTTGTGCACATATAAAAAATTTGAATTCGGATGGCTGGGTTAAGTCTTAGGTACCCGGTGCGAAATTGGGGTGGGGGTGTGGTAAACATTTCGGCCATGTTGTTCCGCGTCTCTCGTGCTCTTGCCTATGAAAACCTACGCTTTCACCTATGGGCACTCATGGTGTCAAGGGGTCGCTTGACGCCAAACAGGCAGGAAAGAGGCTGGAATTAGCGGGTGATCGATCCGGAATTGTCGCGCGCGATTGTGGACTTTGGGCTGTTCGAGTTAGAACGGCATCCATCACCAAATGAATTACGACTTTAATTTAATTCGGTTCAGGCGTGTTGTTGATCAACACGGTGACCGTCCGTGAGATGCTTTCCGTCTGCATTGCGACGGTGAGCCGTTCAAGCTTGCGGATTGTTGCCGGGAGAAGCGAGACTGTAACGCCTTTGTGCCGTTGATCAATCGGAATTGGCTTTCTGCCTCTGCGCTTGGGTGCCGTTGGCTGGATGGCGTTTGGAGCTGGCGTGTTTTGATCGTTGATTTCCATACCGGTATATTCTGCATGAACGTTAAATATTTGAATTGCCGACTTTCGTTAGAGGGCTGAATCCTCACAGAAAGTGAGAGATGATAGTCTCTCTCTCTGAAAGAGAGATCACGCGGCTATCGCGACATACGGACAGGCAACCTAATATCAGTAATCGCGACATACGGATTTTCAGAGGCACGCGGTAATCGCGTCATACGGAATGGACGGGAATTGAGAGGAAACACGCATTATTAGGGTAAAAACAAGGGCAAAGTATGTTACGCCTACCGCGTGATACGGAAACGCCATTAATTGCCCTGTTTCCTTCGCTGAAATAATCCTTCCAGCGCCAATTCTAAGATTAATTCATGACGTATTTTCATCGTCCCTGTTTCCCAACGGGCAATGGTTGCCGTGGGAACATCAAGCGCTTTGGCCAGTTGATCTTGTGTCATTCCGGCCTTTGAACGCCAGGCTTTCAGCTCTTCAGGTTTCATAGCCTCAAAGAATATCCCCATTGAATTTAATTCATAGCGAAATTTGACACTGCGTTATTACGTGGTGTATAGTCGTGGCGTCAAGGGTGGCTCAAGTGAACACCGTTGATGCCGAATAAACCCCACGAAGGAGAATCGCCAATGTCAGCATTCATCGTCGAAAACAAGCATATCGACTACCTCATCAACGCGGCGCTGAATCTGGAGCGTGGTCCCTACGCTCAACAGTTCAGTTGGTTGCGCAAGTACCGCGGCGCCATCGATGCCGCGGAAGCGGCGAAGGAGCTGGACGCCATCGGGCAGATGCTCCTGAACGAAAACTGGCGCAGCATCAATGCACGATACCGCGAAGAGAACGCCGCGCCCGTCTACATCTTCAACGAAAACTCATACCGCCACGCCGTTCCCGATGCGCTCCAAGTCCTGAAATCCATTTCCTGTTTTGAATATCAGGCTTGTGAGTCCGACGACTACGAAAAGACGCTCACCGCGCAATTCTGCCGGGAGCTGCACAACCACTATATCCCGCGCTTGCCGGGCTACGACAAAGCCGTGTGGGGCGCTCCGAAGTGAACCTTTAACCTCTAATTGGAGAACAGAATTATGGATCGTGTCGACGCCTTAATTGAAATGTTCATCAACGGGAATCTTTCCAGCGTGAAGGGTGCGCTGGAATCCCTGGCACCAATCGAAGCGGCCGCATTCGCTGCCTACATGCTGGAGCGCATGGGAGAGAAGCACCGGGCATCGTTCCTGCGCTGCCTTGAACGCTGGAGCAACATCTAAACGCCGAATCGGCCAGTAATGGCCGACTGCGGAACGGTGGCGCCGTCCGCACTGATGAGGCAAGCCAAAGCGAGGGAACAAAGATGCAGCTCTATGAGAAATACCGCCCTAAGACGTTCGCTGAAGTCGTCGGGCAGGAAAAGATCGTCGCTAAAATCGCGCTCCTGCAAAAGCGTGGTTTAGCTGGCCGCGCCTATTGGTTCACCGGGCAATCTGGCACCGGAAAGACCACACTCGCGCGGCTCTTGGCGTCCGAAATTGCAGAGGATGTTTGCATTCAGGAAATCGACGCCAGTGATTGCAGCTTATCGACGCTGCGCGAAATTGAGGGTTCAATTGCCCTATCGGGCTGGGGCCCAAAGTTGGGGCGTGCCTATATCGTCAATGAGGCACACGGACTGCGCAAAGATGCCATACGTCAATTGCTGGTGATTCTGGAGCGTCTCCCGCAGCACGTGGCATTCATTTTCACCACGACGAACGACGGACAAGATGGGCTGTTCGAAGACAACGAAGATGCCGGGCCATTGCTTTCCCGCTGTGTCCGTCTGGAGCTATCCCGCCGGGAGCTGGCAAAACCATTCGCGGAACGCGCGCGTGAAATTGCCATCGCTGAAGGTCTCGACGGTAAACCCATTGAACGCTACCTAAAACTGGTGCAGGAACACCGGAACAATTTCCGCGCAGTGCTGCAGGCAATTGATTCCGGCGTGATGATGGAAGAGTGAACCCAAACCCAAAGGAGAAATGCAATGAGCGAATTAAAGCATACACCGGGCCCATGGCATACTGGCGGAAATGGTAAGGGCCCAGCAGCATCGATTGTGTTTGACAAAAACGGATACGCAATTTGTGACGCAAAAACATACCACGGGCGACACCGCGAAGGTGAGGCGGAATCAAATGCGCAATTAATTTCTGCGTCGCCCGAATTGCTTTCGGCTCTAAAGGATGCGCTTGATGCCATGGGTAACGGCGCTCCAACTGAACCCAGCTACAACGAAAACAAATGGGCGCGGATCATGTCGGACGCAGAGAAGGCAATAGCGAAAGCTACAAAATAGCCGAATCGCCCCACAAGGGCGACTGTGCGAAATCGCCTACGCACACTGACGAGGCAGGCGACAAGGGAGAATCTAAATGCACGCTTTTGATAAAGAGTTTTGTTTTGATAACGGCAGGGCGATTAGCCGCCATGAGTCGCACTGGAAAGCCGTTGAGGCTATGCTGGCGTCCGATATGACGCGGGACGAAAGAGAAATTGTAACGCGCTATGGAACAAACCAGTGTGGATTTAATTACGTCGTCGTTAAGTGCGACGACGGCGGTGAATTGACCTATTTTGAGCCTGCATGGCACAAACAGGTCATGGACGATATGAAAGGCACGAGGCTATATCAGGACTGGTGCAAGCTTGGAGGTGCCCGATGAACGCGATCATCTACGCTCGATTCTCCCCCCGCCCTGGCGCGGAGCTGTGCGAGTCCATCGAATTGCAGATGGAACGCTGCCGCGCCTACATCGGCATGAAGGGTTACAATGAATTGTGGATCTACGAGGACAGGGAGCTCTCAGGCGGCCGCGCAGACAACCGCCCAGGGCTCCAGGCTGCGCTAGATACCGCTTGCCAGCGCAAAGCCGTGTTGGTGTGCTATTCGCTCTCCAGGCTGGCCAGAAACACGCGTGACGCCCTAGCCATCATCGACCGACTGGAGAAGCACGGCGCCAACCTGGCGCTGCTGGATTTGAACTTGGACACAGCCAGCCCGATGGGCCGGTGCATGTTCACGATCATGTCAGCCATTGCGGAGCTGGAGCGCCAGCAGATTGCACAGCGCACCAGCGATGCGATGCAGCGCCACCAAGCCAACGGCCGCAGAATGAGCCGACACGCGCCCTATGGCTTCCACGCTGGCCGCAATGGCGTGTTGGTGCCCAGCCAGTACGAACAGGCAGCAATTCAGAAGATCCATGAGCTGGCATCCAGGGATATGGGTCCACGGGCCATCGCGCGCGAACTGGAGAGACTTGATATCCGCTGCAGGATGAGAAAGGCATGGCACCACGGAACGGTGGCGAGGATTCTAGGCCGGGCGACTCCAGTGCCAAAGGCCAGCGATGGACATGATCATGTACGCGCCAAAGAGCACCAGGCTGGGAAGATCACCGCGGATGCCGTGGTAAATCAGCCAGAGAATGTTTCCGGCAATCCACAGCCAGAAGCATAGAAGCACCTTCTTAAATATCAGAGCCAGGTTGCCGCTGATCGACAGCCACGCGGCAACAAATCCCAATATGGTCATGTGCCAAATCCCTCTAATTTCCACGGCTTTAATAGCTTAATTCGCAGCATCCGCACCATCTTACCATTGTTGTTCACAGGCATCAATTTCCGGTCGATCCATCCCGCCAGCTCAAGAACAGATAGACAATCCGAAATAGTGGCGACACGGTTTACTCCGCTCAATTTCACCAACTGCGCGCGCGTGGGCGTGACCGTGGGGCTTCCGCGCTCATTGGCAATCTGCTGCAGCGCCAACCATACCGCTGGCGCCAAGCGAGCCGTCGTCGTGACGGTCTCAATTTCATCAATCTGCTTTTTCATGTCTTCCCTTTCAGGCTATAGAGCAGCCCCGGCCCACTCTCATCACGCATGACGTAGATGCACCCGGCAGCGCGCACACCGTCTTCCTTTTTCAAGTTGCGCAGGTCGTATCTCGTGGCCAATTGCTTGACCATGATTTCAGCGGCCTTCTGTGTGCGCTTCGTCAGGCTGGCGATCCCGGCCACCAGCTCAGGAGTGCTCATCCACTTTTCATTCAGCGCCGGCGCCACGATCACAGACGGATCGACAGTAGCGTCAACTTCCGTCACTGGCGTGCTCTTCGGCTTCTTCTTGCCCTTCAAATCGTCGGGATTCTTGCCCTCGACATTCCACCACAACGGGAATGCCCACTCGCACACGATCTTCTCAGGCTTCTTAAAGCTGCGCGGCTGTGCCTCAATGATGTAGTGGTCAGCGTCTTCGTGCGGCCGCACGGCCATGTGGTTGTCCGTTGCCCGTGCAAACGCTCCAGCGCCGGCGCCCACGTCCATCAGATCGGTTTCGCCCTGTGATCCCTTGCTGGTGTGGTGAACCAATCCGATGGCCGCGGTCTCGAGCATCGCCCCGTAGTTGTCGATGGTGTTCATGATGGCCGTCGCGTCCGCGTTGTCGTTCTCCTTCATGCCCTTCGGAATGAACCGATAGAGCGCGTCCAGGATCACCATCTTGGGCTTCAGCATCTTCGCTTTGGCGATTTCAGGGGCCAGGGTGTTGATGTCCACCAGCTTGCCACGGAGCGAGACCACGTAGATGCGGTCAAGGATTTCGGCCGGCAGGTCCATCGCCTTCAACACCATCGGAATGCGCGCGCCGCTGGTTTCCTCATGCAGTTCGTTGTCGAAGATGACCACGGGCCCAGGCTCACACTTCCATTCAGTGATCCCCAGCAGATGGCCGCCAGAGGCAACGCAGATGGCCATGTGGTACGCCAGCCAGGTCTTTCCGGATTTCGGCGGTGCGATGATGTTGATGACCTCGCCGCGACGCACCAGCCCGTGGATGATGGCTTGCCGCATCCGGCCGCCGTGGCGCTTGACCAGTTCTGTGACGCTGGGGAAGGATGCCAGCGCCTCGACTCGCGCCGCGGCGGCCAGGCGTTCCGCTTCAGCAGCAAGAACAACAGGGCCATGCTGCGCGGCAATATCGTTGGCATCGACTTTCGACAAAATGGACCTCTAAAACGGTAACTTTTCAAGCTCTCTAACCTTGCGCAGCGACTGCATCAGCTCGCCGCTCTTTGCGTGCGGCCCGCCGGGTCCATTTTTGATTTCAGCGGCCAGCAGATCCCACATCGTTTCCGGTGTGCACTCCAGCCACGGGCAGATGGCGGTATCGGCATCTGGCAACGTGTCGTAGCGCCGCGCCTCTTCGAAAACCTGAATGAAGTCCGCTTCGTCAACCGTCCACCACACCGTGTGCATCTTCTGTGCGTTCTCAACGTCTTCGTCGGTGATCGTCACGCGCTTCCACCACTCGACGCTGTAGCGGCCTTTGCCCGGCGCTTCAGTATTTATCTCTACCGGTCCACTGACCACTGTTCCGGACACGGTTGAAGCGATGTGCGAGACGGTGGTATCCTCTGCGGGAATCGTCGGAGCGAGCGGCGCCATCGGCTCGCTCCGAAAGGCAAAAGGGAGCGTGACAATCCCCGTGGGCTTGAACGCCTCGATCATCGAATCTTTCCAGACGTTGCCGTGGCTGACCATCTTGCCGTTGATCATCTTTGGCTTGTCGTCGTCGTAGCTGATGGCCAGGCTGCCAGGCTTTGCGGCCGCAATCCGCTGCACCAGCCGATCCGGCAGCTTATTTTCACCGTTCGTTGGCGCCGTGGCCGGCAGTCCCGCGGCGATCATCGCCAGCGCCTTCAGTTCGCCCGGGCAGAAATAGAGCTGCTGAACGCCGGCGTGATGCTCCGGCGGTGGCCACAGGGTGTGCGGCCCGTGCTTTGGGTGAATGCCCTTGCGAATGTCTTCCACGGGGTAGGTGCCGAATGGCGCCCACAGGCACTTTGGACCTTCCGGCCAGGGCGGCCGCTCCGTGTGCAGCTTGACACCCACCAGGTGGCCGGCAGCGTCCGTTACTGGCAGCACCCAGCCAAAGATTCTCCAGTTCTTGCCGTGGAACCCGGCGCCATCGACGAACCCCAGGCGGTATTTCTGGACGGTCTCAAGGTTCTCGATGCCGCGCTTCTTCTTCAGCCATTGTTCCTGCACTTCCGTGCTGTTCATTAGGTAATCGTGAGCGTCTTTGATGAAGGCTTCCGCCCGGTCGACGTCAATGCGCGGCTCGATATAGTCCTCATCGCGCCCGATCTTGATTCCGAGTTCCTTTTCCAGCGCGTTGATGGCATCGCGGCAGGTCTGCACGTTGAACATCTTCATGGCCGCATCGACAACGGTGCCCCATCCGCAGCCGGTGCTGTTGCACTTCCACAGCCACACGCCATCGTCACCGCGCCAAACGCAAAAGGCTTTCCCGCCGCCGTGGAACGGGCAAGGCAAGTGTTGCCCCTCGCGCTGGATCTTCAGCACGGCCAGCAACAGGTTTCGGTCGCGTTTGAGTTCAGAGAGTTCCATTAAAACTCTACCTTACAATTGTGTCGATACGTCCAAGGCGTCGGTAGTGGTGTTCAGAAACAGCTTTGTCATGTTGTCGAGCATTGCGCGAACAAGCGAAGCAACCATGGTGTCGACGATTTGGCCCTGAAGGCGTTCGAGATCCATGAGATCGAAATTGTGACAAACAACCATTTTAAAGGCCTCGTGATAGAGGCGAATTTGGATCATCCAAGGATCGCTGATAACGCTGATGGGATCATTAATGATTACACCCTTAGCAGAGCTCAGGCACTTTGATTTATCTTCGCGCAGCTCTTTCACCGAACACTGCAGCCGAACGATCCACTTTTCGACCAATTCTTGCGGCGGAAATTTCAGTCGATTCATTGTCGTTTTTCCTTCTCTTCGAGCATGGCGTCAGCCACCTGATAACGCCATTTCGCCAGCACTTTGCAAAAGTGCGTCTCCATCCTGAATTGCGACACGGGCACGCCGATGTATTTGGCCATGGTCTCAGCGTCACGAACGATGGCCAAGGGAACCGATCCCTCGTGGATGGCGATCATGTCGCGCATGTTCGGATGGATTTCATCCTGCGGACTCCAGGTAATCTCTTTCATCGTCTAAAATCTCCAGGAATGATGATGCCCTTGGGCGGCTTCACTTTGACCCACAGCTCCAGAAACTTCGTGGCTTTGTTCGCGTTCCAATGCAGATCCTGCTGCGCTGCCACGGCCATGTTTTCAAACGGAATCATGATCTTCCCGCCGCCGTTCATGGCGAACATCACGCACACCGGCCGCAACGTGTTGATGACGTCGACATTGCTGGCGTGCTGTTCGTTCAGCGCTTTGCAACTGGCACCCAGGAATTCAATGGTCAGCAGCAGCCGCGGGATGTCTTCCATCGTTGCACCGCGCTTCTTGAGCTCCAGATATTCCGGGCCGCTGAACGGCTCAAGTTGGCCGGGATTGTTTTCCTTAGTACCATTAAAATGCGTCTCATCAGGTATGACCGGCCCAGTTAATTCGCTCATCTCTATGCTCCCTTCGCTTCAGCAAAATCCATCACGAGCTGCCCCGCCTTGTCAGTGACGGACGGCACCACGATCACCTGTTGTTCCGGTGCGCTGGCTTCATCCTCAGCGCCAGGCACGGCAGAAATGCGGCCCTTGTTGTCCAACGGTGGCCACGTCTTCGCTTTCTTGATGCCCTGCAGCCCCATCAGCAGATCGGCAGTGAACCCAAAGCGCAGGCATTCCGGCCGGTGGGCGATTTCCTCCAGGCACTTCATCCAGCCTTCAGGAGCAATGGTGCGCACACCTTCAATGGCGCTGGCCATGGCGCCCTGCTGAATCGGTGTGCTGGGTTTCAGCCGGTCAGCCTTCTTGATCGGCTTCCGGTCGCGATCCATCATGTTGGCGCAGTCAGCGGCCACGCAGAGAGTACGCACGACGCTTTCAATCCACGCCATCGCCACCGGCGGGTCAGCGTCCTTGATGCGCTCACCGATGTTTTCCGGCGGCAGACGTTCCGGCTGTTCCCACTCAGGCTTCTCAGGCGGCTCCCCCAGCGCTTCCGAATGCGTCACGCCGCCAAAGGTGCCGAATAGGTCATGCGGGTCGCCCAGGATGGCTTCCGTCTTCTGGATGTCACCATTGCCGGGCCAGATAATTTCACGGCAGGAGCGCAGCGCGCGGCCGATTTCCTGACAGAACCGCACACGGCTCTCAACCTCACGCCGGAGCTGCAGCCAGCACAGCCAGGGAAAGTTCGCGCCCTCTGTCAGCAGGTTTACATGCACCACGCACTTCAGCAGCCCTTGGTGTAGGTCTTCCATGATGCGCTGCTTCTGAAACTGGCTCAGCCGGCTGTGCACGGCCTTCGATGCCACGCCATTGCTGCTCAGGAACCGCGCGAACGCTTCCGCATCCGCGATGTCCGCGGCGTTGGCCAGGCCGGGGCCAGGGAACGATTTAATCATCTGCAGGCACGCGGCATCCAGGTCATCAATGTCGCCGTCGTGGTTGACGATCTTCCACGGCACCACAACGCCATCGGCCACGGCTTCTTTCACGCCATAGCGGTAGATCAGCTCGTGAAACAGGGTGATCGATTCGAAGGCATCAGCGCGAAAGGCGGTGGCCGTCAATCCCAACGAATGCGCCGGCGCCAGTGTCTCGTAAGCGTCCAGCACCGTCGAGCATTCGGAGCGGTGCGCCTCATCGGCCATCCACAGCACCACGCGCTTGCCAAGCTGCTGAAGCCTGGTGGCCAGGGTGTGCAGGCTATCGACGCAGGCGATGATGACCTGCGCGATGCGCTTCCGCCGGCCGTACCAGCAGCCGACGTTGCGGTGCATCCGGCAGCGTTCTTTGATGTCAGCAGTCAGCGATTCAACCAGGTCCTGCGTGCTGGTGGAAACGACAATAACGTCGTTGGTTTCCATCGCCGCGCAGGCGCACAGCTCTTGAATCAGCAACGACTTCCCGGCGCCCATAATGGCGCTGATGACCGCCGGGTCGCAGTCAGGCTGGCCAAGATGCGCGGCCGCGGTGGCAAAAGCTTCAGTCTGCCAGCGCCGCGGCGCATTGATCGGCCATGTGGGTTCAGTGAACTGGAGCATCTCTATGGCTTTCCCTTGAATGAGCGGTTGCCAGTTTCGAAGTAACGGAAGCACATGGCGGCGACCTGAAGCATTTCCTTCTCGACGTTCTCCATGGGCTCATCGCGCTTAATGCAGTCCCACAGTTCGTCGACTTCTTCTTTAAGAATGGCATAGAACTCGTGCCGCCCCCATTGCTCCCGGCCGTGCTTTTCGTAGGCGCGGTCAAGCTCGCTGGCAATGCGACCCATCATCTCTTGCCGTTTGTCGCCCAAAACAGACAGCGCAATCGCGGCCCGCAACCGCAGCAACTCAAGCTGCTGAACGTTCTTATTGTCGAACAGTTCGACGATGACCTGCGCGGCAACACATCGCTTTTCGTTGTCAATATCCATCAGCTCGCTCCTTTAATGGCCACACGCACGGCGTAGCCTTTGGCCTTTTCCTGCTGGTAAGTGAATTGGATTTTCGTTTCGTCCCCGTCGTCAACGCCCAGGGCGTCGGCAACGCCGTCGCGCACGTGCTTCGCACTGATGCTCAGGTTGTCGCTGTCCAGCTTGCGCGGTCCGATCCGGGTGATTTCCACAGCGAACGGCGCTTTCAGGCCGACAGTGCGCAGCTTGTTGGCCAGACGCAGCAGCATCCCCTGCCGCTGTTCAGACGCCCGGCCGCTCTTCGAGAATTTGTTTTCCCGCTTGTTCGCCAGGCTCTCCAGATGGCAACCCTTCCACTCGATGGTCAGTTCCGTTTTCATCGGGCAGCCTCAGCAGAACGCGCATGTATCGGGAAAGCTTTACGTCCGGATGCTTCCGAACGGTCTCAGTGAATCGGGTGTGCAGTTCGTCAACGTCGGGTTTCAAATCTGGCGGAACCGGGTCGGTTGGCTTGTGGTCGCGCAGCCATTTGGTGACCCGGTAAAACGGTCCCGTCGTCATGTCTTCGTCCCCCACATTGCACACAGGATGGCAATGACAACGATGGCCATGATGACGACGTGAACGCAACCCTCAGCGGCATCCTTCACCTCTTTGCTGGTGCGCCCCTGGCCGCCCTTCACGATTTTGTCCCACTCATCCATGTTCATGTCAGCCTTGCAGGTGATGCAGTGCCGGCAGCCGTTGCCAATCGGGATGGTGAACTGAGAACCGCAAATTGGACAATCCATGGGTCAATTCCTTTCAAGCTGGCGGTCGGGCAATCGGGGTGCGCTATTGTCTTGATTGGCGTGTACCGAAGAGCGCCGCCGCCAGCTATTTCTTCAGTGCTCGCCACCGCTGATCGAGCACGGCAGAAGAATATTCCTGGTAGGTGATTTTCAGAAGTTTGGCGATGCGGGCCCATCGCTTGAATGTGCCCTTGGCGATGACGTGGAGCTTGCCGGTCTCGTACTTGCGCAGCGTGTGCGCCGAAACGTCAGCGTTGTCGGCCAGCATCTTTTGATTGATGTAGCCAGCCTCAATTCGCAGTCGCGTCGGTGATTTGCCAGGCATGTCGATCCCTTTCAAATTTCGCCAGCGCCCGCGGAAGGAGGCCACGTCGCTGGCTGCCGGAGATATGGGGCCGTATATGACCGGGTTACCCCGTCCCGCCTGCCCTCGATAAAGCGTCTTCCGGCTGCGCCTATCTCTGTCAGCGGTGCAGACCTCTAGAACTTGCGAGCGGTCGGATTCCCAAGCGGCTTGCTGGCCGGTGCTGCGCCGGCGGCCGCCGGTTGTGCTGGCGTCGTGGTCTTTGCCGCGGCCGGCGCCGGCGGTGACAGGGCGCGGAGCTTCGAACCGATCTTGGCGTTCAGGCTCTTCAGCGCCGCGGGATCGAGCTTCGTCAGCGAGTTGCCTTCGAAGTTCTCGGGGTTCAGCCACTTCACCTTCAGGCGGCTAACGCCCTTCTGATCGGCCTCGAATGCCGTGGTGATCTGCACCACGATGGCCGACAGGTCGCCGTCCAGGTACGTCAGGTCGACGCCATCCCAGCCCAGCACTTCCTTCAGCGTATTGATGCCGAAGTCGCTGGCCTCGCCGTCATTCTTGATGATGGCCTGCCAGCCCTGGATCACCAGGTTCTGATCGGCGCAGTCCATCCACTGCTTCGTGGCTTCATCGAAGTACTGCTGGATGAAGTATTTCGCCGCCCACTGGAGCCCTTCCGATGGCTTGCCTTCTTTCGGCTTGCTCTCGGAAACGGCGTTCTCAATGATGACGGCCTTGAATTTTCCTGGGGTTTCGAGCTGTGCCATGGTGGCGTCTTCCTTTCGGGTTTGGGTGTCTTTGATGGTTCTAAAAATTGTGAAACTGTGAGTTACGACTTTTTGCGGCCGTGCTTGTCGCACTCGTAGAGCACGATGCCGCGGCGGAAGGCGATCTTGTGGGGGTAGCCGGGCTTGTCCCAGGCGTAGAGGTCTTTCACCGCGACTTCGAGCGCCACGTAGCGGTCGCCAGGCGTGCTGCGGAATTCATCACAGAAGTACGGGCGCGGGCAGCCGTGGAACTTGCCAGCATGGCACTCTTCGCCGGCGGGGCTCCAATTCGGGTGATCCATCGTGGCGCCCACGGTCCACGTGGTTTCCCACTCGCACCCTTCCTGAGTTTTAAAGTCCTTCGAGACGCGCTTGAACAGCGTGATCTTGCCTTTGACCGGATCGACACCGTTCTTAGCCAGCCAGTCTTTCGGCGCACCTTTCTTGGCGCGGATGACCGAATCACCAACTTCACGGACGGTTGCCGTCTTCGACTTCTTGGTGAACTTCAGTTTGTTGTGGAGCCAGAGGACGGCCAGACCGTAGAGCAGGATCGAAGCGGCGCCATAGCCCTGGATGCCTACCTGATCCCACGCCTCGACGCTGGAGTTCCCCCACGCCACGACGCTGGAGTTCCCCCACGCCACGACGCTGGAGTTCTCCCACGCCACGACGCTGGAGTTCTCCCACGC
>JBAYVV010000013.1:0-46262 GCA_041674465.1 Sterolibacterium sp.
ACCGGCGGTATCGACGATCTTCTGCTTGCCCGTGTAAAACGGGTGACATTCGGAGCAGACTTCAACATGCAAGGGCTTGCCGCTGGTCGAGCGGGTCTTGAAGTTGTTCCCGCAACTGCAGGTCACAGCGATTTCGACGTAATTCGGGTGGATTTTCTCTTTCATGATCTTGTTCCTTGACAAAAACTACCCGGGACTACCGAGTCTGCCGGGCTGGAAGGGGTGGCATTATCCTGGAATTCCTTGTGGAATGCAATCTACAGTTTTACGCTGGTTTTACTCTTTGGCGCTCAGCCGCGGCGCATTGCGTCAAAGAACTCGCCGTTGTTCTTGGTCGCCTTGATCTTGTCGAGCAGGAATTCCATGGCTTCCATGTCATCCATGTTGTAGAGCAGTTTGCGCAGCACCCACATTTTCTGCAACACATCCGGCTTGAGCAGCAGTTCCTCGCGCCGCGTGCCGGAACGATTGACGTTGATCGCCGGATACACACGCTTTTCTGCCATGCGGCGATCCAGATGGATTTCCATGTTGCCGGTGCCCTTGAATTCTTCATATATCACGTCGTCCATACGCGATCCGGTATCGATCAGCGCTGTGGCAATGATGGTCAGCGAGCCGCCTTCTTCAACATTGCGAGCGGCACCGAAGAAGCGTTTCGGGCGTTGCAGGGCGTTTGCGTCGACCCCGCCTGTCAGCACCTTGCCCGAGGCCGGCACCACAGTGTTGTAGGCGCGTGCCAGGCGCGTGATCGAGTCGAGCAGGATCACCACGTCCTTCTTGTGTTCCACCAGACGCTTGGCTTTTTCGATGACCATCTCGGCAACTTGCACGTGGCGCGTCGCCGGTTCGTCGAAGGTCGAAGCAACCACCTCGCCCTTGACCGAACGCTGCATTTCGGTGACTTCCTCTGGGCGCTCGTCGATCAGCAGTACGATCAACACCACGTCCGGATGGTTGACCGAAATGGCGTGGGCAATGTGCTGCATCATGACCGTCTTGCCGCTCTTCGGGCTGGCGACCAGCAGGCCGCGTTGCCCCTTGCCGATTGGGGCGATGATGTCGATGACGCGCGAAGTCGTGTTTTCCTCGCCCCGCATGTCCCGTTCCAGTTCCATGTGCTTGTTGGGGTGCAGCGGGGTGAGATTCTCAAACAGTATCTTGTGCTTGGATGCTTCGGGGAGTTCGCCATTGACCTTGTCAACCTTGACCAGCGCAAAATAGCGCTCGCCGTCTTTCGGCGTACGGATTTCTCCTTCGATGGTGTCGCCGGTGTGCAGATTGAAACGGCGGATCTGCGAGGGCGAGACGTAGATGTCGTCCGTGCTGGCCAGATACGATGTGTCTGGCGTGCGCAGAAAACCAAAGCCATCTGGAAGAACCTCCAGGGCACCGTCGCCGAAGATATTTTCCCCCTTTTTGGCGCGGTTCTTGAGGAGAGCGAAAATCAGTTCCTGCTTGCGCAGGCGATTGGCGCCGTCGATCTCATTGGCGATCGCCATTTCGAGTAACTGGCTGACATGGAGAACTTTAAGCTCCGATAGATGCATAGGGAAGACCTGCTAGACGTGAAGCGGGAAGGGAGGATGAATCAGAGGTGATCCGGAAAGAGACGCGAAACTGGGAGGGGTGGATTGTGGTCCGGCCAGCGCACTAGTTTATGTTGTGGATGCGGGCCGGATTGCTTTGAGAGCGAACTGTAACGGGATCAGAGGTTGCTGTCAATAAAAGCGGTGAGCTGCGACTTCGACAGTGCCCCGACCTTGGTCGCTTCGATATTGCCGCCTTTGAACAGCATCAGGGTAGGAATCCCGCGAATGCCGAACTCGCCGGGGGTTTTTTGATTGTCATCGATATTGAGCTTGGCTACTTTGAGCTTGCCGGTGTAATCCTTGGCGATGTCTTCCAGGATGGGGGCGATCATTTTGCATGGACCGCACCATTCGGCCCAGTAGTCGACCAGCACGGGCGTGCTGGATTCGAGCACTTCGCTCTTGAAAGTGGCATCGGTGACGTGATGAATGTGCTCGCTCATGATTTCCTCGTGTTGTGGATTTTGCCCCAGACAGGGGTCTTTGGCGGATGCGGATAATGACTAAGCTGAAAACAACTTGATGGCTATGCTAACAAAAAATTGCGGCGCTGTGGCGGGGTTACAGCCAGCATTTCGGTGCGCTGCCATGCTGCATACTACAATAATACCGGCCGCTTGTGTTTTTCGCGTACGGTACAAGCGACAGTGCATCCATTATACTTGAGCGGCTAATTCCGCATGTAGCTGGAGGTGGTGTGAAATGACCTACGTTGTGACCGAAGCCTGCGTCAAATGCAAATACACGGATTGTGTCGATGTCTGTCCGGTGGATTGCTTCCGCGAGGGGCCGAATTTTCTCGTGATCGATCCGGATGAATGCATCGATTGTACGCTGTGTGTAGCCGAATGTCCGGTCGAGGCCATCTACGCCGAAGATGACGTGCCCAACGAGCAGAAACAATTCATCGCATTGAACGCTGAACTCGCGAAGCTCTGGCAGCCCATTATCGAGCGCAAGGAGCCGTTGCCTGACGCCGACGAATGGGCGAAGGTCAAGAACAAGTCGGACAAACTCGAACGCTGAGTTGCTTGCGGCATCCCGAGCATGCTCGGAGGCTGGGTACAAGGTTCAGGAGGAGCCATGGAAAAAGTCTGGTTGAAGAGCTATATGGCGGGAGTTCCTGCCGAAATCGACGTCAACGAATTCAAGTCGCTGGGCGACTTGTTTGAAAAGAGTACCCGTGCCTTCGCCGCTCGAACCGCATATATCAACATGGGCAAGGCGCTGACTTACGCTGAGCTCGACCTTCTGTCACTCCAGTTCGCCGGTTACTGCCAGCAAGTCCTCAAATTGCCCAAAGGGGCCCGCATCGCCCTGATGATGCCGAACCTGTTGCAATATCCGATTTGCATCTTTGGTGCCTTGCGCGCCGGCTATACGGTGGTGAATTGCAACCCGCTGTATACGGCACGCGAATTGGAGCACCAGATGAAGGATTCAGGCGCGGACGTGATCGTGATCCTGGAGAACTTTGCCCATGTGCTGCAGGAGGTTGTGACGAAATCTCCCGTCAAGCATGTGATTGTCACCAGTTTGGGAGACATGCTTGGCGTCAAGGGATTGCTGGTCAATTTCGTCGTCCGGACAATCAAGAAAATGGTGCCACCCTGGAGTCTGCCTAGGGCAGTCAGCTTCAAGGATATGCTGCACAAGAGTGCAGGATTGGCTTTGCTCCCGGTGAAAGTGGGCCATGAGGACATTGCCTTCCTGCAATACACCGGCGGTACCACAGGCGTTTCCAAGGGAGCGATGCTGACGCACCGGAACATCATTGCCAATCTGCAGCAGGCCCATGCCTGGCTCAAGCCGGTGCTTACCAAGGGCGATGAACTCATCGTCACGGCCTTGCCGCTGTATCACATCTTCGCACTGACGGCGAATTGCCTGACCTTCCTCAAGCTTGGCGCAGCCAACCTGCTGATCACCAATCCACGCGACATTCCTGGCTTCATCAAGGAGTTGAGAAAGTACAAGTTCACCACGTTCACCGGCGTCAATACGCTATTCAACGCCTTGTTGCACGACCCGGGCTTCGCCTCTCTGGACTTCAGTCACCTGCGTGTCACGCTTGGCGGAGGCATGGCGGTGCAGAAAGCCGTTGCCGACAAATGGAAAGCGACCACCGGACAGCCCCTGATCGAGGCCTATGGTTTGACGGAAACCTCACCCGCAGCGACCATCAATCCGCTCAACCTGGCGGAGTACAACGGCTCGATCGGACTGCCGATATCCTCCACCGAAGTGGCCATTCGCAACGATGACGGCGTCGATGTGGCCATGGGCGAAGCCGGCGAAATCTGCATACGCGGACCGCAAGTGATGAAGGGCTATTGGAATCGGCCGGAGGAAACCGCCAAGGTCATCATGGCGGACGGCTTCCTGCAAACGGGCGACGTCGGCATTGTGGATGAGAAAGGTTTTATCAGGATCGTCGATCGCAAGAAGGACATGATCCTGGTCTCGGGCTTCAACGTTTACCCGAACGAGATCGAAGCAGTTGTCGCGATGCATCCGGGCGTGCTGGAAGTGGCCGCTGTGGGCGTACCCGACGAGAAATCTGGCGAAGCGGTGAAGATTTTCGTCGTAAAGAAAGATCCCAAGCTGACCGCCGAAGATTTGATCGCCCACTGCAAGCTCAACCTGACCGGATACAAAATTCCCAAGCACGTCGAGTTCCGTGCCGACCTGCCCAAAACCAACGTGGGCAAGATATTGCGGCGGGCCTTGCGCGACGGAGCGGCCTGACCTCGTCAGCGTCAGTGCATCTCAAGGCAGGCCAGGTTACTTGCTGCGCTCGCCAAACAACTGCATGAATTTCCTTACCTTGGGCGCGACCACTGCCTGGCAGTAGGGTTGCATCGAGTTATTGGCAAAATAGTCCTGATGGTAGTCCTCGGCCGGGTAGAAGGTCGCAAGGGGAGTGACTTCGGTGACGACCGGATCGGGATAGGCGTGTGCCGTCTCGATTCTGGCGATGACTTCCCTGGCGGCTGCAGCTTGCGTGGCGGAATGCGTGAAGATCACGGAACGATATTGCGTGCCAGTGTCATGGCCTTGGCGATTCAGCGTGGTCGGGTCGTGAATGGCGAAGAACACTTCGAGCAGATCCCGATAGGTCAGCACCGCGGGGTCGAATTTCACCTGGACGACCTCGGCATGGCCGGTCTCGCCTGAGCAGACTGCCGCGTAGCTCGGGTGTTTGTCGTGGCCGCCGCAATATCCGGAGACGGCGGAACTGACGCCGCGCAGCCGGAGAAATACTGCCTCCAGGCACCAGAAGCAGCCGCCACCCAGCGTGGTCAATTCGGTGGTCAGTTCGAATTGTGATGTTTCTCCCATGGGCGTTCCTTTATTTGCCGGTAAAGCGCGGTGGGCGTTTTTCCTTGAAGGCATTCACGCCTTCCCGATAATCGTCGCTGCAGCCCAGTTCGCGCTGGAAATCGCGCTCGAGGTCGAGTTGTTGCTCCAGCGTGTGATTCGCGCTGCGATAGATCGCCTGTTTGGCGAAAGTCAGTCCCTTGGTTGGCGCGTTGCTGAAATGCACGGCCAGTCGCTCTGCCTCCGCCATCAGTTGATCATCGGCGATGCATTTCCAGATCAAGCCCCAGGCTTCCGCCTGTTCTGCCGGGACTTTTTCGCCCAGCAAAGCCAGCCCCATGGCGCGGGCAGTGCCGATCAGGCTTGGCACGGTGTGGGTTGCGCCGGCATCGGGGATCAGGCCGAGTTTGCAGAATGACTGGATGAAACTGGCGGAACGTGCGGCAAGAACAATGTCGCATGCCAGTGCAACGCTGGCCCCGGCCCCGGCCGCGACCCCTTGGACGGCGCAGATCACAGGCATGGGCAAGGCGCGCAAGCCAAGCACCAACGGCCGGTAGAGCGATTCCAGAGACAAGCCCAAGTCTGGCGGTGGTATGCCCGGGGACAGATCGCGCTCATCAAGATCCTGTCCAGCGCAAAAGCAGCGTCCGGCGCCGTGCAGCAAGAGTACGCGAGCCTGTTCGTTGCGCACCCGGCCGAGCGCATCGCGCAGTTCGCCATGCATCTCGAGATTGAAAGCGTTAAGTTTTTCCGGCCGGTTCAGCGTGATTCTGGCAATGCTGTCGACGTGTGAATAGCGTATGGATTGATAAGTCATGGCATGCAGGTTGAGAGCCAAGTGGCTACAATGGAAATGTATCACGCTGGAGAAATTAGATGCCTCACCTGCTGTTCGAGAAACATAAAGCATTGCTGGCGCAGACTCTGGTCGCCATCAAGAAGCGCGGCTATTGGAGTCCCTATGCGGAAAACATCGATGCGTATGGCGAAAATGCACTGGAGCAGGGACGCCTGGCCTTTGAGGCCTATCGTGATGCACAGTTCTACCTGGATCAGCCCGGCGTGATCGAGCGCGGCGGAGCGGAAAATTCCCCGTATGGTTTGCCACTCAACATCTCCTACCCCAAGTGCCACCCGGATGCCTTGATCAGCGCCAGCAAGAGCGCGATGTCTGCCTGGATCAAGGCCGGCGCCGATACCCGTGCCGGTATATGCGTGGAGATGCTGGAGCGGCTCAATTCACATAGCGCGGAAATGGCCCATGCCGTCATGCACACGACCGGACAGGGGCTGGACATGGCGTTCAGGATGGCCGGACCTCAATCGCAGGAACGCGGTCTCGAAGCCATCGCCTACGCTTACCGGGAAATGAAGCAGGTTCCCGAGTCGGCACTCTGGGAAAAGCCTCCAGGCAGCAGTCCGCCGTTGCGGCTCGAGAAAATTTTTACCATCGTCCCGCGTGGCATTGCCTTTGTCATTGGCTGTTCCACCTTCCCCACCTGGAATGGCTATCCGGGAATTTTTGCCAGCCTGGTGACCGGTAATCCGGTAATCGTCAAGCCTCACCCGAACGCGATTCTGCCGCTTGCCTTGACTGTCGCGGTGGCGCGCCAGACACTCAAGGAAGCAGGCTTCGATCCGAATCTGGTGAGTTTGCTGGTGGATGATACGGAGGTTCCTTTAGCCAGGGAGGTTGCGCAACGATCGGAGATTCGCTGCATCGACTTTACCGGTAGCCCCGTATTCGGTACGTGGCTGGAAGAGAATGCACGCCAGGCTTTAGTATTTACCGAGAAGGCAGGCGTCAATTGCGTGATCGTCGATTCCACTGACGATTACCCTGGACTCCTGAAGAATCTGGCGTACAGTTTGGCGCTCTACTCCGGGCAGATGTGCACTACGCCGCAAGCTATTTTCGTCGCCAAGGAAGGCGTGAAAACGGCCGGAGGAATCATTCCTGTTGTCCAATTCGAAGCGGATCTGGCGCGGGCGCTGAACGCACTGCTGTCCGACACCGATCGCGCTCTGGAAATACTTGGCGCCATCCAGTCGCCCGCCACCATGGCACGCATCGAAGCTTCGCGCGAGTTGGGAGAAGTGCTGGTCGAATCGACGGCACTGCGCCATCCCCAATATCCTGAGGCGCGTGTTCAGACCCCGTTGCTGATCAAAGTGGATGTCACTGATTTGCCAGCCTATGCCGAAGAGCGTTTCGGCCCCATCAGTTTTATCGTCGAAACGGCCACGACGCTGGAAAGCCTGTCGATGGCAGAGCGAGTGATGCGAGACAGTGGTGCGTTGACCTTCCTGGTGCATTCGACGGTCGGACCGATCTGGCAACTGGCCGAGGAAATTTCCCTGCGCGTTGGTGTCGCGCTGACCTTCAACCTGACCGATGCCATGTATATCAACCAAACCAGCGGCTTCTCCGATTACCACGGCACGGGGGCAAACCCTGCCGCGAATGCGTGCCTGATCGACAGCGCCTTCGTCGCCGGGCGTTTCTTCGTGGTTCAGTCGCGGCATCCACTGTGATGGTCAAGGTTTATGCCATCGATGGTCTGGTGCCGGTCGTTCATCCGTCTTCGTTCGTGCATCCCATGGCGGTGCTGATCGGCGACGTGATCATCGGAGCGGATTGCTATATTGGCCCCTGCGCCAGCCTGCGTGGCGATTTCGGCCGGATCATCATCGGCCAGGGCGCCAATATCCAGGACAATTGCACCGTGCATGGCTTTCCCGATCGCGACACGGTCATTGAGGATCATGGGCACATTGGCCATGGCGCGATATTGCATTGTTGTTTTATCGGCCGTAATGCCTTGATCGGTATGAATGCCGTGGTCATGGACAACGCCCGGGTAGGCGAATCGTCTATCGTCGCCGCCATGGCCTTTGTCAAGGCGGGCATGGAAATTCCTGCACAAACCCTGGTTGCCGGAACACCGGCCCGGATCGTGCGCGGATTGTCGGCGCAGGAAATGGCCTGGAAAGTCGAGGGCACGGCCTTATACCGGCAACTGGCACGGCGCTCGCAAGCCAGCATGCACGAAACCGAAGCGCTGAGCGAGCCGGAACCTGGCCGTCCACGCATCAAGTTACCCGACATCAAACCTCTGGTCGAAGCCAAAGCGGCCTGGGCTGCACTGTCCGCGGCAGAATTGGACAGCGGCACCAAGCCCTGATGTGATATCATCTGCGGCTCAATTTTCCCCATAATCTCCGCCTGGATCCATATTCCGTCCCATGTTGCAGCCGCCAGGCGTTCCCTCACCTCGTCGCAAACTGATCCAGCTCAGCAGGGCCGGGGCGGAAAACCTGTCGGTGCAAAGCGCAGCGCTGGCAGAGGAGCCGGTGGAAAAGCCAAACCGCAACACCCATCATTTATTGCACTCAAGGAAGACGCATGAAAATTCATGAATATCAGGGCAAGGAAATTCTCAGGAAGTTCGGGGTAACGACCCCGCGCGGCAATCCTGCTTTCTCTGTCGACGAGGCAGTCAAGGTCGCAACTGATCTGGGCGGTCAGGTCTGGGTGGTCAAGGCCCAGATTCATGCCGGCGGTCGCGGCAAGGGCGGTGGCGTCAAAGTCGCCAAGTCGCTCGCCGAGGTCAAGCAGTACGCGAGTCAGATTCTCGGCATGCAGCTGGTGACGCACCAGACCGGCCCGCAGGGGCGCAAGGTGAAGCGCCTGCTGATCGAGGATGGCGCGGACATCAAAAAGGAATACTACCTGGCCGTGCTGACCGACCGCGCTTCGCAGAAGGTGGCGGTGATGGCTTCCTCGGAAGGCGGCATGGACATCGAAAAAGTCGCCCATGACACCCCGGAAAAAATTCTCAAGGAATTCGTTGATCCCGTCGTCGGCATGACCGACAAGCAAGCCGAGAACCTGGCCCGCGGCATCGGTGTGCCTGACGCATCGTTGAAGCAGGCGGTGGCGCTGATCAAGAATTTGTACCGCTGCTACATGGAAACCGACGCCTCGCTGGCGGAGATCAATCCGATGATCCTGGAGGCCAATGGCAACATCAAGGCGCTCGATGCCAAGTTCAACTTTGACGATAACTCGCTTTATCGTCAGCCGGAAATTGTTGCCTACCGCGACCTGGACGAAGAGGATCCGGATGAAGTTGCGGCCTCCAAGTTCGACCTGACTTACATCGCACTTGATGGCAACATCGGTTGCCTGGTGAATGGCGCCGGACTGGCGATGGCCACCATGGACACGATCAAGCTGTTCGGTGCCGAACCCGCCAACTTCCTCGATGTCGGCGGCGGCGCCACCACCGAGAAAGTGACCGAAGCTTTCAAGATCATGCTGAAGAACCCGGCAGTGAAGGGCATCCTGGTGAACATCTTCGGCGGCATCATGAAATGCGACACCATCGCCGAAGGCATCGTCGCCGCCGCCCGGGTGGTGCATCTGACTGTGCCGCTGGTGGTGCGCATGAAGGGCACCAATGACGAGATCGGCAAAAAGATCCTCAAGGATTCAGGTCTTCCCATTATCTCCGCCGACAACATGGCGGATGCGGCGCAAAAGATTGTCGCTGCCGTTGCGCACTAGCAAGGAGTAGAAATGTCCATTCTGATCAACAAGAACACCAAGGTTATTACCCAGGGCATCACCGGGAAGACCGGGCAATTCCACACCGAGAAGTGCCAGGAATATGCCAACGGCAAGAATTGTTTCGTGGCCGGAGTGAATCCCAAGAAAGCCGGCGAAAAGATTTTCGATATTCCGATCTACGCATCGGTCAAGGAAGCGGCTGCTTCAACCGGCGCCACGGTTTCCGTGATCTATGTACCGCCACCGGGCGCCGCTGCAGCGGTCTGGGAAGCGGTCGAAGCCGATCTGGACCTGGTGATCTGCATTACCGAGGGCATCCCGGTCCGCGACATGCTGGAAGTGCGCAACAAGATGAAAGCCAAGGTCGCGGCAGGGGGCAAGGAAACGCTCCTGCTCGGACCGAACTGCCCCGGGCTGATCACGCCGGATGAAATCAAGATCGGCATCATGCCGGGACACATCCACAAGAAGGGGCGGATCGGTGTGGTGTCGCGTTCGGGTACCCTGACCTATGAAGCCGTGGGACAACTCACCGATCTGGGCCTCGGGCAAACTTCCGCGGTTGGCATTGGCGGTGACCCGATCAACGGCCTCAAGCACATCGATATCATGAAATTGTTCAACGACGATCCGGATACCGATGCGGTCATCATGATCGGCGAGATCGGCGGACCGGACGAAGCGGACGCGGCAACCTGGTGCAAGGTCAACATGAAGAAGCCGATCGTCGGGTTTATTGCCGGTGTCACGGCGCCGGCGGGCAAGCGCATGGGACATGCCGGCGCCCTGATTTCCGGAGGCGCCGATACGGCCGAAGCCAAACTGGCAATCATGGAGGCATGCGGCTTCAAGGTGACGCGCAACCCGGCTGAAATGGGCAAGTTGCTCAAGGCCTTGCTCTAACGAGCGAATCCGGCCTGAATAAAAACGCCTCGCTGCGAAGCGGGGCGTTTTTTTTAAGCCCTCCCGACCGTTACCTTGGACTCCTTCCTCGCCCATCCATTCTGGATTCCTCTGCTGGAGATTATCGGCGTCGATATTCTCCTGAGCGGTGACAATGCCGTTGTCATTGCACTGGCAGTGCGTTCCCTGCCGCCTCATCAGCAAAGAAAGGCGATCATCTTCGGCAGCATGGCTGCTGTTGCCATGCGGGTGATACTCACCGTATTCGTGGTCGAGTTGCTTCGCCTGCCCTACCTCAAGCTGATTGGCAGCACGCTGCTGCTCTGGATCGGAATAAAACTGCAACTGCCGGGTGGAGATGGCGGTCCCGATATCGAAAGCAAGGATACGATGTTCGCTGCGATCAGGACGATACTCATAGCCGACATGGTGATGAGTCTGGACAACGTCATCGGCATTGCCGCAGCCGCAAAGGGACATGTCGGCTTGCTCATGACCGGCCTGGCGATCAGTATTCCTCTGATTGTATTCGGTAGCTCGGTGATGCTGCGCCTGATGCAGCGCTTTCCGTTGATTGTCGTCCTGGGTGGCGCCCTGCTTGGATACATTTCCGGCGAGATGGCGGTCAGCGATAGCGTCATCCATCCCTGGCTTGAAACCAATGCCGGCTGGGTCATCCACTTGAGCGGATTCGGCTGCGCGCTTGGGGTGGTGGTGGTTGGTCACTGGCTGGTGAAGCGCAAGACCGATCTCGGTACAGATCGCGTGCTTTGAATCGCCTCCCGGTATTTCGTCGGGATATGGCAACGTATTGCTGCCCCAGAAAAATTTGACGCGCTTGATGTCTGACTATAAGAATTGGCAGTATGATCCTGTTTCTATGCGGACTTGTTGCATCGGGGGCTAGTGTGACGGTCGCGGGTGCCGTTTCGGTTGGACGGGGAGCGCAGGCACGATGAACAAAAGAACTTTCTGGAAGAGCGACTGGTTCCTCGGTCTTGCAGCGAGCATTGTCGTGCTTTTCTCCGGCAACAGCGATTTGTTGCAGAGCCTGGAGCGCAAGGCCTACGACATCGGCGTCGGTGCGACATCGCGCAATCCCAGCGAAAAAGTGGCCGTCATCGCGATCGACAAACAAAGCCTGGACAACATCGGCCGCTGGCCCTGGTCGCGCGAAGTGATGGCGGACATGGTCGACAAGCTCGCGGCCGCCAAGACCAAGGTGATTGCCACCACGGTGCTTTACTCCGAGCCGCAACTCGACGCGGGCTTGGCTTACATCCACAAGCTGACCGAGTTGTACGTTCAGGCCGGCGGCACCATGCCGGTTGTGGCCACTGCACCCGCCGAACCGGCGACAAATGTTCCACCAACCGCCGCACCTGCCGTCGGCACCGATGTGGCTGCGGCTCCTCTCACTGTGACGGTGCCGGCAGAGCCGGCTCCGGTGCCTACTCCCCTGAGCCAGATGGGCGTTTTGCTCAACGAAGCCGAAACCAGGCTGAGTACGGATCGGCGCCTGGCAGAGAGTTTCGCCAAGGCCGGCAATATCGCCTTGCCGATGCTGTTCAAGATCGGCGAGCCGCGCGGTCGTCCCGACAAGGAATTGCCCGACTATGTCAGGAAGAACGCAGTCAAGGTCAATGCAGCTGGGTTCCCGCCGATCCCAACGAGTGAAATTGATGCACTGGTGATCGAGCCGCTCGGCAAAAATGCCGCGGTGATCGGCCATCTCAACACTACGCCCGATGTCGATGGCGGCATCCGCAGCGAACCGCTGGTGGTGGGATATTTCGATCAACTGTATCCAGCACTGTCCTTGATGATTGCGGCGAAAAGCCTGAACCTGGGCGTCAATGATATTCAGGTACAACTTGGCGACTCGGTCCGGCTCGGCAATCTGAAAATCGGCACCGATACGGATACACGCATGAACACGTTTTTCTACAAGGATGCCGGCGGCAAGCCGGCATTCCAGGTGGATTCCTTCTTCGATGTGAAAAGCGGGAAAATTCCCTACGACAAATATCGCGACAAGATCGTCCTGATCGGTCCGACTGCGGCCGGCGTCGGCAGCGTGCATCCGACGCCGGTATCGCCGGCGATGTCGGACGTGCTGGTGTTGGCCCACTCGGTTTCCAGTCTGCTCTCGGAACATTTTTTTGTGGTACCGACCTGGGCTTTCTGGGCAGAGAAAGGCGCCTTGTTGTTTGTGGCAGCCTACCTGATTGCTTTGCTGCCGCGGCTTAAAGCCGGCATGGGTGCAGGTGTCACAGCGGGGATTCTGTTGCTGCTGTTGTCGACCCATTTCGTGCTGATGACGACGCAACTGCTCTGGCTGCAACTGATGGTTCCGTCGACGCTGCTGCTGCTCGGCCACCTGCTGCTGACCACCAAGCATTTCCTGATGACCGAACGCGGCAAGGAAAAATCCGAGTTTGAGTCGTCCGAATCGAATCGCATGCTGGGACTTGCTTACCAGGGCCAGGGTCAATTGGACACGGCCTTCGACAAATTTCGTCGTTGCCCGCTCGACGATCACCTGATGGAAAACCTCTACAACCTGGCGCTGGATTTTGAGCGCAAGCGGCAGTTCAACAAGGCTGAGGCCGTGTTCCGCTACATGTCCGACTACAACCCCAAGTTCCGCGATCTCGAGCAGCGTCTCAACCGCGTCAAGCAGATGTCGGAAACAGTCATCCTCGGCGGTGCCGGCGGGGTACGCAGCAATGCCAGCATGCTCGACGGCGGCGGCAATGTCGAAAAGCCAATGCTGGGGCGCTACCAGATCGAGAAGGAACTGGGCAAGGGCGCCATGGGCGTGGTGTATCTCGGACGCGATCCCAAGATCAATCGCATCGTGGCGATCAAGACCATGGCCTTGTCGCAGGAGTTTGAGGGTGACGAACTCACCGAAGTCAAGGAGCGCTTCTTCCGCGAGGCCGAGACCGCTGGCCGGCTCAATCACCAGAACATCGTGACGATGTACGATGCCGGCGAAGAACACGATCTGGCCTACATCGCCATGGAGTTTCTCAAGGGCAAGGATCTGGTGCCTTACACCAAGCCCGACCATCTCCTGCCCCTCGAAAAAACCCTCAGCATCATTGCCCGGGTCGCCGACGCACTGTCCTACGCGCATGAGAATCACGTGGTTCACCGTGACATCAAGCCGGCCAACATCATGTACGAGCCAGACAGCGATCAGGTCAAGGTCACCGATTTCGGCATTGCGCGCATCACCGATTCGAGCAAGACCAAGACCGGCATGGTACTGGGTACCCCGAGCTACATGTCGCCGGAGCAGTTGTCCGGCAAGAAGATCGATGGCCGCTCCGATCTGTTCTCCCTAGGCGTCACCCTGTATCAGCTGGCCAGCGGCAAGCTGCCGTTCGAGGGCGAATCTATGGCGCAATTGATGTTCAAGATCGCCAATGAACCTCCCGAGGACATCCGTACGCTCAATCCGGATATTCCGGAAGCACTTGCCAAGGTTCTCGACAAGGTGCTCACCAAGGATGCCGAACAACGCTACCAGGCCGGTGCCGATCTGGCGCGTGACCTGCGCCAATGCCTGGCTCAGACGCAGGGCAATCCCAAACCGGCCAATTCGCCGGGTCAAGTCAAAAGTTAGGAGCGCGCATGGATCTTGGTCAAGCGCTGGAGACAGTCAGTCGTAGCGATGCCGGCATGGTGCGCTCCCACAACGAGGATTCGGTCTATCTGAATCCGGCGCTGGGACTGGCGGTTCTTGCCGACGGCATGGGAGGGTACAACGCCGGCGAGGTGGCCAGCGGCATGGTGACCACCTTGCTGGGCAGCGAGCTGGAAAAGGCGTTTTCCCGGCAAGAGTCGCATCTGCCGGAAAATGACGGACAACGCCGCGCACACAACCTGCTGGCGCAGGAAATCGCGCGTGCCAACCATGCCGTCTACCAGGCTGCACAGAGTCAGCCCCAATATGCCGGCATGGGCACGACGCTGGTGATGGCCTTGTTCTACGACAACAGCGTGACCGTGGCGCACATCGGTGATTCGCGGCTCTACCGCCTGCGTGGCGATGAATTCCTGCAGATCACCCGTGATCATTCCTTGTTGCAGGAGCAGATCGATAGTGGCATCCTCACCCCGGAACAGGCGCGCCATTCGCAAAACAAGAACCTGGTGACGCGCGCGGTGGGCGTGGATCCCACAGTTGAAGCGGAAATTCACGATTACGCGACCTCGCCCGGGGACATTTATCTGCTTTGCTCGGACGGCCTCAACGACATGGTCGAAGACGAGGAAATCGGCATGACGGTGCAGATGCTCGCCGCTAATCTGGAACTGGCTGCGACACAACTGGTGCAGATGGCAAACGACAATGGCGGTCGTGATAACGTTTCGGTCATACTGGTGCGGATCAAGCGGGAATATCCTGCCCCGCGCGGCCTGACAGGATGGCTGGGGCGGTTGCTGGCCTGGTTCAAGTGATCGAATAGGCAATACGGAAAGGTCAAGATGGCAAAACTTATTCTCAGCATGGATGGAATGCAGCTCAAGGAGATTCCCCTTGCCAAGGAAAGGATTACGATCGGGCGCAAGCCGCACAATGACATCCAGATCGACAACCTTGCCATCAGCGGCGAACACGCGGCGATCGTGACCATCCTCAATGATGCTTTCCTGGAGGATCTCGACAGCACCAACGGCACCCAGGTCAATGGCCAGCCGATCAAGAAGCATTTTCTGCAAAACGGGGATGTCATCGAACTGGGCAAATACCGCCTCAAGTATCTCAAGGAAAACCAGCAACAGACAGTCCAGGCGGATTTTGAAAAGACCATGATCATCCGGCCGGAGATGATGCCCAAGCCGGCAGAGCAGAGCGGCGAAAAAGCCATGCCGGCCCAGCCGCTGGAAATGGCGCCTCCACCTCCTCCTCTTTCGCCTCCACCACCGCCCTCACCACCGGCGCCACCGCGCGGTGCGCTCCAGGTGCTTACCGGTGCGAATGCCGGCAAGGAGCTGGAGCTCACAAAAACCTTGACGTCGCTGGGCAAGCCGGGGGTCCAGGTGGCCGTGATCACGCGGCGTCCGCATGGCTACTTCATCACCCATGTCGAAGGCGCCCTGTTTCCCTCGGTCAATGGCAAACAGCTGGATGCCCAGGCACATCCGTTGCAAGACCACGACATCATCGAACTGGCGGGTACCAAGATGGAGTTCTTCCTGAAATCATGACCATAAATCATCCATCGGGCACGGGGGAATCTTGAAACAGCATTTCGTGCGCTACGCGCTTGGCCTGGCTATTCTGCTGCTGCTGCTCGGGCATGCGACCAGGTTTTACCAGATCGGCCTCATCAACCATCTGGACGCGATCATTTATGACGCCAAGCTGCGTCTGACCATGCCGAAGACGGTCGATGATCGCATCGTGATCCTCGACATCGATGAAAAATCCCTGGCCGAACTCGGTCATTGGCCCTGGGGACGCGATCGTCTGGCGATGCTGGCGGACAAGCTGTTCCGAATCTACGGTGTGCGCGTGCTGGGTTTCGACGTGGTATTCCCCGAGGCTGACAACAGTTCCGGCCTCAACAGCCTGGAAGCTCTGGCCAGGAAAGATCTCAAGGACAACGGGGCGTTTCAATCCAGCCTCCGGGAACTGCGGCCGCAACTGGACTTCGATGCGCGCTTTGCCAGCGCATTGAAAGGAAAACCGGTGATTCTCGGTTACTACTTTTCCAATACCGAGGGCGGGGTCAGCAACGGCGTGTTGTCGGCCCCGGTTTTGCCGGCGGGAACATTTTCCGGGAACGGCGGTGTGGCCATCAGTACCTGGAAGACTTTTGGCGGCAATTTGGCGGAGTATCAGAAGAATGCCCAGGGTGCGGGTTTCTTCAATCCGATCGTGGATTTCGACGGCCTGACCCGGCGGGTGCCGATGCTGGCCGAATACGGCGGCGCGTATTACGAATCGCTGTCGTTGGCGATGGTACGGGCCTATCTGAACTTTCCCAAAATCATTCCGGGCTATCCGGAAGATGCGGTGTCGTCCAAGCAAACCTATGGCAACATCGAGTGGCTCGACTTGCTGACTGAGCGCGGTACCACCTTGCGCATCCCGGTAGATGAAAACGTCGCCGCGCTGATCCCGTTTCGTGGCTATCAGGGCAGCTTCCGTTACTACTCGCTGGCCGATGTCATGGCCGACCGCATCAAGCCGGATCAGCTATCCGGACGTATCGTGCTGATCGGCACCACCACGCCGGGACTCAAGGATCAGCGCGCGACACCGGTGGGTGAAGCCTACGCCGGGGTCGAGATGCATGCCAACCTGATTGCTGGCATGCTCGATGGCAATATCAAGTTCAAGCCGCCTTTCGTACTGGGTGCCGACTTCATTTTGTTGCTGCTTGCCGGCGCAATCATGGCGTTCTGGTTGCCGAGACTCTCAGCCTTGCCCGCCACGCTGGTCGCTTTGCTTGTGTTGATCTGCCAGATTGGAGTCAATCTGGGCTTGTGGAATTTCGCCAATTTTGTGATGCCTCTGGCGGCCGGACTGCTGCTGACATTTTCGCTGTATGCCCTCAATATGTCCTGGGGTTATTTCGTCGAGTCGCGCAGCAAGCGCCAATTGACGGGACTCTTTGGGCAGTATGTGCCGCCGGAACTGGTCGAGGAAATGAGCCGCGATCCGGAGAATTACAGCATGGCCGGGCGCAAGGCCGAATTGACCGTGCTGTTCTCCGACGTGCGCGGTTTCACCACCATTTCCGAAGGATTGGGTCCGGATGAACTGGCCACCCTGATGAACGAATACCTGGGCGCCATGACCAAGATCGTGCGCCACCATCGTGGCACGCTCGACAAATACATCGGCGATGCGATCATGGCCTTCTGGGGCGCGCCCCTCGATGATCCGGAGCATGCCCGGCATGCCGTGCTGACCGCACTGGAGATGCAGAAGGCCTTGCCCGAATTGAACCGGCAACTGGCGGCCAAGGGCTGGCCGGAATTGAAAATCGGCGTGGGCGTCAATACTGGCACCATGACGGTGGGCGACATGGGTTCCCCGGTGCGCCAGTCCTATACCGTGATGGGCGATGCAGTTAATCTTGGTTCGCGCCTGGAAGGTATCACCAAGCAATACGGCGTCGGTATCATCGTTGGCGAGACCACGCGCGAAGCATTGAAGAAATCCTTCCTGTTCCGCGAGCTGGACCGGGTGCGTGTCAAGGGTAAGGCGGAACCGATCGGTATTTACGAGCCGCTGAGTGAGGAAGGCGATGTCGACAAGGCGATCCTGGAGGAACTGAAACTCTGGAACCAGGCATTACGCTATTATCGTGCGCAGGATTGGGATCAAGCTGAAGTGGCGCTGCTCAATCTGTCGCGTTTGGCGCCCAGTTATCTGTATGAACTGTACGGCAAGCGCATTGACTTGTACCGCAAGCAGCCACCCGGCGAAGGCTGGGATGGCGTGACCACCTTCGAAACCAAGTGACAGCATGAAAGTCCGAATTCTGGGTTGTAGCGGGGGGATCGGTGGACGCCATCTGCGCACGACCTCCTTGCTGATCGACGATGACATCCTGATCGACGCAGGCACTGGTGTGGGTGATCTGACCCTGGCCGAACTGGCACAAATTGACCACGTTTTCCTCACCCACACCCATCTTGATCACATCGCTTGCCTTCCCTTGATGGCCGACACGATTGGCGACATGCGCGACAAACCGCTCACGGTGTATGCCCAGTCGGCCAGCATCGAGATTCTGCGCAATCATGTTTTCAACTGGTCGGTATGGCCGGACTTCACCGAGATTCCGAGCCCGGGGAAACCGTTCCTGCGCTTTGAAACCGTCAAGCTGGGCCAGCCTGTCAAGTTTGGCTGGCGCACGATCACGCCATTGCCCGCCAACCACACCGTGCCTGCAGTGGGTTACCAGGTCGATTCCGGACATGCCAGCCTGGTGTTCACGGGCGATACCACAACCTGTCCGGAACTGTGGCAGGCGATCAATAAAATAAGCAATCTGCGCTACCTGATCATCGAGACCGCCTTTTCAAATCACGAGAAAAAACTCGCCGTCATGTCCAAGCATCTCTGCCCCAGCATGCTGGCCGAAGAACTGTTGAATCTGCAGTGCAAGACGGAACTCTTCATTACCCATCTCAAGCCGGGCCAGATCGAATTGACCATGCAGGAAGTGGAAGAAAGCGTGGGCGAGTTCAAACCCCGCATGCTGCAAAACAATCATGAATTCGAGTTCTGAGACGATCGTGGACGCGCCGCCGGTCAGCCTGGAAGTCCTGCATGGTTTGCAGCCGCTTGCTGAACTCGATCTGGAACGCTTGCGCGAATTGCTTGGGGCTTGTCAGTACGATCGCCTGGAGCGTGGTACCAAGCCATACCTGTCGCAGGATTACCGGGGTCAGCTGGTGTATCTGTTGAAGGGAGAACTGTTGCTGCATTTCCCTGATCAAAGCACGGCGGTGATTGTCGGGGGCAGCGATGAGGCGGCGCGTCCGCTGGGCAAATGGGGACAACCGATGGTTTCCACCAAGGCGATCACACCCATCGAACTGGTGCGTTTCGACGAGGACATGCTGGACATCATGCTGACCTGGGACCAGTTGGCGCAGCCGAAAATCCCGCCGGGACAGGCAGAACCTGAAGGCGCCGGGAATGGGGCGAGAACCGCCAACTGGCGCATGTTGCCGGGCATGTTTGCGGCGCAGAATCTGACACGCGGCGCATTTGCCGCGCTACCGCCGGCACACATCGACCAGCTTTTGCAGCGCTTTCGCCGCATCAAAGTGCGCCGCGGCGAGGAGATTGTGCGGCAGGGCGAGATCGGCGATTACTACTACCTGATTGAAAGCGGCCGTTGCCAGGTGACTCGCACGGTGGCGGGAGGGCAGATGTTGCTGGCTGACCTCAAGCCGGGCGACGCCTTCGGCGAGGAGGCGTTGGTCAACGATGCCGTGCGCAACGCCAGTGTGACGATGATTACGGATGGGGTGCTGTTGCGCCTGAACAAGCAGGATTTCGTCGAATTATTGCGAACCCCGCTGCTGCGTACTCTGTCTCCGGCCGAAGCGCATCAGCATGTTGCCGCGGGTGCGGTGTGGCTGGATGTGCGCTTTGCCGCCGAATATAAATATGATGGTATTCAGGGCGCGCGCAATCTTCCTCTCGACGAAATTCGTTTGGCCTATATGGTGCTGGATCCCCAGAAGGAATATATCGCCTATTGTCAAAGTGGGCGGCGCAGTTCCGCGGCGGCCTTCCTGCTGTCACAGCGCGGCTTCCGCGCAAGTTTGCTGGAAGGGGGTTTGGCTGGCGCCAGAAACGACAATGAAATGGGAGTACATGCATCGTGAGCGCGGTCATCAACTCACCGCAAGACGCTGGCAATTCGTCCGACGTAGACACCCGGCTGCTGTTCTTCAAGAATCTTCAGACAGTCACCAACAAGATCCATGCGACCAACAACATCGACGAGATCATGCTCGAGCTGTCGCAGGACATCTGCAACCTGTTCAACGCTGATCGCCTGACCATCTACGCCGTCAGCGAGGACAAAGCCTCGATCGTCTCGAAACTCAAGACCGGCCTGAATTCCTTCAAGGATCTCAAGTTGCCGATCGCCGACCAGAGTGTCGCCGGGCACGTGGCCTTGTCGCGCAAGATCATCAACCTCATCGATGTGTATGACGAGGCCGAACTCAAGTCGCATCATCCCGGCCTGCGCTTCCTGCAGGAAGTTGACAAGCGCACCGGCTATCGCACCAAGCAGATGCTGGTGAGCCCGATCATCACCACCGCAGGGGAACTGCTGGGCGTGGTGCAGATCATCAACAATCGCGCTGGCGTGTCTTTCTCCGCGGTCATGGAGGAAGGCATCAAGGGCTTGTGCGAAACGCTGGCGATTGCTTTTTCCCAGCGCAACAAGCCGGCCCAGGCGGCCAAATCCAAATATGACCAATTGGTCGCCGATGCCGTGCTTTCCGCACAGGAACTCGATCTGGCGATTCGCTCGGCGCGCCGCAAGAACCTCGATATTGAGGAAATACTGCTCAGTGAATTCCAAGTCAAGTTGCCGGCCATCGGCCTGGCCCTGTCGAAATTCTTCGGCGTGCCCTACGAGCCGTATAAGGCCGATCGTGTCAAACCATTGGACCTGCTCAAGAACCTCAAGCGCGAATACATAGAACAGAACCAGTGGCTGCCGGTCGAGGATGCGAGTGAAGGCGTCATGGTGCTGACAATGGACCCGGAACAGGTGAAGAGTTCGCGGGTCGTCAATAACGTGTTTCCCAGAAGCAAGCTGGCTTACCGCGTCACCACCATTCGCGAGTTCAAGCAGAGTGTCGACCTGTTCTTTGGCGCCCAGCCCGACACGGATATGTCATCGGTCGGCGACCTGCTTTCCAGCATGGGCGAGGACGGCGAAGAAGCCAGCGATACTGCCGAGGATGTTTCCGCCGCTGCCGACAATGAACTCGTCAAGCTGGTCAACAAGATCATCATCGACGCTTACCAGCAAGGCGTTTCCGACATCCATGTCGAACCCGGTCCGGGCAAGGAAAAAACCCTGATCCGTTTCCGCAAGGACGGCTCTCTGGTGAAATACATCGAGGTGCCCTCCAGCTATCGCAACTCCATGGCGGCGCGCATCAAGATCATGTGCGACCTCGATATTTCCGAGCGCAGGAAGCCACAGGACGGCAAGATCAAGTTCAAGAAGTTCGGCCCCCTGGACATTGAGTTGCGTGTGGCCACGATACCTTCCACCGGCGGCGTCGAGGACATCGTCATGCGTATTCTGGCAGCCGGTGAACCGATCCCGCTGGAAAACCTGGGCGTCCTGCCGGCCAACCTGGAACGGCTGAAGGGTGCGATTTCCAAACCCTACGGCCTGTTCTTCGTCTGCGGGCCGACCGGTTCGGGCAAGACCACCACGCTGCACTCGGTGCTGAAGTATCTCAACACGGTGGACACCAAGATCTGGACTGCCGAAGACCCGGTCGAAATCACGCAGAAAGGTCTGCGTCAGGTGCAGATCAACAAGAAAGCCGGTCTCGATTTTCCGATGATCATGAAAGCCTTCCTGCGTGCCGACCCGGACATCATCATGGTTGGCGAAATGCGTGACGCGGAAACCACGGGCATCGGCATTGAAGCCTCGCTCACCGGCCACCTGGTGTTTGCCACGCTGCACACCAACAGCGCCCCGGAATCGATCATCCGCCTGCTTGACATGGGCATGGACCCCTTCAACTTTTCCGACGCCTTGCTGGGCATCCTGGCCCAGCGCCTGGCCAAGCGCCTGTGCAAGTGCAAGGAAGCCTACACACCCGATGACGCGGAAATGCAGTTGTTCCTCAAGGAATATTGCGGGGAACTGGTGAACACCTCAACCTTCAAGAAGGACCCTCAGGCTGGCTACGCTGCGGTGTATCAGGAGTTGGAAAAGAACTACGCCAAGGATGGCAAGTTCACCCTCTACCGTCCCAAGGGCTGCCCGACTTGTAACGACAGCGGCTACAAGGGACGCGTCGGCTTGCACGAACTGATGCTGGGCAGCGATGCAGTCAAGAAACTGATCCAGGAACATGCCCGGGTGGCCGAATTGCTGGCCATTGCCCTGGAGGAAGGCATGCTGACGCTGAAGATGGACGGCATGCAGAAAGTCCTGCAAGGCATCACCGACATGCATATCGTGCGTTCTGTTTGCATCAAGTGACAGCGAAGGAAGCCGGCTTGGTCGACAATTCTTTCGAGCGCCTCGAACAGCTGAACGTCATTGGTGCGGCGCTTTCAAACGAGCGCGACATCAATGCCCTGCTCGAGAAAATTCTGGTCGCAGCGAAGGATATCACCCATGCAGATGGCGGCACGCTGTACCGGGTGAGCGACAGGCAGGATCGCCTGCGTTTCGAGATCTTGCGCAACGACAGTCTCAACATCGCGCTGGGCGGCACTTCCGGAAGCCCGATCAATTTCCCCGACCTGCCCTTCATTGACGAAGAAGGCGTGCCCAACAACAGTATGGTGGCGGTGTACGCGGCAACCCATGGCAAGACCGTCAACATCGATGATGCCTATACCGCCCAGGGTTTCGATTTTTCCGGCACGCGCAAATTCGACCAGCGCACCGGCTATCGTTCGCAATCCTTCCTCACGGTGCCGATGCGCAACCATGAGAACAATGTCATCGGCGTGCTGCAACTGATCAATGCGCTTGATCCCCGGACCCGTGCGGTCGTGCCATTTTCCGCGGCCGATCAGCAACTGGTGGAATCGCTGTCCTCGCAGGCCGCAATCGCACTGACCAACCGCTTGCTGATCAGCCAGTTGGAGCAGTTGTTCGAGTCCTTGATCAACCTGATCAACCTGGCGATCGACGAGAAGTCTCCTTATACCGGCGGTCATTGCGAGCGGGTGCCGGTACTCACCATGATGCTGGCGGAAGCGGCGGAGCAATGCACCACCGGCGAGCTGGCCGATTTCCGGATGAGTGACAAGGATCGCTACGAACTGAAAATCGCCGGCCTGCTCCACGATTGCGGCAAGGTGACCACCCCGGTGCATGTGGTGGACAAGGCAACCAAACTGCATACGCTGTACGACCGCATCAACACCATCGACACCCGCTTCGAGGTGCTCAAGCGTGATACCGAGATCAACATGCTGCGAGGCCAGCTGGCTTTGCGCGAGCAGCGCGACCCGGCTGCAGAGGAAGCCTTGCAGGTAAGCTGTGCCGCACGCATTGCGCGGCATGACCAGGACCGGGAATTCCTGCGTCGCTGCAACGTCGGCGGAGAATTCATGCGCGACCCCGATTTGCAGCGGGTACGCGAGATCGGCAGTGATTACCGCTGGTGCGACGTTACGGGCATGGAAACGGATTTTCTCAGTGCCGATGAAATCGAGAACCTCACCATTCGTGCCGGCACGCTCACCCAGGCCGAGCGCGAGATCATCAATCATCATATTGTCGCCACCATCAGGATGCTCGAGCAGCTACCCTGGCCGAATCACCTCGGGCACGTGCCCGAGTATGCCGGAGGTCATCACGAGCGCATGGATGGCAAGGGTTACCCGAAGGGGCTCAGGCGTGACCAGATGTCGGTGCAGGCACGCATCATGGGCATCGCCGACATTTTTGAAGCACTCACCGCCGCCGACCGCCCCTACAAAGTCGGCAAGACGATTTCCGAATCTCTCTTCATCCTTGGCAAGATGAAAGAATCGGGTCATGTCGATCCCGACTTGTTCGATGTTTTCATCCGCCAACGGGTCTATCTGCGCTACGCCGAAACATTCCTCAAGCCGCAGCAAATCGATGCTGTGGATGTCAGCAAGATTCCCGGCTACAGCGAGGATGTCGGCAATTCTTGAACGTTTACTGACCGCCCGTTGCGGGAGGGAGTTTGCGTTCGACGGATTAGCGCTGCTTCTGCTGGCAAGTGGACTCGCTGCTCTATACGGACCGCATCTCGGTGCTCCCCTGGTTTTCGATGATGTCAGCTATTTGGGGAGCAATTATGCGTCCATGATCGGTGGGGAGTTCACTCCTTTTCTCAGACGTTACTGGTCGTGGTGCAGCTTTGTTTTCCAGCGCATCTTTTTTAGCGACGATCCGACCGAATTGCGGATAGTCAATGTGATGCTGCACTTTCTGGTTGGGGTGGCACTCTATTGGTTCGGTAAAGCGTTGCTGGCACAGGTATCGCTTGGCAATAAACCTGGAGTGGGTGTGGTCAGTGGGATGCGTCGCACTACCTTATGGTTGGGCGTCGCACTGTTATTGTTTCATCCGGTGGCAGTATATGGCGTCGCCTATATTGTCCAGCGCAGCATCCTCATGGCGACGCTTTTCAGCTTGCTCATGTGGTGGGCGCATTTGCGCGGACTCGATTCGGGAAAGCCAGGATGGTTCGCGCTCGCAATCTTGTTTTACTATCTGGCCCTCTATTCAAAGGAGCACAGCATCATGGCCCCTGCCGTGGCCTGCCTGCTGACTCTGCTGGTGGACCGGGTGGCAGCGCGACGCAGTCTGCTTGCGCTGACCTTTATCGCCTATTTTGTTCTGGCGGTGTCGGTGCTGCCCGCTGCGTTATATGTCATCGCCAGCCAATACGAACCACTTCTTACCGAGGACCGGCATGCCTATCTGGCCAGCGTCCTGACGCAATCCGCCTTGTTCTTCAAATATCTATCCGTTTGGTGGTTTCCGCTGCCTGCCGACATGTCAATCGACATTCGCGAACCGCTGGCGGAAATTGACTCAGTCGCGTCATGGCTCTGGTTTTCGGCTTTTCTCGCCTATGCGGCGGCGGCCTTTCACCTGGTGCTGCGTAAGGGGCGTGTCGGACTGCTGGGCTTTGCCCTGCTTGCCCCTGCCCTGCTGTTCATGACCGAATTTTCCACGGTGCGAATACAGGAAAGTTTCGTTTTGTACCGGAGTTACCTGTGGCTACCGCCGATGTTGGTGGCATTGCCGCTTGTGGTCGAATCGGCCAGCGGTGCCAAACGGTTGCTGGTACTCGGATTGGCAGTTTGTGGGGTGTTATTCATTTTATCTTCGGAACGCCTGAACACCTTCGCTTCACAGTTCCTGCTTTGGGACGAGGCAATCCGTCTGGCCGAGCGCAAAGGCTACCAGAGTTTTCGCGACAGACAGTACTTCAGTCGAGGCGGAACCCATTTGGCCGCCAGGCATTTCGAACTGGCCTTGCAAGACTTCGAGCGGGCACTGCAATGGAACCCCGCCCAGACCACTGCCCTGCTGGGCAAGGGTTTGGCACTGACACAACTCGGTCGTCCGCAATTGGCCTTGGAGAGCTTTGACAAAGCGCTGGCTTTGAAGCCAGACTGGGTCGATGTTTATATGGCTCGCGGGGAGTTGTATTACAAATTGGGTGACAGAAAGGCAGCAGAATTCAACTTCGGACTGGCGTGTACGCAAGGAGCTTCGATTGCCTGCTATGCCCAACAGAGAATTCGCGCGGGTACCAACGCCACGGTGACCATTTCCATACCAACTCCCTGACGAATTTCGTCACATTGTGACTGAGGAAATGACGCCGACAGGGTGGTCTAAATTTTCGAATTTTATATTTATTGTGTTTTTACAATGGCTTGACAATTTCTGTCGAGCTGGCACAGTGCTTGCATTTTGGAAGACGCGCACTGACGCACAAAATTTTCAACCCACCAGGAGCTATCCATGAACAACATGCAAAAAGGTTTTACCCTGATCGAACTGATGATCGTTGTGGCAATTATTGGCATTCTGGCCGCCGTCGCCATTCCTTCCTACCAGAACTACACCCTCAAGGCGAAATATACCGAGGTGGTGAATGCTGCCGGACCCTACAAGACCGCCATCGAATTGGGCTGTCAGAATGGAGACTTTTGTTCTGGTACGACTATAGCGAACATTGCGATCGGTACCAGTGGCGTCCCCGCCAGCGTTGCGACGACCTATGTGGCTAACGTTGGGGTTTCTGCTGCTGGCGTCATTACCGTAACCCCCAACCCTGTAGGCGGCATCGTGGCTGCAGATACCTTCGTGCTGACACCAACGGCTAGCGCTAACGGCGCATTGACCTGGGCAGTCAGCGGTGGTTGCAAGACCCGTGCAGCCGGAGCGCTTTGCTAAGCTGATCTAAGAGCAGTAGCAACACTTGAGGCCCCGCAAGGGGCCTCAGTTTTTGGGGCGACGGTGGTTCTGGCGCGAAGGAGTTTTCTGGTGGCGATCAGGCCGCTTGTGCGGGAATTCTGGAACTGTGCTTGAGGATGCGGTTGCGCGCATCGACATAGATCAGATCCGGTTGGTACTTGGTGAGTTCGACTTCGTTGTAGGCGGCAAAGCTGGCGATGATCAGCAGGTCGCCGGGAGATGCCTTGCGCGCCGCCGCGCCATTCACGGAGATCGTGCCGGAGTTGCGCTCGGCACTGATGGCGTAGGTGGAGAAGCGCTCGCCATTGGTGACATTCCAAATCTCGATCTGCTGGTATTCCTTGATGTCGCTGGCATCGAGCAGGTTCTGGTCGATCGCGCAGGAACCCTCGTAGTGCAACTCGGACTGGGTCACCGTGACACGGTGAAGCTTGGATTTCAGCATGGTACGTTGCATAGCGATTCCTTTCTCATGCAAAGGTCAACACTCAGCGGTCGGGGCGAGTTCTTTCTTTTACGCCGTTCGTTTCTGTATTCCACTGCTGGCTGCCACCGGCATGAGCGCATCGTGTCAGCCTAAACTTCCAGGTTATCAATCAGGCGCGTGCTCCCCAGGAGTGCCGCACCCAAAATCACCAGCCCGGAATCGTGAGCGGTTGGCAATTGTAGACCAGTTCTTTCCCGCACTGCAATATAGTCCGGAATCCAGCCATGGGCGCGGAGTTCCGTGATGGCCTCATTTTCGAGCCGGGGAAAATCGCGATTTCCGGCCTGGATTGCGCGGCGTACCGTTTCCAGTGAGCGATACAGTCGCGGCGCTTCGGCACGTTCCTGTGCCGAAAGGAAGCCATTACGCGATGACAACGCCAGCCCATCGGCAGCCCGCACCGTGTCGGTGGCGACAATTTCGATCGGCAGCGCCAGATCCCGCGCCATATTGCTCAGCACCAGCATCTGCTGGTAGTCCTTCTTGCCAAATATAGCCACTTGCGGCTGGACAATGTTGAACAGCTTTTGCACCACAGTGGCGACGCCGCGGAAATGTCCCGGGCGAAACTCGCCTTCGAGAATGTTGATGAGTTCCGCGGGCGGTTCGACGAAATATTTTTGCGGCGTGGGGTACATCTCCTTTTCGTCGGGGAAGAACAGGAAGTCGACATTGGCCGCAGCCAGCCGCTCGCAGTCGGCGGCGAAGGTGCGCGGGTATTTCTCGAAATCCTCGCCGGGACGGAATTGCAGCCGATTGACGAAGATCGACACCAGCACCGTGTCGCCGTGATCCCGTGCATGTTGCATCAGGGCGATATGGCCGTCGTGGAGATTGCCCATGGTGGGGACCAGCACCAGGCGACCGGAATTTTTGAGCCCCGCGCGCAACTCGGTTATGGATTCGAATATTTTCATTGGCTTGGTCAGGTGATTTCTAGTGAAGGCTTGGGCAGATTGCTACGCCGCATTTGTTACGTTGTCAGGAATTCGGGTAACCCGCTGGTTGCTGCAGCCTTGCAATAGTCTGCTGGCCAAGCCGTGACCAGGAATCTGGCAATCGACAACAATCTCGAGGAGCGGCACAAGCACGAAGGCACGCTGGTGCATGCGCGGATGCGGCAAAGTCAATTCGGCGGTCGTCATGATGCCATCGCCGTGCAGCAGCAGATCCAGATCCAGGGTGCGCGGCGCATTGCTGACGCTGCGCAAACGACCGAAGCGACCCTCGATCTGGAACAATTCCTCGAGCAGCTGCTGCGGACTCAAGGCGGTATGCAGTTGTGCCACCGCGTTGATGAAATCGGGTTGATTCTTCAATCCGACCGGGGCCGTCCGGTACAAGGACGACACCTTGACGAGGGTTGTGGCGGGAATTTCGGCGAGCGCGTGGATGGCGCTACTGACCGTCTTGGCGGGCTCGCCAAGATTTGCGCCGATGGCAACCAGAGCCTCGACCTGCTTCATGCGGCCGGTTCCGTCGAACTCGGCCCGGATTCGCCACTTTTGGCTGATCGCCCCCGCCCGCCGCGCCGACGCTTCCTGGTTCCGTTCTTTTCCGGCAGCAGCATGGCCATCCGCTGATCGATATCGACCTCCTGGAAACGCGTCCACCAGTCGGCCAGTTCCATCGGCACTTCGCCGCTTTGCGCGCGCAACAGCAGAAAATCGTAGCCGGCGCGAAAGCGTGCCTGCTCGAGGAGGCGCAAGGTCGACTTGCCGGTGCGCTTCTCAAAGCGCGGTTGCAAAGCCCAGATATCCTTGATGTCGCCACTGATGCGCCGGGTAATGGCGAGCTTGTCGGTTTGTTGGTTGAGCACCCCGTCCATTGCTTCGAAGAGTGCCGGTATGAACAACTCGCCGCAATTCTTGCGCGCCTCCCAGTCGGCCAGCACTTCGTGCCAGAGCAGGGTGGCAAACAGAAAGCCGGGCGAAGTGGTCTTGCCCTGCCGGACTCTTTCGTCGGTGCCCGAGAGTGCCAGCATCACGAATTTTTCGCCCATCGGCTGTTCCAGGATCACGTCGAGCAAGGGGAGCAGGCCATGATGCAGGCCTTCGTCGCGCAGGCGCTTGACACATTCCACGGCATGGCCGGAGAACAGCAGTTTGAGCATTTCGTCAAACACGCGGGCCGCCGGAACATTTTCCATGAGCACCGCCATATCGCGGATGGGTGTGCGCGCTGCAGGATCGATGCTCAAGCCGAGCTTTGCTGACAGCCGTACGGCCCGTAGCATGCGAACCGGATCTTCGCGGTAACGGGCACGCGGTTCGCCGATCATGCGCAGTGTCTTCTGCTTGAGGTCGGCGACCCCGTGGTGGTAGTCGAGAACAGTTTCCGCGACCGGATCGTAGTACAGCGCGTTGATCGTGAAATCCCGTCGTGCGGCATCTTCCGCCAGGCTGCCCCAGACGTTGTCGCGCAGCACGCGGCCGTGCTCGTCCTTTTGCGTGTCGGCATCGTGGGCGGCGCGGAAGGTGGACACTTCGAGCGTCTCGCCGCCCTGCATCACATGCACGATCTGGAAGCGCCTGCCAATGATGCGCGAACGCCGGAACAGGCTGCGCACCTGGTCGGGGGTGGCATCGGTGGCGAGGTCGTAATCCTTGGGAACGATGCCGGCGATCAAGTCGCGCACTGCTCCGCCCACCACATAGGCTTTGAAGCCGCTCTGCTGTAAAGTCTCGCAGGTGCGGCGTGCGCCAGGGGAAATCGTCTCGCGCCGGATGCCATGGTGGGCGCGCGCTATCGCAGCCGGTTCAGAGCTTGGCGGGGAAGGGGGGCGGCGCAGCACATTGATTGCTCGGCGCAGCAGCTTGCGGATCATGCGGCAGGCGGGTTGGCGTGAAATCTGAGAGGCGGCAATGATACAGGAAATCAATATCCGCTCGAGTCAAGCGAGGAAACAGATTAAGGAAACCCATACAAAGCATTCAGTAAAACGCCGGTTTGGGTCCCGTTCATGATTTCCAGGTATCTGGCCTACGGGCTGCTCGGCCTCGGTGTGCTGATGATTTCCACCAGTTCGATCCTGGTGCGGTTTGCCCAGACAGAAGGCCTGTCTTCCTTGTCGATTGCCGCGCTGCGCCTCAGCCTCGCGGCGCTGTTGCTGACGCCGCTGGCGCTGACACGAGTTTCAAGGGAGATTCTGGACTTGTCTGCGCGAGACCTGGGGTTGGCGCTGGTTGCCGGTGGCCTGCTGGCTGCGCACTTCGCTGCCTGGATCAGTTCGCTCGCCTACACTTCGGTCGCCAGCAGCACGGCCCTGGTGACCACCAACCCTGTCTGGATCGCACTGGCTTCCGTGCTGATTTTCCGGGAGCGCTTCAACCGGATGCTGGTGGCAGCGATCGCCATCGCGGTCGGCGGCAGCGCCCTGATATTTTTTGCCGACAACAGCAGCGCCGCCAGGGTGCAGCCGAATCCATTGGTCGGCAATACGCTCGCGCTCCTGGGGGCAATTACGGTGTCCGGCTATTTGCTGATTGGCCGCTTGCTGCGCCAGAAGTTGTCACTGCTTGCCTATATCTGGCTGATTTACTCGAGCTGCGCGGTGTTGCTGACCGTTGTGGCACTCATCGCAGGCCAGCCGCTGTGGGGTTTCTCGGCCTGGGGATGGCTGTTGCTGCTCGGACTCGCGTTGGGGCCGCAGCTCCTCGGACACACCACGATCAACTGGGCGTTGAAGCATGTCTCGACGACCTTTATTGCCCTGACCATACTCGGGGAACCCATCGGTTCGGCCTTGCTTGCCTGGCTGCTGTTTGGGGAAGGCTTCTCGGCCCTGCAGAGCTGCGGGTTTGTGGCATTGCTCACGGGCATCTATCTTGCCGCGCGCAACGAGAAAAACAATCCATAGCCACTTTAGCGTGAAATACGATGATGGACGCGCTTGGCGATAACGAGCGAAGCGAGCACATATAGTCCCCCGTCCCGGGGCGGGGGCAGGGGGTGGGGGGCCGTGGAAATGCCGCTAATTTTCATGATCGGTGGCGCAGCCCACGCATCATGAAAGTTAGTGTTCAGCGCAAACTGATGACCGGCCAGCCGTGTTTGCTGGCATGCGCCAGCAGCGTATCGTCGGGATCGACCGCGACCGGGTCGGTGACCCGCGCCAGCAATGGCAGGTCGTTGTGCGAATCGCTGTAGAAGAAGCTGTGTTGAAAGCTGCCCCACCATAGGCCCAGGGATTCCAGCCAGTCTTCGAGGCGGGCGATCTTGCCTTCGCGGAAGGCGGGCAAGCCGCGTGGCTTGCCGGTAAAACTGCCGGTGGCGCAAGTCTGTGCCGGGACCGTCGCGATCAGGTGGGGAATGCCGAATTCGCGAGCAATCGGACCGGTGACAAAACTGTTGGTGGCGGTGACAATGGCCAGCAGGTCACCTTTGTCCCGGTGCCGCTGCACCAGTTCCCGGGCGGCGGCGCCTATTGATGGGCGGATGCGCGTCGCCATGAATTCGGCATGCCAGGCATCGAGTTCATTCCGGCTGTGGCGCGTCAGGGGCAACAGCTGGAAATCGAGGAAGGCATGAATGTCGAGCGTTCCGAGCTTGTACTGGTCGTAGAACGCCTGGTTTTTCGACTCCTGCAATTCGCGGTCGAGAATGCCTTTTTCGATGAGGAATTGCGCCCACTCGAAATCGCTGTCGCCGCTCAGCAGGGTATTGTCCAGATCAAACAGCGCCAGATTCATGTAAGAGCCTATCCGTGGATAATCCGGCCCTGCGTTGCAGCGCATCCGCGATGGCTGCAAGGCGTGAGCCGCCGCCCAATGTACATCATTTGGCAAGGCTCGCAACGCCGCAGACGCGCGGATTCGCTGCAACCCTTCGGGCCAAGGCCGATTTGAGCGCATCCCTTTGTCGCAAGCCGCTTGCGGTGATGACACCGCGGCGCGTCTTGCTTCGCGGGCTGCATCTCAAATCGGCCTTGGCGCAGGGCTGGCTTATTCACGGATAGGCTCTTAGCTCCAGAGAGGTTTGCAGAATTTCGCGCAGCAGCGGCAGGGTGAGTGGGCGCTGCTGTTCCAGCGAAGCACGATCGAGGGCGTCAAGCACGCCCAACAGGCTGGGCAAGTCACGCCGGCCATGGCGCAGCAGGTAATCGATCAGTTGATCCTCCAGGTTCATGCCGCGATTCAGGCCATGCTGGCGCAGCGCCGCGGCCTTCTCGGCATCGCTGAGCGCCTGCACCTGATAAATCATGGAACTGCCAATGCGCGTGCGGACATCCTCGCGCAGCGTCGTCTGCAGGCCCAGCGGCGGCAGCGGTCCGGACATCAGCAAGGCCAGGCCGATTTGTCGCGCCGAGTTGAAAGTGCGAAACAAGGTGACTTGTCCGGTATCGCTCAAGCTATCGACGTCGTCGAGGATCAGCAGGCCGTTGGGTGTCGTCGCCAGCTGATCCCCGATTTGCGCTGCTGCGACCAGGCGGGCAGGCCGCCGTCGCGCCTCTGCCGCCAACAGCGTTGCGCGCAGCAAGTGACTGCGGCCGCTGCCGAGCGGACCCCAGACATAAATCTGGTCGCACACCTCAGGATCGGCAAGCGTGGCGAGGCGTGCGACCAGCTCGGCGTTTTGGCCGGTGACGAAGTTCTCGAAGCTCGGTACCTGCTCGGGGCGAAGATCGAGCAGCATTTGCGGATGTGCCAGGTTATTCGTCACCGCTGCCCCGATAGAAACGGCTCACCAGATAAAGTTGGCTCACTTCGCGCAGACCTACCAGCAAGGCGGCCGAAACCGGCAAGGCGAGGAGTACACCGACGAAACCGAACAGTTGGCCGAACGCCATCAGGGCGAAGATCACCGCGAGGGGATGCAGGCCGATTCTCTTGCCTACCAGCCACGGCGTCAGGATGAAACTTTCGACTGCTTGGCCCAATGAGTACACCACCAGCACGCCGAAAATCGGCCCCATCCCGGCGAATTGCAAAATCGCCACCAGCAGTGCCAAGGCCAGGCCGCCAGCGTAACCGAGGTAGGGTACGAAAACCAGCAGGCCGGTGAGGATGCCGACCGGCAGAGCGAAACTGATGCCGGCCAAGGCCAGGCCGGCGCTGTAATAGGCGGCAAGCAGCAGCATCACGACCAGCTGGCCGCGCAGGAACTCGGCCAGCACCGCGTCCACCTGTTTTAGGATTTGCCGTGTTTTGTCGTGCCAGGGCCGCGGAATGGCGCGGTCGATGCGGGAAAGTATCGGGCGCCAGTCATTCAGCAGGTAGAACATCACCACCGGTGCGAGTAGCAGGTTGGCGATGATGCCAAACAGGGCAATGCCGCCGATCCTGAGAGATTCAAACAATTTCTGGGCGATCATCTGGACACTGTCGCGATTGTCCATCATCAGCTTGGAAAAGGATGCCGGGTCGAGCTTGAACTGGATGCCGAAATGCACCTTGAGCCAGGGCATCCAATTCTGGTTGATCAGTTCGATGACCTCGGGCAGACGGCTTGCAAGCTGCTGTGCTTCTTCGGTCACCAGAGGCAGAAGGATAAGCAGCAGGATCACCAGTATGCCGGCGAGCAACAGCATCACCAGCAACACCGCGATGGATCGTGGCAGCCGGTGCCGCTCGAGCCATGCAACTGGCGGCGCACAGATATAGGCAAGAATGCCCGCGAGCAGGAAGGGTGACAGGATCGGGCCGAGCAGATACAGCAACCACAGGATGGCAAGCCCGAGGGCGCTCCAGATCAGGGTTTGCAGGCGGTCGGCGCGTTGGTTGTCCATTTTTGGTAGAATTCCCGGCAGCGTTCGTGGTAGAGCGTATTTGGGTGGAGCCATCAGCCAGTCAATGCGCGGCACGAGCTGATCCAACACTTTCGACACTTTAGCCGCCAGCCCGCAGGAACTCAACTTGACTTCATCTTCCGCGCCAGACGCTTCCTCCCTGACGTATTCCGCTGCCGGCGTCGACATCGAAGCCGGCGATGCTTTGGTCGAGCGCATCAAGCCCTATGCCAAGCGTACCATGCGTCCAGAGGTGCTCGCCGGTATCGGCGGCTTCGGCGCACTCTTTGAAATTTCGAAAAAATATCGCGAGCCGGTGCTGGTTTCGGGTACCGATGGCGTAGGCACCAAGCTCAAGCTGGCATTCAATTACCAGCGCCACGATACCGTCGGCCAGGATCTGGTGGCGATGAGCGTCAATGACATTCTGGTGCAAGGCGCCGAGCCCTTGTTTTTCCTCGATTATTTCGCCTGCGGCAAACTCGATGTGGGCACCGCCGCCACGGTGATCCAGGGCATCGCCAAGGGATGCGAACTCGCGGGCTGCGCCTTGATCGGTGGTGAGACGGCAGAAATGCCGGGCATGTATCCGGACGGCGAATACGATCTTGCCGGCTTCGCCGTCGGTGTCGTCGAAAAGGCGCAGATCATCGATGGCCGCAGCATTGCGGCAGGTGATACCGTGCTCGGGCTGGCTTCGAGCGGCGCGCATTCCAATGGTTATTCCCTGATCCGAAAGATCATCGAACGCAGTCGCCCTGACGTGGCGGCCGACTTTCACGGCCGGCCATTACTCGACGTTCTCATGGCGCCCACGCGCATCTATGTGAAGCCGCTGCTGGCCCTGATCCAGGCATTGCCGGTGAAGGGGATGGCGCATATCACGGGCGGCGGCCTGACCGAAAATGTTCCACGCATCCTGCCCGGGCATCTGTGCGCCAGACTCGAGCGCAGCAAGTGGCCGATGCCGCCCTTGTTCCAGTGGCTGCAGGCAGAAGGCCAGGTGGCCGCAGCCGAGATGCACCGGGTTTTCAATTGCGGCATTGGCATGGTGGTGATTGTCGCCGCCGAGCATGAACGGCAGGCAGTGCAGCTGCTCCATGCTGCCGGTGAGACTGTCTATGCCATTGGTCGCATCGACGCGCGGACAGGCAGCGAGGCGCAAACGACCGTCAACTGACCGGGGTTTGCAGGAAACTCTCCACACGCTGCAGAATCCTCTCGTTGCTGCCGTTCTCCAAGGGGTCCACCGCTTCAATCGCACTCATGCTGCGCAGCCAGGTCAGTTGGCGTTTGGCAAACTGGCGCGTGGCATAGATGCCGCGCTCGCACAATTCCCTACGTGGCAAACGCCCTTCCAGCATTTCCCAGACCTGACGGTAACCGACGCAGCGCATCGCCGGAAGTCCGGCATCAAGCCGGTATTTCTCGCGCAGCGATTCAACTTCCTCGACCAGACCGGATTCGAGCATCCGGGCAAAGCGCGCGGCGATGCGTTGATGCAGCACGCTGCGGTCTTGCGGCACGAGCGCCAGCGCCAGCATGCGATAAGGCAGCGATACCACCTGTTGCGCAGCGAACAAGGCATCGAGCGGCTGGCCGCTGATGCGCACGACTTCCAGCGCGCGCTGGATGCGCTGGGCGTCGCTGGGCTTGAGTCGTGCCGCCGTGGCCGGGTCGAGCCGTGCCAATTCGGCGTGAAGTGCCGGCCAGCCCTGTGCCGCGGCGCTTGCATCGATTTCGGCGCGTAGCGCGGCATCGGCTTGCGGCAGGTCGGCGAGACCTTCTCTGAGCGCCTTGAAATACAGCATGGTGCCGCCGACCAGCAGCGGGATGCGGCCATTTGTCGTGATTGTCGCCATCTCGCGCAATGCGTCGGCGCGGAAACTCGCTGCCGAATAGCGTTGTTCGGGTGTGATCAGATCGACCAATCGATGTGGAAAGTTCGCCAGGGTTGCCGCATCCGGCTTGGCGGTGCCGATATTCATGTCACGAAACACCTGAGCCGAATCGACGCTGATGATGTCGAACGGGTACTGTTGGCACAGTTGCAGCGCCAAGTCTGTTTTTCCGCTGGCGGTCGGCCCCAGAAGGAAAATTACCGGTGGCAGGACTTGATCAACGGCCACGCAGAAACATTCGATCGAGATCGCCCATGGACAGTTGCGTCCAGGTCGGCCGGCCGTGATTGCACTGGTCGGCACGGTCGGTGGCTTCCATTTCGCGCAGCAGCGCATTCATTTCCGGACTGCTCAGAGCGCGATGAGCACGCACCGCACCGTGGCAGGCCATGGTGGCGAGCAGCTGATTGCGCTGTGTTTCAATCACCTGGGTCGCAGGAAATTCCTTGAGATCGGCCAGCAAGGCGCGCACCAGGTCGACAATCGCCGCGCTGGCCAGCAAGGCCGGCAGGGCACGCACGGTCAACTGCTGCGGCCCGGCCGCGGTCAGTTCAAAACCGAGGCGTTCCAGTGTCGCAGCATGGTCCTCAGCGGTAGCTTGTTCCACCGCCGAAGCCGTGAAAATGGCCGGGATCAGCAGCGTCTGGACCGGCGGTGTTTCCGTCAGCGCATGCTTGAGCTTCTCGTAGAGGATGCGCTCGTGGGCGGCGTGCATGTCCACCAGCACCAGGCCCTGGGCATTCTGCGCCAGGATATAGACGCCATGCAGTTGTGCCAGCGCATAGCCCAATGGCATCGTCTGGTCATCGGCGTTCCCTGCAGCATCCGCTAAGGATTGTGTTGCTGAAAATGTGCTGTCGCGAGCGCTGCGTGACATCGCGAAATAGGCCTGGGTCGACGGCTCCGCCATACTTAGCGTGCTTTGCTGCGATGGGCGCCAGGTTGCAGCAGCGTAGCTGGCGTCGGGAACAGTTTCACTGCTGACCTGCCCCTGACCCAGCGGTGCCGCCAGGGCGCGTTGCAAGGCATGGAATACGAACTGATGGATGCCGCGCGCTTCGCGAAAGCGTACCTCGATCTTGGCCGGATGGACATTCACATCCACGCCGGCAGGATCGAGTTCCAGGAACAATACGTAGGCCGGGTGGCGGCTGCCGTGCAGAATATCCTCATAGGCCTGACGTACCGCGTGGGCCAGCAGCTTGTCGCGGACAAAGCGGCCATTCACGAAAAAATACTGCTCATCCCGGCTGGAGCGCGAGTAGGCGGGCAAAGCGGCGAAACCGGTCAGACGCAGGTCGCCGGCGGCCGCATCGAGCCTGCGCGTCTGCACGAAGAATTCTTCTCCGAGCAGTTCCTGCGCGCGTCGCGTCAGGTCGGTTGCGACCAGACGCTGCTTGAGGTTGCCGTTGTGCGCCAGGCTGAACGCCACTTCCGGCCGGGCCAGCGCCATGCGCCGCAGTACTTCGTGGCAATGGGCGTATTCGGTGGCGTCGGACTTGAGGAATTTGCGTCGCGCCGGCGTGTTGTAGTAGAGGTCGGCAACTTCGATCACGGTGCCCTGGCTCAAGGCGGCCGGCTGCAGCATCAGGTCGTTGTCGATGCGCCAGGCGTGGCCGCCCTTGCTTCCATCGGCGACCGCATCGCGCGTGCGGCTCGTCAGCGTGACGCGTGCCACCGCGGCGATCGAGGCCAACGCTTCACCGCGGAAGCCCAGGCTGCCGACGCGTTCGAGATCCTCGAGACTGGCGATCTTGCTTGTCGCATGGCGCGCCAGGGCGAGCGGCAGGTCATCGCGGGCAATGCCGCTGCCATCGTCGGCGATGCGGATCAGGCGCACGCCGCCTTCGCTGAGATACACATCGATGCTGCGGGCTCCCGCATCGAGGCTGTTTTCGAGCAACTCCTTGATGACCGAAGCGGGCCTCTCGACCACTTCGCCGGCGGCGATCTGACTGACCAGCAGGTCGGGCAGGGGACGGATGCGGTGAAGTTCTGACATGGCGGGATTATAGGGGCGCGTGGTTGAATGACTCAAACCGGCAAGTCAATAAGAACTGGACAGTGCGTTGGTGTCAGCGCCAAAGCGTAGTTTGTTTGCTGGGGGAGTTTCTTGGAAGCTTGAACACCGTCGCCATCGGATCGCAATGGGGGAAGCGATCAGGAATGGTCATTTGACACCTGCACTCCTCTGCTAAAGTACCAGATGATAATAGTCAACCATTGTGCTATAAAGCCAGCAGGTAATTCAGGCAAACGCATAGCCTGAGGCGTAATCAAAAATCTTTAAGAGAAGGATGCGGCGATGATGATTTCGTTATACGACTCAAGTGTATTGAGCTACCTCCAAACGCTAGGTGCAGTTAGCGGCTTTCTGGACAAGGGCTTTTCCTATTGCAAAGACAACAGTATCGATCCAGAAACGTTGGTAGAGTCACGTCTCTTCCACGATATGTTTCCATTCCGCTTCCAGATCCAATCCGTCGCGCATCATTCCATTGGCGCGATAGAGGGGATCAAGAACGGAGTCTTTCGCCCGCCCAAAGACCTGCCAAATCACGATTATCAGGACCTGAAAGCATTGATTGCGGATACTCTCGATGGCCTCATGAAGCTCACGCCGGAAGATGTGAATGCTTACGCAGGCTCGGATGTGGTCTTCGAGGTCCGCGACATGAAGCTACCCTTCACAGCAGAGAATTTCGTACTATCTTTCTCCTTGCCCAACTTTCATTTCCACGCGGCTACCGCCTACGATATCCTGCGATCCAAGGGAGTCCCCGTAGGCAAGCTCGATTTCTTGGGCGCAATGCGATTAAAGACTTAAACACTCAACCCAAGAAGAAATTGGTCGTCGTTCCGCGCTGGTCCGGAACCCCGGTGCACGACTGGTATCCATGGATCGCAGAGAAGCTAATCGACTCCAGCACCTATCTGTCGGTCAAACTCGCCGACATGCCCGATCCCGGACTCCCGACTATCAGTGGTTGGACTCAAGCTATTTCGTCCATTGTCGGTCATGACCACAAGGCGCTTGATGCGACTATCCTTGTCGGGCACAGTGTGGGCGCGCAGGCGGTTCTTCACTTTCTGGCGTCACTCCGGCCTGGACAACAAGTAGCCTCAGCAGTATTTGTCGCCGGCTGGTGGGACGTAGACGAACCCTGGGATAGCATCCGCCCATGGATTGCGCATAGACATGATTATCAGCAGATCATCAGCGCGGCAAAATCAATGCATGTTCTGCTCTCAGACAATGATCCATTCACCTCGGACTATGCGGCGAATGCCGAACTCTGGCGCTCCCGTCTCGGTGCCACAGTGCATCTGGTTCCTAAGGCGAAGCACTTCAATGGTGCAGTGGAGCCCGCAGTGCTTGAATGCCTCTCGTTGGTCGCAGCAGAGGTCTGACGGGGAAACTTGCGGTCAACTGTCGCCCCGACTATAGCGGGCTGGTGTCCAACGGGTACTGGATCAATGGGCAAATTTGCGAATGGTCGGCGCCCGACTGACCAATGCTTTCTGTTACGGCCATCCCTTTCTTGGCATCCGGTACAATCCGCAGCCTTGCCTTGGTTCATCCCCGATGGAATTACTGGCGCAATTTCTTGATCTTGTCCTGCATCTCGACCAGCATCTTGCGCTGCTGGTGCAGCAATACGGCACCTGGATCTACGCGATCCTGTTCGCCATCATTTTCTGTGAAACCGGACTGGTCGTTTGTCCCTTTCTTCCCGGCGACTCACTGCTCTTCGTTGCAGGTGCGGTGGCGGCGGCCGGTGGCATGGACATCACGCTGTTGTGCACGGTACTGTTCATCGCGGCGGTGCTGGGCGACAACACCAATTACTGGATCGGTCATGGCATTGGTCCGCGTGCTTTCCGCTGGGAGCAGTCGCGCTTCTTCAACCGGTCCGCGCTCGACAAGACCCATGCCTTCTACGAAAAGCACGGCGGCAAAACCGTGATCATTGCGCGTTTCCTGCCCTTGGCGCGCACCTTCGCCCCCTTCGTGGCGGGCGTGGCACGCATGACCTATCCGCGATTTTTTGCCTACGATTGTTTCGGTGGCGTGTTCTGGATCGGTTCGCTGACGCTGGCCGGCTACTGGTTCGGCAATCTGCCGTGGATCAAGAGCAATCTGTCGCTGGTGATCATCGTCATCATTGCCGTGTCATTGCTGCCGGCGCTGATCGCCTGGCTGCGCCACCGATTTGTGCGTTAGCGGGTTGCATCCAGCCAGGCGCCCAGGCCCTGGGCGTTGAGTTTGACATCCATTTTCATGAATTGCAGCATCGCTTCGCCCTGCAGGGCCCAGCCTTGCTGGGCGGCTTCCTCGCGCAGGATGGCGGTGATGCCGGCCATGAGGCGCTCGTGGCGGGCAGCGCCGCTATTCCGTTCGCGCAGGGCCAGTTCGGCATGCGCGTCGATCAGCCGATGCAGATCGGTAGCCAGGTGCGGAATATCGGTGACCTGGCTGAAGTGGGTGACGTAGATCGCCGCCGGCTGGTATTCCGTCAGCATGGTGATGGAGCGGTGCAACGCCGGCGGATCGAACTGCACCGGCGTGGTGGTCGGGAAGACGAAACGGCGACCGTCGCGATCCAGTTCGCGATAGCACAGGCCGAAGGTATCGCCGGAGAAGATATGGCCGGTCCGGGCGTCGCGGATGCTGATGTGGTGACGCGCATGGCCGGGCGTGTCGAGCAGCAGCAACTCGCGGCCGTTGAGTGAGAGCGTTTGTCCGTGTTGCGCCTCGATGATGCGCTGCGCCGGCACCGGCAGCAGTTCACCGTACATGCGTTGCGTGGCGGCGCTGCCATACACGGCGATCGTGCCGGCCAGCAATTTGCCGGGATCGACCATGTGTCGCGCGCCGCGCGGATGCACCACCAGCTTTGCCTGGGGCAACAGCTGCATGAGCTGTCCCGCGGCACCGGCGTGGTCGAGATGGATATGAGTCAGGATGATGTAATCGATTTGTTCGGGAGCCAAACCCAGTGCGCCGAGGGCATCCAGCACCCGCGGTACGCAACTGTTGGTGGCGGTGTCAATCAGTGCGGCGCGCTCGCCTTCGACGAGAACATGCACGGCATCGAGCAAGGGCCGGCCGAAACCGGAATCGATGGCAAAAATACCTTGGCCATAGTCGGTGATGTAATCCATTCTTTCCTCTCTCCGCAGCAGCAACCTGACCGCCGACCAATCATTCGCCAATCAGTCGGTTAGCGGCGGCCATACGCTTTGCGTTATGATTCCGCAGGAATATAACCCGTTTCGGATTGCTCAACCCGATCCTCACCGATGAAATCTGTTGTCATATTGATCTCCGGCCGCGGCAGCAATATGTGCGCCCTGGTCGAAGCGGACTTGCCCGGATGCAAGCTGGTCGTCGTCAGCAATCAGCCGGACGCTGCAGGTTTGGCGTACGCCCGTCAGCGCGGCTTGGCCACTGCGCTGGTGAACCACCGCGACTATCCGTCGCGCGCTGCTTTCGATGCCGCCTTGAGCGAGACCATCGATCTACACAAGCCCGATCTGGTGGTGCTGGCCGGATTCATGCGCATCCTCGGCGAGCAATTCGTGCGGCACTATCAGGGACGCCTGCTCAACATCCATCCCTCATTGCTGCCGGTATTTCCTGGTTTGCACACACATGCCCAGGCGCTCGCCGCAGTTGTCAGAGTGCATGGCTGCACGGTGCATTTCGTGACCCCTGCGCTCGATTCGGGGCCGATCATCATCCAGGCCGCTGTACCAGTCCAGGCCGGTGATGGCGAAGACACCCTGGCGGCGCGTGTCTTGGCGCAGGAGCACATCATCTACCCGCGCGCCGTGCAATGGTTTCTTGAAGGACGCCTGCAACTGATGGAAGACGGGCATGTCCTGCTTGCGGGTGAGCAGCCGGTGCCTGCGCGCCTGATTGCACCAGCGGGGGAATGACCGGCCTGCAGCAGCAACGCCTGATGCTGGCGTTGCTGATTTCGCTGCTGTTGCATCTTGTTGCGGTGTTGGTTCCAGGCCGGTACTCACCCATACCGGACGATAATTTGTCTGCCATCCCTGCCGCGCAGCTCGATGCTTACCTGTTGCCGTTGCCGCACGACAAAACCCTTGCTCCCGTAGTTCCCGCACCGGCGCCAAGAAAGCGCCCGGTACGGAAAAGTTCATTGTTGCCGCTGCCTTCCTTGATGGCACCGGAAACGGCGGCAATCGAGCTGCCGCCTGCGGTACCCGGCAGCTTGCCAGAGCCCGCGCAAAATGCCGCAGCAACACCCGTTCCGTTACAACCCCAGCCGCAACCGCACGAGGGGCGCGAGGGCGAAGCTGTTGCACAACGAACCGCTGATGCGGAGGCTGCTGAGGCCACCCTGCCGCGCCAGGGCCATATTCGCTTCAGCATCAGCCGTGGCGACCAGGGATTCGTCGTCGGCCAGTCGGTACATCGCTGGAGCCATGACGGAAAGCGCTATGCGCTGAGCAGCATCACCGAAACGACCGGATTGGCTGCGTTGTTCAAACCGGCACGCGTGCTGCAATCGAGTGAGGGCGAGATTGGTCCTGCGGGTCTGCGCCCAAATGTGTTTCGTACCGAGCGTGACGGTATTTCCGGGGAGGCGGCAAGCTTTGACTGGACTGGCATGAAACTCAAGCTCAGTGCGGGTAGTCAGCGTGAGGTGGCGCTGGCGGGCGGGGCGCAGGACATGCTCAGCATGTTCTATCAGCTCGGTACAGCATATACTGCCGCGGCACGTGAGAATAACGAGCCGTATGTGTTCATGGTGGCGACGGGACGCAAGTTCGAGCGCTATCCGTTTGAAGTGCTGCGCGAAGAGACGCTGACGACCAGGCAGGGCGAGGTGCGTACAGTGCATTTGCGCACCGCCGCCGAGATCGAGGCGATCGATGTGTGGCTGGGGCTGGATCTGCGCGGCCTGCCCGTGAAAATCCGTTATACCGATCGCCAGAGCGAGACTTTTGAACAGAATGTCGACGAAATTGAATTCGACGGCATGCCACTATCATTGAGGAACCGTTAAGACATGCCACATGCTGAGTCATCCACCCGCATCAATGCCGCACTGATCGCTCATGCCGCCGATGCGCTGACGCGTCTGCTCAATTTCACACAACCGGCCGATGCCGTACTGTCGACCTATTTTCGCGAGCAGCGCCAGCTCGGTGGGCGTGAGCGCGGGTTTATCGCCGAGAGCTGCTACGCCGTACTGCGCCACAAGCGTTCACTGGAGCGGCTGGTCGAACCCGCGAAGGGTGCGCGCCGGTTGATCCTGGCTGCCTTGCTGCGCTTGAGCGGCGTGGCGCAGCGGCAGTTGAGCGAGTGTGTGTCGAATGACGAAAAGGACTGGTTGCTCGCATTCAAGGCACGCGTAGAACCCGAATTGAGCCTGGCCGAGCAAGCTGACTTGCCCGACTGGCTGGCGGAAAAACTGCTGCAGTCTTGCGATTCGACGCAATTGCTGCTCCTGGCGCGCGGCTTGAACCAGAGCGCGGCGCTGGATATTCGCGTGAATTCGCTCAAGGCCAAGCGCGAGGAGGTCATGGCGCAATTCACAGCCGAAGGCATCGCGGCGGAACCCTGCCCATACTCGCCGCTGGGGATCAGGCTGAAGACCAAGCCGGCCTTGCAAAAGCATCCGCTTTATCTTTCCGGGGCGATCGAGGTGCAGGACGAGGGCAGCCAATTGCTCGGGTACCTGCTGGCGCCAAAGCGCGGTGAAATGGTGGTGGATTTCTGTGCCGGCGCGGGCGGCAAGACGCTGCTGCTGGGGGCACTGATGCGTTCCACTGGCAGGCTCTACGCATTCGATGTATCGGCCAAGCGTTTGGCAAAGCTCAAGCCGCGTGTGGCACGCAGTGGTCTTTCCAACATGCATCCGGTTTGCCTCGATGGCGAGAATGACAGCCGCGTCAAGCGTCTGGCCGGCAAGATCGATCGCGTGCTGATCGATGCGCCCTGCAGCGGCCTGGGAACGCTGCGCCGCAACCCCGACCTGAAATGGCGCCAGACACCGCAAAGCATCGCCGAACTGATCCTCAAACAACGGAGCATCCTCGCCGGTGCCGCGCGCCTGCTCAAGCCGGGCGGACGGCTGGTGTATGCGACCTGCAGCATCCTGCGCGAGGAAAACGAGTCCGTGGTGGATGACTTTCTTGACGCTCGTCCGGAATTTCAGCGGCTCTCCGCCAGCGCTTTGCTGGCGCAGCAGGGCATCGCCATTGCCGACTGCGGTGAGGGTGCCAGCGGCCTGGACTTTCACCTGCTGCCACATCGACATGGCACCGACGGTTTTTATGCGGCCGTCCTGGAACAGGAAAAATGAAAATCTTCCTCGCGCTGCTGACCTGCCTGCTGCTGGCATTGTCGTCGGGTCGGGTTGGCGCGCGCGAACCGCTTCCCGCTTCCGGCACGGTCGAATATGCATTCACACCCTGGGACGATGCCGAGGGAGCGCTCCTGCATGCGCTGCGGCAGGCGCGTCATGCCATCTACGTGCAGGCCTACTTGCTGACCAGCCGGGCCTTGACGCAGGGCTTGATCGAAGCCAGGCAACGCGGCGTCACGGTCGAAGTTCTGGCCGACCGCGAAATGGCAGGCAAAGTGGAAAACAGCCTGCTGCCGCAGCTTGTGGCGGCGGGTATCCCGGTCTGGCTGGAGGTGCGCTATGCCGCAGCACATAACAAGATCCTGCTGATCGATCCGCGCGAGGCGGGCAATGCCGTGATCACCGGCAGCTATAATTTCACTTACTCGGCACAGGCGCGCAATGCCGAAAATCTCTTGATACTGCGCGGCAACGCCAGGCTGGCGCGCGCCTATCTTGACAACTGGCAGCGCCATCGCAGCGAGGCCCTGCCTTTTGCACAGGCATTGGCGGAATGAACATGCTCAACGATCTCTTGTACCTGGTTGGCGATTTCTGGCGCTATCTGCAGCAACCCGATGCGCTCTGGCAAATCGGCGTTCTGCTGGTTTGTCTGGCGCTGGCACTGGTTGCCGATCGTCTGGTGCGGCGCCGTGCGATCAGCCCGCAACAAGTCTGGCGACTCGGCCAGGGCGGCTTGCGGCGCCTGACCTTTCCCTTGCTCGCGTTACTTCTGGTGCTGGTAGCGCGCGCGCTGCTGAAGCATCACTTGAACGTTCAATTGCTTTCCCTGGCGGTACCGTTGCTGGGTTCGCTGGCGGCGATACGCGCGGTGTTCTACGTGCTGCGCCACAGCTTCGGCAATTCCGGCTGGCTGGCGTCCTTCGAGCGTTTTTTTGCGCTGACAGTGTGGAGCATGGTGGCTTTGCACATTACCGGCCTGCTGCCCGAACTGATCGACATGCTGGAGGGCGAGAGCTTCGCGGTAGGCAAGGAGCATCTCAACCTGTGGCAGATCGCGCAGGGCATTGTCGTTCTCTTGTCTGCGCTGCTGATTGCTCTGTGGATCAACGGTCTGGTCGAAGCGCGCCTGGCGCGCGCTTCAGGGCTGGACCAGAATCTGCGGGTGGTCTTTACCCGGCTCGCCAAAGCCGGGCTGCTTTTGCTCGCGGTGTTGATCGGCCTGCCGCTGGTTGGCATCGACCTGACCACCTTGTCGGTGTTTGGCGGGGCGCTTGGCGTCGGCATCGGCTTTGGTCTGCAGAAGATCGCCAGCAGTTATGTGTCGGGATTCATCATCCTGCTCGACCGTTCGATCCGCATCGGCAATTTCATCAGCGTCGGCACCGAGCGCGGCCAGGTAACGCAGATCACCACGCGCTATACAGTGCTGAAGGGCCTGACCGGGGTCGAGGCGATTGTGCCCAATGAAATCCTGGTGAGCTCGGTGGTATTAAACGAGTCTTATACCGACCCCCATGTTCGCATTGCCCTGCCGGTGCAGATCAGCTATACCAGCGACATTCAGTTGGCGATGCGCATCCTGATCGGCGCATTGCGAGATCAGTCACGCGTGCTGAGCGATCCGGAACCCAAAGTTTTTGTACTGGCTTTTGCCGACTCCGGCATCAATCTCGAACTCGGCTTCTGGATCAATGATCCGCAACTCGGTACGCTGGAATTGCGGTCCGACATCAACCTGGCGATCTGGCGCGACTTTCAGGATGCCGGCATCGAGATCCCCTACCCGCAACGCGAAGTGCGCCTGGTCGGGGAAGGTCCTGCAGAAAAAAAGCAATAAAAAGCCCGCTGCAGGAGCGGGCTTTTAGCGTGGCAAGAGTGCCAGACTACTTGAGCTTGGTTTCCTTGTAGGCCACGTGCTTGCGCACCTTCGGATCGTATTTCATGATCTCGATCTTCTCGGGCTTGGTCTTTTTGTTCTTCGTGGTCGTATAGAAATGGCCGGTACCGGCCGTGGATTCAAGCTTGATTTTTTCGCGGCCGCCTTTAGCCATAATATTCTCCGGTCAGGTTGGCAGTGGTCAAACCGATTCGCCGCGGTTGCGCAGGTCGGCGAGGATGGCATCGATACCGTTCTTGTCGATGGTGCGCAAGCCGGCATTGGACACGCGCAGGCGTACCCAGCGGTTTTCGGATTCGACCCAGAACCGGCGGTTCTGCAGGTTCGGCAGAAAACGGCGTTTGGTCCGGTTGTTGGCGTGGGACACATGGTTCCCAACCATCGGGGCCTTGCCCGTCACTTGGCAGACTCGAGACATAGCGATGCTCCAGGGTGTTCAAGAAAGCCGCGCATTATACCTGAGGCGGCAGGGAAAAGTTAACTGAATCAGCGCGCTATGCCAGCCATCAAAGCAGGCCACGTTCGGCGAAGGATAGCGGCGGCGCATTGCCGGCGACGATGAAGTGATCCAGTACTTTCACGTCAACCTGCGCCAGGGCTTGTTTTAGGGTGCTTGTGAGGGTCTCATCGGCAGGTGAAGGCTGGGTCATGCCGGAAGGGTGGTTGTGCGCCAGAATCACCGCCGCGGCGTTGTGCGACAAGGCGCTCTTGATTTTATCGACAGACAAATTCTGGGTGTCAATTGAAAGTGCGTGTCGAGTTCATTGGGGTGGTTTTGGGTTTAGTTGTGTCTTTATGATATTGATAAATATCCAGAAGTGTCT
>JBAYVV010000014.1:0-45083 GCA_041674465.1 Sterolibacterium sp.
AACGTGCCTGCCGCACCGCGCTGGATCGCCGCCGTCGGCACCAGAGTCGCGTTGAGCAGGGTCTCGACGGGCATCCTCACGTTGACGAACTGGTTGGCAAAGAGCGCTCCGTCGGCGTTGGGAAATTCGGCCTTGAGCCTGATGGTGCCCGTCGCAGTGTCGATCTGGTTGTCCGCAGCCAACAACCGCCCGCTGCCTAGCTTTTCCCTCTGGGCACGGTCAAAGGCGTCTACCTGAATGTTTTTGTCGCCAGCACGCAGCCGTTTCATCACGCGCGGCAGAGCATCCTCGGGAATCGGGAACACGATGCCGATGGGTTGCAACTGGGTGATCACCACGATGCCATTGGCGTCGGAGGCACGCACGATGTTGCCCGGATCGACTTGGCGCAGACCGACACGGCCGCTGATCGGGGCGACGACCCGGGCGTGCGTGAGTTGCAGCTTTGCATTGTCTATCCCGCCCTGGTCAGCCAGCAGCGCAGCTTCGTACTGGCGTACCAGCGACTCCTGGGTATCGACCTGCTGACGGGAAATCGAATCCTGTTCGAGCAACATGCGATAGCGTTCAAGGTCGGTCCGCGCGTTGTCGAGCAGCGCCTGGTTGCGCGCCAGTTGCCCGGTGGCCAGCGTAAGCTGCACCTCGAACGGGCGTGGATCGATCTGGGCCAGGAGGTCGCCGGCCTGAACCATTTGCCCCTCCTCGAAGGCAACGCGCATGAGCTGGCCATCGACACGCCCGCGCACCATGACGGCGTTGAGCGGCGTCACGGTGCCGAGCCCAAACAGATAAACATCGAGGCTGCCCTGACGCACGGGTGCGACAACAACGGGTATTGGGCGCTGCGAAGCATCCTGGCGTCCTCCCGATCCGGCCGCCTTCATGGAATCGGCAGGTCTGAAACCGGCGTACCAGAGCGCGCCAAAAGCCACAGAGACCAGAGCGAGAATGGCAATCGTCGCAATCAGCCTCTTGCGCCGCCGGTACCCTGAATCTACCGCAGAAATGCCCTGCAATTGGGCGGCGGTCGAATTCGAGGGCATCGGATCAGTCATGGCATAGGGGGAGTGAGCGAAGCTTTCCTTGTGCTTGGACCAACGGCTGTCCGAAGCGCATTGTTTCGGGTCATTATAAAGTAGAATCCGCGGCGCGCGGCTTCATGGAAAGCGCGCTCAGCCATGTCAGTCGTGATACGAGGTGAACCAAGGGTGAAAGCGATTATTTTGAGCGCAGGTCAGGGTCGCAGGTTGCTGCCGCTGACCGAAAGCATCCCGAAATGCATGCTCCCTGTGCATGATCGGCCCCTGATCAGATGGCAGATCGACGCCCTGACACAGTGCGGCATAGAAGATATCACGGTGGTTGTCGGTTTCGGCGCCGACCAGCTCGAGGCTTGGCTCGCCGGACTCGGCGGGCTCCCCGGACCGCAGCGGGTACGTACCTTGTACAACCCGTTCTTTGCTTCCAGCGACAATCTCGTGAGTTGCTGGGTTGCACGTGCAGAGATGCAGGAGGATTTTCTGCTGCTGAACGGCGACACACTGTTTGAAGTGGCCGTGCTGAAAAGGCTGCTCGCGGCACCGCCGCACCCGGTCACACTGGCCATCGACGCCAAGGAACGCTACGACGACGACGACATGAAAGTGGTACGAGACGGCGAACGCCTGGTGCATGTCGGGAAAAAACTGCCGCTCGATCAGGTCAACGCGGAATCAATCGGCATGATGACGTTTCGGGGGGATGGTCCACGGCTTTTCCGCGAAAGCCTCGAGCGGGCCCTGCGCAATCCTCAAGCGCTCAAGCAATGGTATTTGTCGCTGATCGACGCTCTGGCCAAAGACGGCGCAGTCTGGACGCAGTCCATCCAGGGTCTGGGGTGGGCGGAAGTGGACAGTCCGACCGACCTTGAACGCGCTTCGCGCCAGGTCGCAAGCTGGTCGGCCACAGCTTAGAGCCTACCCGTGCGGCTGAGCGCCTCGCGCAACGATCTCTCTCACCAGTTGCAGATCTTCCACGCTGTCCACGTCGACCGCTGCTTCCGCAAATGGCATGGTGACCACGCTGATGCGAATGCCCGTCTTGCGTGACAGGCGGCGCAGTGCGCCATCCAGGCTCAGCCAACCCATTGCGTAAAGGATCATCGCGCCCCAGCCTACCAAGCTGATGATGCGTACCGGACTCTTGCGCAGGCCCTCCACTTGCTGCCAGATTTTCGCCATCCTGCGTCCGCGCGGTGTGAGAAAGGCAAACAGGTTGCAACCGCAATAATTTCCATCGCTGAACTTCAGCACGGTACGCCGCGACCGGGGATAGGCTGCCTGCACCAGTGCATGCGGCGCCAGCGCAAAGGCGACGTCGCAATCGACGTCTGCGACGCGGTCGAGAAAATGCCGCAGCATGTCCGGACTCAGTAGCGCATGGTCGCCGGTAGTCAGCAGCACCGGTCTGTCTTCCGGCAAAACTGCCAACGCCGCCGCCGCGCTGCGGCTGGGTGTGGCCTGGGAGTCGAGCCACCGGGTGGTTCCGTCCGACAGCACCTGGCGCAGCACCGGTGATCGCTCCACGATTTCAGCCTTGGGCCCGCACAGCAGAATGCTGTCAATCTGCTGGCTTTGGGTCAGGGTACGCAATACGCGCAGCAGCATCGGCTCGCCGGCAATGAGCGTCAGGCATTTGGCCGGAACCTGGGCTGCAGCGGCTACCGGGTCATTGCCGCCGCGATCGGCAGCCAGCACGATGGCGTTGAATCCTGGCGATCGGGCAGTCACGACAATTGTCGTTCGTATACGCGATAACGTTTGTATGCGCGACCACCGATCAATTCAATGATGCTGCGCATGCCGGCGTTGTCCTCAAGTATCCAGGACAGTTCGATGTCTTTCGCACCGCGCTTGTGAAGCTGTTCCCGCACCGCCTTGATCACCAGAAAAGCGAGTCCTGGACCAAGACGGGTGTTTTGAAACTTGCGGCGGACACCCAACAGCGGAACGCGAGCGGTCCTGGGTTGGCGAACCTTGAGGCGCCATAAAAGTTTCAGCCAGCCGGTCGGAAAAAGCCTGCCGCCCAGCCCGCGGATAGCCTCGTTGATATTGGGAACCGCGACAACAAAGGCAGCGGCTTCCCCCTCTACTTCGGCAATCTGAATCAGATCCGGCATGGATAAAAACCTGAGCGCATGGCCCATTTCACGAAACTCGGCGTCGGTAAAGGGTACAAAGCCCCAGTTCTCCGACCAGGCATCATTAAAGATGTCACGCAACAGAGACATTTCGTCGCCAAAACATTTCGGGTTGATCTGACGCACGCTGGCGCGCTTTCCAACCTGTGCCGCCAGCCTTTGCATGACCGTTGGCTCAGGAAAATCCGGAGCGATCATGTATGCCAGCATATCCTTTTCCTTACGGTAGCCGCACCGCTCCAGATGCTCACCGTAATAAGGCCGCGCGTGGCCCATCATAAGCATCGGGGGGGTATCGAAACCCTCCACCAGCAGTCCGGTTTCGTCATTGATCGACAAATTGAAGGGGCCGCGCACGCGCCGCATGCCTTGGTCCCGCAACCATTGTTCTGCAGTTCCGAGCAATGCGCTGAAGGTTTCTTCCTGATCCTCGGCATCCAGCATCCCGAAAAAACCGGTCGCGTCGCGATACCTTTCCAGATGAAGTTGGTCCACCTGGGCGCTGATCCGCCCCACTGCACACTGTCCGCGCCAGGCAATCCATTTCTGCCAGCGAGCATGCTGAAAATATGGATTCATCCGTCCTGAAAAATGCATGCGCCGCTCAAGCGACAACGGAGTAATCCAGGCCGGGTCTGCCCCCAAAATGATATCGGGAATGCGGATGAACTGTTTTAAATCCGAGTTCCCGGCGACCGGAACGATGCGCAGCGGAACAGGCCCGTCTGGAGTAGGATTCATTTCGCTGGTCTGATCTCGACTGCTCTACATTAACTTCGGTATCCGGCTTCTCGCCCCGGCCTCCCGCCAACCACTTGCATACGGCCAAAGACCGCAATAAACAGGGAAATTGGCGTGCTTCGAGAAAAGCAGGAGAAAACTTGCTTAAAACGGTGCCGCAAAAGTTTCAAAATTATAATACAATTTGTTACATACTTCGTCCCGTACAAAAGTCCCGGTGTGGGCTGTTGAAGCGGCACGCACCGTTGCATGCATATAAGAGGACCGAATTGAATCCGTTGCCAGATGTTCAATCCGCTTTGTCGCCAACTCCGACAGAGAATGTGCTGCCCCTGCGTCGCGCAGATTTCGGCACATTGTCCGACGCGCTGGATTATGCGGCAGAGGGAGAAACCGGCGCCAACTTCTACACCGGCAAGGGCAAGCTCGGAGCGGTCCTGCCTTACCGAGATCTTCGCACACAAGCCCTGACGCTGGCTCAACGCCTGACAGGCCTTGGTCTCGAACGTGGCGCGCGGGTGGCCATTGTGGCAGAAACCAATCCAGACTTTCTGCGGTTCTTTTTTGCCTGCCAATATGCAGGGCTGGTCCCCGTAGCCCTGCCTTCCCTGGTCAATCTTGGCGGCCACTCCGCCTACGTCGGTCGGCTGCGCGGTCTGATGCTGGGCTGCGGCGCTGCCGCGGCGATGGCGTCGAGCCAGTTCATGGGATTTCTGCGCGAGGCTACAGAGGGCATCAAACTCTCCTTTCAGGGTACGCCAGCCGAATTCGACGAGTTACCCGAGCAGAACGTCACGCTGCAGCGCAGCGCCCCTTCTGAAATCGCATATCTGCAATATACCTCCGGAAGCACCAGCTTTCCTCGCGGCGTAACGATCACCCAGGCGGCCGTGCTCAGCAACCTGTCTGGCGTGGTCAACCACGGCCTTCACGTCCAGCCGGATGATCGCTGCGTGTCCTGGCTGCCTTTTTATCACGACATGGGGCTGGTCGGCTTCATGCTGGCCCCCATGGTCACGCAACGCTCGATCGATTATCTCGACACGCGTGACTTCGCCATGCGTCCGCGACGCTGGCTGGAATTGATGACCAGCTCGCGTGCGACCATTTCCTTCAGTCCGCCATTCGGCTACGAACTCTGCGCACGCCGAATCCGTCCCGAGGATGTCGCGCAGTATGACTTGAGTGCCTGGCGCATCGCCGGCATCGGCGCTGAACCCATTAGCGTGCATATCCCGGAACACTTTGCCAAGCTGCTGGCACCTGCGGGCTTTGACTCTCGCGCTTTCGTTCCATCCTACGGCATGGCGGAGTGCTCCTTGGCAGTCAGTTTTTCACCGCTGCAACAAGGTATCGTCGTCGACTGGATTGATGCCGACCACCTCACGGAGCATCTGCGCGTGAATCCGGCCAACCCCGAGACGGGCCGCGTCAATGGATTTGTCCGCTGCGGCAGACAGTTGCCAGGGCATGAAGTGACCATTTGCGACGACCACGGGAAGAGTCTGCCGGAGTTGCAGGTCGGACGTATCAAGGTACGCGGTCCAAGCCTCATGTCGGGTTATTTCGGGCAACCGGAGCAAACGCACCAAGTGCTCTCTCCGGACGGCTGGCTGGATACGGGAGACATTGGCTACCTGGTGGACGGCAACATTGTCGTCACCGGACGGCACAAGGACATGATCATCATCAACGGCCGCAATATCTGGCCTCAGGATATCGAGCACATTGTCGGCCGGCAGCCTGAATTGCGCGCCATGGACGCCTCGGCGTTTTATGTGATCGGCCCGCAAGACGAGGAAATCGCCGTCGTGGTCGTGCAATCCGCCATTTGCGATCCGGCAGAGATCCGAGTCCTGACCCAGCGGCTGCATCGGGAAATCAACGCAGAACTGGGCATCACTTGCGTCATCGAGTTCGTGCCACGACACACTTTGCCGCACACTTCCTCGGGCAAACTGTCGCGGGCAGCATCCCGGGAAGACTACCTCCAGCGCTGCGAACTAAAAGCCAGGGAGGCAAAGACCAGATCTGGCACGCCATCGGACATCGAGCGGAAAAGCCTGCCGGCGATGGCCTCGGCAGGTCGCTAGCGGCAGGCTGCCGCAGTGGCAGCCGACCCGGCCTCCGGCCGCCCGACCAAAAGTTCGCTGAATTCCGGCGCTCAACACATGGTCGCCCCATCCCGAGTAGCGCTGACCGGAGCAACCGGATTCATCGGCATGGCCCTGCTCAGGTGCCTGACCGGCGCGGGCTGGCAGGTGCGCGCTCTGTATCGCCCGAAAGCTGGACGCATTCCGCCACATTTGCCAGGCGTGGAATGGTTGCCGGGAAATCTTGATGATCGGGTTGCGCTGAACGCCCTGGTTACGGGAACGGAAGCCGTGGTGCATTGTGCCGGGGTCGTGCGCGGTGCCCGCTGCTCAGATTTCGACCCCGTCAATGCCGCAGGGGCGGGCGAGGTAGCCAGAGCTGCTGCGAACCAGACGCCGGTGCCGCGTTTCCTGCTGATTTCTTCCCTGGCGGCACGCATGCCCCTGCTCTCCCACTATTCCGGCAGCAAGTGGCGCGGCGAATGCGAGATCAAGGCGGTGCTGGAAAACCTGCGTTGGACGGTTTTGCGCCCACCCGCAGTCTACGGACCTGGGGATCGCGAACTGCTGCCACTGTTTCGCTGCATCGCCAAAGGTTACGCACCGCTTCCCGCCGGCACCAACAGGCGTTTATCGCTGATCCATGTGGATGATCTGGCACTGGCGGTGTTGCGCTGGCTAGAGTCCGATGCCGGTGATGGCCAGACTTTTGAGCTGGACGACGGACATCCCGGGGGATACTCTTGGGATACCGTGCTTTCCCTTGCCGGTCTTGCGTTACGCGGAGGTGCCAAGGTTCGCCGCGTACCCATTCCCGTGCCCATCTTGTACCTCGTCGCCCTGGCCAATCTCGCATCCGCTCGACTGTTCGGATATGCGCCGATGCTGACACCCGGCAAGCTGCGCGAAATAATGCATCCGGACTGGGTGTGCGATAATCATGCCATCATGGTTGCCACGGGTTGGCGGCCGAAATTGGGGCTTGAAATGGGGCTTGCGCAGGCCTATGGCGGGGGATTCCCGGATTGAAAACCTGGCTCAGACGGGGTTTCGAAGTGGATCGTCGGCAGACAGCTTGTCCCTGATGACCTAGTTCCGTTCAGGCACGTTTTTCACACACAGGATAAATCGACAGCATGACTGGGAATATCACGTTTGAGTACCCGCAAATCCTTGCGGAAATTTGCGAGGAGTTGTTCAAGGTCACGCAGGGGCGTGTCGAAATCACCGAAGACACCGAATTGCTGGGCGATCTCAATCTGGATTCACTGCAGGTGATGAATCTGCTGCTGCACGTTGAGGATCGATTCGATATCTCGATTCCGGTGAACATCCTTCCGGATGTCAAGACCGTCAAGGATCTGGCGTTGCGGATCGAAAACCTCATGCGTGAAGCCTGATGGGACTCTTCGACAAATTTAATGGCCTGGTGGCAGCCCGAAGCGAACTCGGAGCGCTCGGCATTGACCCATTCGGCGTGGAGATCGAACGCATCGTCTCGCCGACCGAGGGAATCATCCACGGGCGGCACACCATTCTTGCCGGCACCAACAACTACCTTGGCCTGACTTTCAATCCCGAGTGCATCGCAGCGGCGCACCAGGCTCTCGACGCCGAAGGTACCGGCACCACCGGCTCGCGCATGGCGAACGGCAGCTATTCCGGCCACCGGCGACTCGAGGAAGAACTTGCAGCCTTCTACGGTGTGCGCGACGCCATCGTGTTCTCCACTGGGTATCAAGCCAATCTCGGCTTGCTGGCAGGACTCACCGGGCCGAACGACGTCGTGCTGCTCGATGCCGATTGCCATGCCAGCATCTACGACGGCTGCCGCATGAGCGGGGCTGAAGTCATCCGCTTTCGCCACAACAATGCAGAAGACCTTGCAAAGCGCATGCGCCGGCTCGGAGCCCGCGCAAAGGACACGCTAATCCTGGTCGAAGGCATCTACAGCATGCTGGGCGATCGTGCCCCACTCAAGGAAATCGTGGATGTCAAGCGCGAATTCGGCGGCTATCTGCTGGTGGATGAGGCGCATTCCCTGGGCGTACTGGGTGATCGCGGGCGTGGTCTAGTTGAGGAATCGGGCGTTCTGGCAGATGCGGACTTCATCGTCGGCACATTCAGCAAGAGCCTCGGTGGCGCAGGTGGATTCTGCGTGAGCGACCTCCCCGAACTCGACCTGGTGCGCTACTCGAGCCGGCCCTACATTTTCACCGCATCGCCCTCGCCCGCCACGATCGCTTCGACCCGGCAGGCATTGCGCATTCTTGCAGAAGGACGCGCACTCAGAATGCGCCTGCGCGAGAATTACGAGCGCTTGCATGCGGGATTGACAGCCATGGGTTACACATTGGGCGCCACGCCCAGTCCCGTGATCGCCGTGGTGTTCGACGACAAGATTGCAACGCTTAAGTTCTGGCGTGACCTGCTGCAGCGTGGCGTGTATGTCAACCTGATGCTGCCGCCCGCGACGCCAAACGGAGTTTCGCTGATTCGTTGCAGCGTCAGTGCCGCACACACACCCGAACAAATCGACGCCGTTTGCGCCGCATTTGCCGAATTGCGGACGGCGATTTAATCCTTTGCTGTGGCGGGTGCTGGGCAGTACGTGACCATGCCATGAGGAATCTCGCGTGAGCGGAACTGACGCCAACCCGCAATCGCAGGGACCGATGCGCCGGGTACTCGGAAACTTTGGCTTTCTGCTCCGGGGCCGCGGGATTGCAGCCGTGATGGCGCTCGGTGCCACCGCCCTGATGGCGCGTGCGCTCGGGCCGACCGAGTTCGGCCTGGTGGTTCTGATCCAAGCCTATACTCTGCTCATGCGCGGACTGCTCGACTTTCGGTCCGTTGAAGCGGTCGTCCGTTACGGCGTGCCCGCTCATGACGCCGGTGACACCCGGATGCTGCGGCGTTTGATCATGGTTTGCCGCCGTGTCGATCGCAACGCCAGCCTCGCCGCCACCGCCATAGCCCTGATCCTGTCGCCCCTGGTCGGGCCGCTGATGGGCGTGGATCACGACCACGTGATCCTTCTCTCCGCATATACCCTTGTGTTGCTGACCACAGGCAACAGCAATGCCAGGGGCATACTGCGGCTGTTTGATCAATTCGACATCCTGGGCAGGCAAATGACGATAGGCCCGACCATACGCTTTGTCGGAGTGGTGGTTGCCTGGTGGCTCGACAGCCCATTGCGGGTATTCGTGGTGATCCTGGCCGTTGCCTATGCCGCTGAAAACCTTTATGTGGGTTGGCGTGGCCGGCATGAATACCACCGACGCGTCGGCCCTCCGCCTCCAGGAGAGAGCATCGGCGATGCGCGCATGGCGGAGTTTCCCGGTCTGCGTCATTTTGTATGGGTCACCTACTGGCAGTCGAACATGGATCTTGTGCCCAAGCACCTTGCCACAGTCCTGGCCGGCACCCTGCTGGGGCCGGCCGAAGCGGGCCTGCTGCGACTGGCTCACGAAATTTCGAGCGTGCTGTCCAAGCCCGCCGGGTTGATCCGGGAAGTTGTGTTTCCCGACCTGACCCGAAGCTGGCACCAGGGGAGCGACTCTTTCAACCTGATCGCCTACCGCACTGCCTTGCTCGGCGGCGGATTTGGCCTGTTGTTCGTGCTGGCCAGCTTTCTCTTTGGCGCCGATCTGCTGGCGACGCTGGTCGGCAAAAGGTTTGTTGCCGCAGCGCCGGTACTCACCCTGATGCTGTTGGCCGCCACCTTCGATCTTGCCTCCTCGTCATTGCGGTCTGCCGCCTATGCCATCGGCCACGCAGGCAAAGTGTTGCGCATGTACGCGGTGTCATCCGTCATTTACGTGACCCTCTTTGTTGTGCTCACATCAACACTGGGACTGATCGGCGCTGGCGTGGCGGCCTGTGTTGCTGCCGCATTGCCATCATTGGGCGTCGCGCTGCTGATTCGCAGCGGCCAGCACGCGGCAAGCTGATGCGTGCTGTCTCGGGTCTGAGCGCGGTCGCGGGGGCAACGACCGACCGCTGCATGCAGCGGGTTCAGTCGCAGCGCTCGAGGTTCTCTTGCGGGCGCACCCACTCCACGGTCTTGCCGAACAGGGAGATACCAACGTAGCCCCGAATCCTGAGCGAACCATCGCTCTCCAGACTGATTGTGCTGCTGTAGGTTCGGCCGTCGCTGGCATTGTAGATTTGCCCCCCACCCCAGGTGCTCTCCGTTACGCGGCGGAAGCCGCTGAGGATTTTCAATCCACACAGTGGTCGATCGCGCAGTGCGGCATCGGGGTTGTGCTTGTCGCGCTTGGGCTGCCCCTGTGCCGACAACGGCTTCTTCAGCCAGTAGACGTGGCCACACAGGAGATTTTCGCAGTCCGCGATCCAGACGGCCACCTTCCTCTGGTCGCCCTCCCTGTGGTCCACCCAAAGACCGCGGACGGCGGCGCTGGCGGTTCTCTCCGGTGCAGCGACGGCGGGCGAAGCCAACGTCACCAGCAACACCGCCAGGATACAAATCTGTTTCTGCGTCATCGTCGCTGTTTTATGTTCAGTTTGCCGGTCATGTTCGCCTGGATGATGCTGGATGAAGAGTTGAGATACTACAGATAAATTCAATACAATTCCGTCTTGCCCTACGCCCGGAACGCCTCGGCTTACCTCATGCCCGCTTCGCCCTCCAAACTCGAACTCCTCGCCCCGGCCCGCAACGCCGACATCGGCATGGAGGCGATCCGCCATGGCGCCGATGCCGTCTATATCGGCGGCCCGGCCTTCGGCGCACGTTCAGCAGCTGGCAACACCGTCGCCGATATCGAGCGTCTGGCGAGTTTTGCCCACCGCTACTCGGCGCAGGTCTTTGTAGCCCTCAATACCATCCTGCGTGACGATGAACTCGATGCGGCGGCGCAGATGGCCCACGAGGTCTATGCGGCCGGCGCCGACGCGCTGATCATCCAGGACATGGGCTTGCTCGAACTCGACCTGCCCCCGATTGCTTTGCACGCCAGCACGCAGACCGACATCCGCACCCCGGCCAAAGCGCAATTTCTCGAGCGGGTGGGCTTTTCTCAAGTCGTTCTCGCTCGCGAACTCAACCTGAAGCAGATCGCCGAAATTGCTGCGCAAACCGAGGCGACGCTCGAATTTTTCATCCACGGCGCGTTGTGTGTCAGCTACAGCGGCCAATGCACGATCAGCCACGCGCTCACCGGACGCAGCGCCAACCGGGGGGAATGCTCACAAACTTGCCGCCTGCCCTATTCGCTGGCCGCACCCGACGGTACGCTGGTCGCCAGCAACAAGCATCTGCTGTCGCTCAAGGACAATGACCAGACTGCCAACCTGCAGGCGCTGATCGAAGCCGGCATCCGCTCCTTCAAAATCGAAGGCCGGCTGAAGGACATGGCCTATGTCAAAAACGTCACCGCCCATTACCGGCAGATGCTCGACCGTATCATCGACACCTCGCCGGAATTGACTCGCGCATCGGCCGGCCGCTGCAGCTATGCGTTCCTGCCCGACCCCGGCAAGACCTTCAATCGCGGCGCCACCGACTATTTCGTGAACGGCCGCAAGGATGACGTCACTGCCTTCGACACGCCGAAGTTTTCCGGCGCGGCGATCGGCAGCGTCGTCCGGCATGGAACCGGCCATTTCGACATCCTGAGTTCGATCCCATTGAACAACGGCGACGGCATTTCATTCTTTGACGAGCAAGGCGAATTGCTTGGCTTGCGCATCAACCGCGCAGAGGCGCGCAGCGGAACCTGGCGGCTGCATGTGTCCGACAACTCTCCTATCCCCGTGAAGGGTACGGAGATTTTCCGCAATCTCGATCACGCCTTCGAGAAACAGCTTACCGGCGATTCGGCGGACCGGAGAATCAGTGTCCGGATGCGCTTCGCGGAAACTGCCGACGGATTCTTGCTGCAACTGACCGATGAGCAAGACATCCGTGCCGAGGCCCGTCTCGCCTGCACCAAGGAGGCCGCAAAGAACAGCGAGCGCGCCGCCGCAATGTTGCGCGAACAGCTCGGTAAGCTCGGCGCGACGATCTTCACCCCGGCAGCCATCGAGATCGACACCAGTAATACCTGGCACCTGTCGGCCGCTGCGCTGAATGCGCTGCGCCGTGACGCGGCCGAGGCACTCGAGGCAGCGCGCCGCAACACCTACCGGCGGCCCCCCCGGCGACCCTCAAGTCATCCGCCGGCGCCGTATCCGGAAAGCGCGCTCTCCTACCTTGGCAACGTTCTCAATACCAAGGCGCACTCTTTCTACGCCAGGCACGGCGTGACCCTGATCGACGCCGCCTATGAAGCGGATCTGGAAGACCGGGAGGTGGCGTTGATGACGACCAAACACTGCCTGCGTTACAGCTTCAATTTATGCCCCAAGCAGGTCAGCCACCTGCGTCCCGAGCCAATGACCCTGATTCAGGGCGATGACAGGCTGCTGCTGCGTTTCGATTGTAAAAAGTGTGAAATGCTGGTGTTCGGCAAGCGAAAAAAGAACCGTGTCATCAAGCTCGCTGCCATTCCCACCTGAACAAATCGTTTGTGCTGCTGTTAAATCAAACAACAGGAACCCGCATGTCCATTGAGAAAAATTTCGGTCCGGTACGCTTCATTCCCGGCAGCAATTCCGGGAAATACCCGCACTCCAATTCACTCTACATCGAGGCAGCGGGCGTGCTGATCGATGCCGGCGCCGATCGTGCTCAATATCAGGCCTTGCGCGCTGGGCCGGGAGTACGCGAAGTCTGGCTCAGTCACTGGCACGAGGACCATTTTGGCTGCATCGACCTGTTTGACGACCTGCCGCTGCGGCAGATGCAAATCGAAGCGGAACCGCTCGGCAACCTTGAACATTTTCTTGACTGGTATGGCATTCAGAAGGAGGAGTTTCGCGACTACTGGCGCAAGATACTGGTCGAGGATTTTCACTTCCGGCCGCGACGTGCCAGCAGTTATTTCGAGCCCGGAGAAATCATCGATCTGGGCAGTTGCCGGGTCGAAGTCATTCATGTTCCAGGACATACACCGGGCAACCTCGCCTTTTACTTCATCGAGCCGGAAGTGCTGTTCCTGGGCGACTACGACTTGACGCGCTTCGGTCCCTGGTATGGCGATCGCGACTCATCCATCGAACGGACGATTGCCTCGGTCGAGCGTTTGCGCCGGATTCCGGCGCGAGTCTGGCTCACCAGCCATGAGCATGGCATCTTCGAAGCCCCTCCGGGCGAGATTTTCGACCGCTACCTGGCAGTCATCGACGAGCGTGAGCAAAAGCTGCTCGAGTATCTGCGCGGCGCACCGCGCAGCCTGGCGGAAATCGTGACTCACAGCATTGTCTACCGCAAACCGCGCGAACCCAGGGCTTTTTTTGAGTGGGGCGAGGCAGCGATCATGGGCAAACATCTGGAACGACTGAGCCGCACCGGCTGCATCGAGGAACGCCAGGGACGGTTTCAATTGCTTACATAGATTGCCTATTCACCCACTATGGCATGGTGTATGATGCGCGTCGTCGGTGCCAAGGCACCTGCTGCTTGTAACTGCGTCGTAATTTACCCCCAACAAACTGACTGATCTTGCAAGGAAAAACGATGAATCGTGCCCTGTTTCGCTGCTCACTCGTCGCACTCGCTGCCGCGCTGAGCGTTGCTACCGCTTTTGCCAAGGAAGATGCCGCCAAGTCGGCTGCCGTTGCCAGCGTGAATGGCAAGCCTATTCCAAAAATCCGCGCCGATGCGCTGGTTGCTGCTCAGACTGCGCAGGGGCAACCCGACTCGGACGACCTTCGCAAGGCGGTCCGTGAGGAGCTGGTGCGCCGCGAGATCATCTCCCAGGAGGCACAGAAGAAAGGCCTGGACAAGAAAGCCACCATCCAGGGACAGATGGATCTGGCCCGGCAAAGCGTGTTGATCAACGCCTATCTGGGCGAATTTCTGCGTACCCATCCCGTTTCCGAAGATGCCCTCAAAAAGGAGTACGAGAACATCAAGCTCCAGTTGGGTGACAAGGAATACAAGGCGCGCCATATTCTGGTCGAGAAAGAAGACGACGCTCGCGACATCATCGCCAGACTAAGGAAAGGCGAAAAATTCGAGGACCTGGCCAAGCAGTCGAAGGATCCGGGTTCCAAGGAACGCGGCGGCGACCTGGGCTGGGCAGCGCCTTCAAGTTATGTCAAGCCCTTCTCCGAGGCCATGATGAAACTCGAGCGTGGCAAATTCACGGAAACCCCCGTCAAGACCGACTTCGGCTTCCACGTCATCCTGCTTGAGGACTCGCGCGAATTGAAACTGCCGGCAATGGACGAAGCCAAGCCACAACTGGCACAGCGACTACAGCAGCAAATGGTGGAAAAGCACGTGATGGATCTGATGGGCAAGTCAAAGATCGAGTAAACCGGCAGAAACCTGCGCCTAACGGGAGCTGCGGCTCCCGTTTTCTTTTCCGAAAGTCAATCCAGCCACTGGCGCGCATTTTGAAACATGCGCAGCCAGGGCGAATCTCCCTGCCAATCCTGCGGATGCCAGGACATCTGCAACGCACGGAATACCCGTTCGGGGTGCGGCATCATGATGGAATGCCGGCCATCGGCTGTGGTCACACCCGCAAGTCCCGCGGGAGATCCGTTGGGATTGGCCGGATAAATGTTTGCGCTACGTCCGCGGTTGTCCACATAGCGCATGGCGGTCACCACTTCGGCCGGTATACCACCAGCAAATACGGCGCGGCCTTCCCCGTGCGAAACCACCACCGGCAAGCGGCTGCCCGCCATGCCGGCAAAGAACAGCGAAGGCGAATCGTCGATTTCCACCATAACCAGACGTGCTTCGAATTGCTCGCTGCGATTGCGTTGGAATGTCGGCCACCCCGATGCGCCCGGAATCAGTTCGGCGAGACAACTCATCATTTGGCAGCCGTTGCAGACGCCCAGTGAAAAACTGTCAGGCCTCGCAAAGAATCGGGCGAATGCTTCGCGCAAACGGTCATTGAACAAGATCGACTTCGCCCAGCCCTGCCCGGCGCCGAGCACATCGCCGTAGGAGAAGCCACCACAAGCGGCAAGCCCCTGGAAATTGGCGAGATCGTGCCGGCCGGCTTGCAGATCGCTCATATGCACGTCGTAAGCGGCAAATCCGGCGCGCTGAAATGCAGCAGCCATTTCCAGATGGCCATTGACGCCCTGCTCGCGCAGAATCGCAATGCGCGGTGCAGCACCACGATTGACATAAGGCGCAGCAAAGGCAGTAAAAGTCAGGTGCGGCGAGAGTCCGGGATCTTCAGCATCCAGCAGCGCATCGAATTCTTCCTGGACACAGGTGGCATCATCCCGCAACCGGGCGATCTGGTAGCTGGTCTCGCTCCAGGTGCGCTGCAACTCGATACGGCCGGCAGAAAAAACCTCCTTGCCCTGACAGGCGATGGCCACTCGATCCACTTGATTCAGGCCACCCAATCGGTGGCATACCCGTCCCATGCCGCACTCGTTCAAGATGCGCATGACCGACTCGCGCTGGGTGCAACGAATCTGAATGACAGCGCCAAGCTCTTCACTGAACAGGGCTGCCAATAGCTGTGCGGAAGGCAACGCCTTCTCCTGCGCAGGCAGCAAGGTCAGATCCAGCGATACCCCGACATGCCCGGCAAACGCCATCTCGCACAAGGTCGCAAACAGGCCGCCGTCGGAACGATCGTGATAAGCCAGGATCAAGCCGTCCTGATTCAGGCGCTGTATGGCACTGAAGAAATTTTCGAGCAGTTCCGCGTCGGCATCAGCCGCCTGATCGCCGAGTAAACCGTAGACCTGGGCCAGGGCGGAAGCGCCGAGGCGGTTGCGGCCGGCGCCGAGGTCCAGTAGCAGCAGTTCGGTTTCGCCTGCGGATGTCTGCAGTTGCGGCGTGAGCATGCGCCGCACATCGCTGCAAGTAGCAAAAGCACTGACGATCAGCGAAAGCGGTGCGATCACCTGTTTTTGAACACCGCGATCGACCCAGGCTGTCTTCATCGACAGGGAATCCTTGCCTACCGGAATGCTGAGTCCCAGGGTTCGGCAAAAATCCAGGGCGACTGCCTGCACGGTATCGAACAGCGCGGCATCCTCCTGGCCGTGTCCCGCCGCCGCCATCCAGTTGGCAGAGAGCTTTACCAGGCCTAAATCGGCAATCGCGGCGGCAGCCAGGTTGGTGATAGCTTCGCCGACTGCCATGCGCCCGGCAGCCGGCGCGTCGAGCAACGCCACAGGCGTTCGTTCCCCCATTGCGAAAGCCTCGCCGCAGTTGCTGTCAAAACCGGCCGCAGTTACCGCGCAGTCTGCCACAGGCACCTGCCAGGGGCCCACCATCTGGTCACGCGCCGTCATGCCGCCGACACTGCGATCACCGATCGTGATGAGGAAATTTTTCGAGGCCACGCTGGGCAGCCGCAACACGCGCAGAGCCGCATCGGCCAAAACAATGCCGGACAAATCAAGCATCGCGGTCTGTTGCGGTTGGTGCACGGCCTGGCGCTGCATGCGCGGGGGCTTGCCGAGGAGAACCTCCATGGGCATGGCGACAGCATCATTATCGAAATGGGTGTCATGCACGACCAGTTGGCCGTCTGTGGTGGCGGATCCAAGGACGGCAAAAGGACAGCGTTCGCGCACGCACATCGCCCGGAATTCAACGAGGCGTTCTGGCGCCAGCGCCAGAACGTAGCGTTCCTGCGCCTCGTTCGACCAGATTTCCCGCGGCGACATGCCCGGCTCTTCCGAAGGTACCTGCCGCAACTCGAAACGGGCGCCACAGCCGGCGTCATGGACCAGTTCCGGCAAGGCATTCGAGATGCCACCCGCACCGACATCGTGTATCGCCAGAACGGGGTTGCGTTCGCCCATCTGCCAGCAGCGATCGATGACTTCCTGGGCACGCCGCTGCATTTCCGGATTGCCGCGCTGCACCGAGGCAAAATCGAGGTCGGCGGTGTTGGTTCCCGTGCTCATCGAGGAGGCGGCACCCCCGCCCAGACCGATCAACATGCCCGGACCGCCCAATTGAATCAGCAAAGTGCCAGAAGGAAATTTGTTTTTGAAGGCGTCGCGCGCCGCAATATTCCCGACGCCGCCAGCCACCATGATCGGCTTGTGGTAGCCACGCATCTCCCCGCCAACCTGCTGCTCGAAACTGCGGAAGTAGCCGGTCAGGTTCGGCCGTCCGAATTCGTTGTTGAAAGCCGCGGCACCGATCGGCCCTTCAATCATGATGTCAAGTGCCGAAGCAATGCGCTCCGGCTTGCCATAGGCCTTGCTGGCCGCTTCCCAGGGTTGCTCGAAACCGGGAATCCTGAGGTTGGAAACGGAAAATCCGCACAGCCCGGCCTTGGGCTTGGCGCCTCGACCGGTAGCACCCTCATCGCGAATCTCGCCGCCCGACCCGGTGGCCGCACCGGGGAAAGGCGAGATAGCGGTGGGATGATTATGCGTTTCGACCTTGGCCAGAATATGTGTCAGTTCTTCGTGGTAAACGTATATCCCGTCCTCGCCCGGATAAAAACGCGGCCAGCGCGATCCCTCGATGATGCAGGCATTGTCGGCATAGGCAACGATAGTGCCCTGCGGGTGTGCCCGATGCGTCTCGCGGATCATGCCGAACAGGGTCTCAGTGCGCGTCTCGCCATCGACGATCCAGTCGGCATTGAATATCTTGTGCCGGCAATGCTCGGAGTTGGCCTGGGCGAACATCATCAGTTCGACATCGGTCGGGTTGCGTCCGAGGCGGCGGAAGTTTTCATCCAGGTAGTCGATTTCATCTTCGGACAATGCCAGCCCCAGTGTCCGATTCGCCTCGACCAGAGCACTGCGCCCGCCCTCGAGAAGATCGATGTGAACCAGGGGTTGCGCGGCGACATGCTGGAACAGAGCCGCGGCCGCCTCAAAACTTTCCAGCACCGACTCGGTCATCCGGTCATGCAGCTTGCTTGCGAGCTGCATGCGCTCCCCTTGAAAATCGGCATAAAAAGCGATGCCCCGCTCGATGCGTGCAATGTTCGAAAATCCGCACTGCCTGGCAATTTCAGTGGCCTTGGTCGACCACGGGGAAATCGTACCCAGACGCGGCGTCACCAGCAGCAACGCGCCCGGCCGCATTTGTGGCAGCGCTGGCAGAGACTCCGGAATACCCAGCAAACCTTCCAGGCGGTTGCGTTCGATGCGACTCAACGCACCTGTCAATTCGATGAAATACCAGTGTTCTGCCGTCAGTTGCCTGAGTCCCGGAACCAGGCTGCGTGCTTGCTCGCAGATGCGGGAAATGCGACTGGCGGAGAACGCGGCACCACCGCGCAGCTTGATGATCTCGGGCATGATAAGTACCGGCCGTGGATTTTCCGGAGGCTCGAATTATACCCTGCCGGGTAGGGATATCCCCGCTGCCGGGAAGCCCGGGAATCAAGCCACTCGTGCTACAATTCCTCTCTGAAACTGACCGACGATCACGGCTGTTGCACGCCTATCTCCCATAGCAATCACTCTGTAACTCAGGAATTTTTCATGCAGACAAACCAGGAAAGCAACACTACCGCTGGCACCCCAGCCGATACCCCAATCAGCTCACTGGAGCGCCGCCTGGAGATGAGCATTCCCCTGGCTGATATCGATCAAGACGTTGACAAGCGCCTCAAGCATCTTGCCCGCACCGTGAAAATGCCCGGCTTTCGTCCCGGCAAAGTGCCCTTCAAGATGGTGATCCAGCAATATGGTCAACAGGCGCGCTCCGAAGCAATTGGCGAGGCCGTGGACAAAACTTTCGGCGAGATGGTGCGGGAACAAAAACTGCGCATCGCCGGCTATCCGCGCATCGAACCCAACATCGGCGAAGACGCCACCAAGCTGGAATTCTCTGCGATCTTTGAAGTCTATCCGGAAATCAAACTCGGCGATGTCTCCGGGGCAGAACTTGAGAAACCAGTATTGACGGTCTCCGATGCGGAACTGGAAAAAACCATCGATGTCCTGCGCAAGCAGCGTACCACTTTCGTCAAGGCCGAACGGCCCGCCACCGATGGAGACAAGGTGGTCGTCGATTTTACCGGGCGCAAAGACGGTGATGTGTTTCCGGGCGGGCAAGGCAACGACTTCGCCATCACCCTGGGAAGCGGTCAAATGCTGCCTGATTTCGAGAAAGCCATCAACGGCATGGTCACGAATGAAACCAAGACCTTCGACCTGACCTTTCCCGACGAATACCATGCCAAGGAACTCGCCGGCAAAACTGTTCAGTTTGAAGTCACGGTGAAACAAGTGGAAGAACCCTGTTTGCCGGAGGTCGATGCCGAATTCGCCAAATCGCTGGGTATCGCTGATGGCGATATCGTCAAGATGCGCGCAGAAGTCATGGAGAATCTCCAGCGCGAGGTGAAGCGCAGACTGCAGTCCCGACTCAAGAATCAGGTCATGGATAAACTGCTCAGCGTCAATCCCATCGAAATACCGAAATCCCTGGTTGAGATCGAATCACGCCAGATGGCCGAAGCAGCTTTGCACGATCTGGAAGCACGCGGCATGTCGGCCAAAAACGTGCCGGTTGAGCCCCTCTGGTTTACCGAGCAGGCCAAACGGCGCGTCAGTCTCGGACTGATTCTTTCCGAACTGGTCAAGGAGAAACAGTTGTTTGCCAAGCCGGAGCAGGTTCGCGCCGTAGTCGATGAGTTTGCCGCCACCTATGAGGATCCGGCGGAAGTCGTGCGTTGGTATTATTCGCAGCCTCAGCGTCTTTCGGAAGCCGAAGCGTTGGTGGTGGAAAACAATGTCGTGGAATGGGTCATCGCCAATGCCAAGGTGATGGACAAACCGACCTCTTTTGACGAATTGATGGGGAATGGCGCATGAGCACGATGATTCAGCAGGGCGGCACCGAATGGGATCCGAGCATGCTCGGCATGGTTCCAATGGTGATCGAAACCAGTGGTCGCGGCGAGCGAGCCTATGACATCTACTCGCGCCTGTTGCGCGAACGGGTGATCTTCCTGGTCGGTCCGGTAAACGACGTGACCGCCAATCTGGTGGTGGCGCAGTTGCTCTTCCTTGAATCGGAAAACCCCGACAAGGACGTTCATTTCTACATCAATTCGCCGGGCGGTTCAGTCACCGCCGGTTTGTCGATTTACGACACCATGCAATTCATCAAGCCCGACGTGTCGACACTATGCATCGGTCAGGCCGCCAGCATGGGCGCTTTCCTGCTGACTGCCGGTGCCAAGGGCAAGCGCTACTGCCTGCCCAATTCGCGTGTCATGATCCATCAGCCGATGGGTGGTTTCCAGGGACAGGCTTCCGATATTGAAATCCATGCCAAGGAAATCCTGTTTACCAAGCAGCGTCTGAACGAGATGATGGCCAAGCACACCGGACAACCGATCGAACGCATCGAACGTGACTCGGACCGCGACAATTTTCTTTCGGCCAATGACGCCAAAGACTACGGCATCATCGATAAAGTTCTTGAAAGCCGTGCCGAGATTGCCAAGAAGGACAAAGACACCAAGTAAGGCAGTCAGGGAGACAAGCAAATGACGGAAAAAAAATCGGGCTCGGAAAAACTGCTTTACTGCTCCTTCTGCGGCAAGAGCCAGCATGAGGTGAAGAAGCTCATTGCCGGTCCCTCGGTGTTCATTTGCGATGAATGCATCGAACTGTGCAACGACATCGTGCGCGATGAGGCCGCCAGCGAACAGGGTTCGAGCAAGCTCGGCAAGGCCGAGTTGCCGACCCCCAAGGAAATTTGCGCCATCCTCGATCAGTACGTCATCGGCCAGGAATCCGCCAAGCGCATTCTGGCGGTCGCGGTATACAACCACTACAAGCGTCTGCGGCATCTCGCCAAGAACAACAACGACGAGGTCGAACTGGCCAAGAGCAACATCCTCATGATCGGACCGACCGGTTCGGGCAAGACCCTGCTGGCACAAACCATGGCGCGGTTGCTCAACGTGCCCTTCGTGATGGCCGACGCCACCACGCTGACGGAAGCCGGCTATGTCGGCGAGGATGTCGAGAACATCATTCAGAAACTGCTGCAGAAGTGCGACTACGAAATCGAGAAGGCGCAGCATGGCATCGTCTACATCGACGAGATCGACAAGATTTCGCGCAAATCGGACAACCCTTCGATCACCCGCGATGTGTCCGGCGAAGGCGTCCAGCAGGCACTGCTGAAGCTCATCGAAGGCACCACCGCCGCGATTCCGCCGCAAGGCGGGCGCAAGCATCCCAACCAGGATTTCGTCCAGGTCGATACGACCAACATCCTGTTTGTCTGCGGTGGCGCTTTTGACGGCCTCGATAAAGTCATTCTCAACCGCTCCGAGAAAAGCGGTATCGGCTTTGATGCCGAAGTCAGAAGCCGCGATACCAAGAATATTTCCGAGACCTTGAAAGGGGTCGAACCCGAGGATTTGATCAAGTTCGGCCTGATACCGGAATTTGTCGGCCGACTGCCGGTCGTAGCGACCCTGCAGGAACTCGATGAAGAAGCACTGATCGAGATTCTGATCGAACCGAAGAATGCCCTGATCAAGCAGTACCACAAGCTGTTCCAGATGGAGGGCGTCGAACTCGAAGTTCGCCCCAGCGCACTCCAGGCCATTGCGCGCAAGGCCATCAAGCGCAAGGCAGGCGCCCGGGGGCTGCGTTCGATTCTGGAAAACGTGCTGCTGGACATCATGTATGAGTTGCCGACAATGGAAAACGTCACCAAAGTCGTGATAGACGAGGGCATGATCGACAACGCCACACCACCGCTGCTGATCTATGCGGATCAGCCCAAAGTCGCCAGCTCCAGCTAAGATCGGTCAACCCAGAAAAGTCACGGGCGAGTTGGCGTCGCCTGCCAGCAAAGTGCTTGAATTAACGCATTCCGCCCCCAACTGGGTGCGGAATGACATCACAAAAGGATATCGCCATGTCGAGCGAATTGGATCTCCCCGCGGAAAAACTTGAACTTCCCCTGCTGCCATTGCGGGATGTCGTGGTATTTCCCCACATGGTCATCCCGCTGTTCGTGGGACGGCCAAAATCGATCAAGGCGCTCGAAACCGCCATGGAAAGCGGCAAGAACATTTTGCTGGTGGCGCAGAAATCTGCGGCCAAAGATGAACCCGACAGCGAGGACATGTACCGCATCGGCTGCATCGCCAATATCCTGCAAATGCTCAAGCTGCCGGACGGCACTGTCAAGGTGCTGGTCGAGGGCGTGCAGCGCGCTCGCCTCGAGAGCATCGAAGACCGACGCAGCCTGTTTGTTGCCGACGTTTTTCCGGTACCGTTGGGCGATGGCATCAACAACGAAGTCGAAGCCATGCGCCGCGCCATCCTGGCGCAATTCGACCAGTACGTGAAACTCAACAAGAAGATTCCGCCGGAGATTCTCACATCGCTCGCGGGTATCGAAGATGCCGGCCGCCTGGCAGATACCATCGCAGCCCATCTGCCGCTCAAACTCGAGCAAAAGCAGGAAGTGCTGGAAATTTTCGATGTCACGACACGCCTCGAGAAACTGCTTTCCCAGCTCGAGGCCGAACTCGACATACTGCAGGTCGAAAAGCGCATCCGCGGACGCGTCAAGCGCCAGATGGAGAAGAGCCAGCGCGAGTACTACCTCAATGAACAAGTCAAGGCGATCCAGAAGGAACTCGGCGAGGGTGAGGAAGGCGCTGAACTCGACGAGATGGAAAAGAAAATCAAGGACGCCGGCATGCCCAAGGAGGCCTTGACCAAAGCGCAAGCTGAACTCAAGAAACTCAAGCTGATGTCGCCGATGTCAGCCGAGGCCACTGTGGTGCGCAACTATATCGACACCCTGGTCGGTCTGCCATGGAAAAAGAAAAGCCGCGTCGGCAAGGATCTGGGCGCAGCCGAAAAGATACTCGACAAGGATCACTACGGCCTGGACAAGGTCAAGGAACGCATCGTCGAATATCTCGCCGTGCAGCAGCGCGTCGACAAGCTCAAGGCGCCGATCCTCTGCCTGGTGGGACCACCCGGCGTCGGCAAGACCTCACTCGGTCAGTCGATCGCCAAGGCCACCAACCGCAAGTTCGTGCGCATGTCGCTGGGCGGTGTGCGTGACGAATCGGAAATTCGCGGTCACCGCCGCACTTATATCGGCTCGATGCCCGGCAAGATTCTGCAAAACATGGCCAAGGTCGGCGTGAGGAATCCGCTGTTCCTGCTCGACGAAGTCGACAAGATGGGGCAGGATTTCCGCGGCGATCCAAGTTCTGCATTGCTGGAAGTACTCGATCCCGAACAAAATTCGACATTCGTCGATCACTACGTGGAAGTCGAGTACGATCTCTCCGACGTGATGTTCGTCGCCACGGCCAACACGCTCAATATTCCCGCCGCGCTGCTCGATCGCATGGAAGTCATTCGTCTCTCCGGCTACACCGAAGACGAGAAAGTGAATATCGCCCTGCGCTTCCTGCTGCCCAAGCAGATCAAGAACAATGGCATCAAGAAGACCGAGTTGTCGGTTACCGAAGAAGCCCTGCGCGACATCGTCCGCTACTACACACGCGAAGCCGGCGTGCGCGCATTGGAGCGGGATATTTCCAAGATCTGCCGCAAGGTAGTGAAGGCGCTGGTCATGCGCAAGCGTGAAAGCAAGGTTGTCGTCAATGCAAAAAATCTGTCCAAGTATCTCGGCGTCAGGCGCTATTCGTTTGGCATCGCCGAAAAGGAAAACCAGATAGGCCAGGTCACCGGTTTGGCATGGACCGAAGTGGGCGGCGAACTGCTCACCATCGAGGCCGTAGTGGTTCCAGGCAAAGGCAAGACCATGACGACCGGCAAGCTCGGCGAAGTCATGCAGGAATCCATCCAGGCTGCACTGACGGTGGTCAGGAAGCGCAGCAAGCAGTTCGGCATCGCTGAAGATTTTTATCAGAAGAGCGATCTCCACATCCACTTGCCCGAAGGCGCGACGCCCAAGGATGGTCCTTCCGCCGGCGCTGCCATCACCACCGCCCTGGTGTCGGTGCTGACCGGCATCCCGGTGCGCGCCGACGTCGCCATGACGGGAGAGATCACATTGCGCGGCGAGGTATTGCCGATAGGCGGGCTCAAGGAGAAACTACTTGCCGCAGTGCGCGGCGGCATCCGCACGGCACTGATTCCCGAAGAAAACGTCAAGGACCTGGCCGAGATCCAAGACAGCATCAAGAACCGCATCGAGATCATCCCGGTCAAATGGATCGACAAGGTACTGGAACTCGCTCTGGAGCGGATGCCCGAGCCTTTTGTGGGTACGCCCAACCCTGTTGAAGAAGTTCCGCTGGCGACAGCCGCAGAGGAGCAGCCAGTCACCGGGATCGTTACGCACTGATTTGATGCTTTTTTGATTGTCGAGAGCGCACGCTGCCCCATTGCAGTGTGCGCTTTTTATTTCCAACACCGTTTTTGATGACGGCCTCGAAAACCACTTGACACAAGGCTTTGCAGCTTGCTATAAAACGCTGGCAGAATTATTCGGCGCCCTGAAATTCACCCGGAACATCCCCAGGGCAGGTCAATCTCCCATCAAACTCACAAGGGAACTCAAGTGAACAAATCCGAACTGATAGACCAGATCGCGAAGTCGGCCGATATTTCAAAAGCCGCTGCGGGTCGCGCACTGGACGCCGCGGTTGGCGCGGTCAAAGCTTCTCTCAAAAAGGGGCAGATGGTCACTCTGGTGGGCTTCGGCACGTTTTACGTCGGCAAACGTGCCGCACGTGTCGGCAGAAACCCGCGCACCGGTGCAACGATCAAGATCAAGGCGGCCAAGACACCGAAGTTCAGAGCCGGCAAAGCCCTCAAGGACGCAGTCAACTAAAGTCAATCAAGCTGCTGTTCTGCTAGAGCCAACATCTGACCTGGCTGTTCGCAAAACAAGCGGGTGCTTAGCTCAGTTGGTAGAGCGTCGCCTTTACACGGCGAATGTCAGCGGTTCGAGCCCGTTAGCACCCACCACTCTCCTTTGGTATATCCGATGAAACTTTCCAACACGATCCTTTTGTTAGCGGCGACGGCCATGACTACAGCATGCGCCTCACCCGCAGCATTTTTTTCCAGCGCTCAGCCCAGCGAGATCTATTACAAGGATGGTCGTATCGCCTATGTCGCTTCGTGCCGAGCCGTGAATTGGGGACCTTGCCTCGAAAAGGCCGGGGCAGTCTGCAAGAATGCCGGCTATACCGTTCTCGAAAAGGCCAATTCACGCAGCTATGGTGAAGATGAGAAGGAACTGGTGTTTTCCTGCAATGCAAATTCCGGAGAAGGCAAACCTGCGTCAGGTGCAACAAAGTCCTGAGATCGGCCTCCTTGATTTGCCGGAGCTGCCTGCGCGCCGATCCTGTCTGGATTTTCATTCATCAAGCAATTCAAGTCGTTTCAAAGTATGTCGTTAATACAGGCGAGAGCGCGGTGGCTAGTGAGAGTTACCGTTAGCTCTCCCCTTCCGGCTGGGCATTTTCCCAGCTTCACTCTCTGCACTGGTGACACCCCTGATGCTTGCATCCTTGTGTCGCCAACCTACTGGCAATTGACTGTGAATACCCGAACCCATGCATAGGGTACTGGTGACGCGTGCGGTGTTCGAACCAGTGGTCGATCGCTTGCGACAACATTTCACGGTCGATTATCACGCCATCGATGCGGCGCTTCCTCCGCAGGAACTGGCTCAACGTCTTGCCGACAAGGCTGGTGCACTGACCATGCCAACCGACAGGATCGATGCGCCCCTGCTGACCGCATGTCCGCAATTGCGGGCGGTCTGCAACAGCGCTGTCGGCTACAACAACTTCGACCTGGAAGCATGCACGCGAGCCGGCGTCATGGCCACCAACACACCTGGCGTGCTCGACGACACGACCGCCGACATCGCCTGGAGCCTGATTCTGGCGAGTGCGCGGCGCATTGTGGCAGCCGACAAATGGGTCCGTGCCGGTCTCTGGGATGGCTGGAAATTCAAGGACTGGCTGGGCACCGACGTGCATCACGCGACACTCGGCATACTCGGCATGGGACGTATCGGCAGGGCCATAGCACAGCGTGCAGCGGGATTCTCGATGCGCGTGATCTACCACAACCGCCAACGCCTGCCCGAAGCCAGCGAACGCGAATGCAATGCGACCTGGTTGGCAAAGGATGAATTGTTGCGCAATGCCGACTTTCTGGTGCTCATGTTGCCCTACACACCTCAGTCCCACCACGCGATTGGCGCTGCCGAACTGGCGCTCATGAAACCCACGGCGCACCTGTTCAATGTCGCACGCGGCGGCATCGTCGACGATGGGGCGTTGATCGAGGCACTGCAGACCCGGCGCATCGCTGGCGCCGGGCTGGATGTTTTTGAAGGCGAGCCGGAACTCGACCCGCGCTTTTTCACGCTTGACAATGTGGTGCTGACGCCTCACATCGGATCGGCCTCCTCGGCGACACGCATGAAAATGGCGATGCTCGCTGCCGACAACCTGATCGCCGCCCTGAGCGGCGGCAAACCGCCCAATTTGCTCAACGCGTTTATCGAATAAACTTCTCGGCTACATGCCTGAGTTTCTGGGAGAACCGCCATGCAAGGTATCCTGAAAGAAGCCTGGAGTTTCCTTTGCTTCACTCTGGTGCTGATCGGCCTGATTGGTTTGACTTGGAGCGCCTTCGGCGACAAGGGCTGGATAGAGCAGCTCTGGGGCGTGGTTTGGAATGCTGAATTGCGCCACCCGATTCTGGCAATCCCGATTGTCGGTGGCACAATCCTGCTGGTCTGGCTCTTCATGCGCGGCGGGCTTGAGCCCGGCAAGACCAGCCGGCTTGCCGATCTCCTGGTGTATGTCACCATGCTCAGCGGCGCATATTTCCTGTTCCAGTTCTTGCGGTCGGGCGCCTGGCCGTTTTAGCGTGAGACAACATCAATGGGCGCTGTGCAATATATCGAGCGGAGCGAGCAACCCAATCGCCTCCCCCGCGAGGGGGGAGGATGGGTGGGGGCGGGCCTTTATGCCACTTTTCGCGCGTATCATCATCAATAGGTGGCTTTAGCTGCCATGCGCGTTTGATGGAGATGTCATGATAGACCTCTACTACTGGACCACACCGAATGGCCACAAAATCACCCTGTTTCTCGAAGAAGCCGAGGTGCCCTATCGGATCATCCCGGTGAATATCGGCAAAGGGGAGCAATTCGAACCCGACTTTCTGCGCATATCCCCGAACAACCGCATCCCCGCCATCGTCGATCAGGCTCCCGCAGATGGGGGTGCCTCCCTGTCAATTTTTGAATCCGGCGCCATCCTGCTCTACCTGGCGGACAAGATCCGCCGCTTCATCCCGCAGGATCTGCGTGGACGCAATGATGCACTGCAATGGCTATTCTGGCAGATGGGCGGACTGGGGCCGATGGCGGGGCAGAACCATCATTTCACGCAATACGCGCCAGAACCCATCCCCTACGCCATCGACCGTTACGTCAAGGAAACCGGGCGCCTGTATGCCGTGCTCAACAAACGCCTGGCTGACCGCGAGTTCATCGCCGGGGGATATTCCATTGCCGACATGGCCTGCTATCCCTGGATCGTCCCGCACCAGCGCCAGCGCCAGGATCTGGCTGATTTCCCGCATCTGCAGCGCTGGTTTGACGCGATCCGGGAAAGGCCGGCAACCCGACGCGCCTATGAAGTTGCCCAGAAAATCAATGCGGCACCGACCGTCTCCGAGGAAGCCAAGCGCATCCTGTTTGGCCAGGATGCCGCGACGGTAAAAGGTCGCTAGCGGACGCCCAGAAAAATATTTTTCCCCAAATCTCAAAAACTATGGATGCTCATAAAAGTTTTCTCTATACTGGGCATGCGATCAGGGACGCTTCAACGTCAGGAGACATAAGGGGTGGCGCCACTGAAGCAGGTCATGCAGGGAATGTCCATGTATGAGATATGTGGGTAGCATAGCGTAGCCGTAAGGCTTTCATCAATTTCAAAAGGGAAATCAAATGAACAAATCTGAACTCATTGAAGTCGCAGCCAAAGAAGCCGCCATTTCCAAGGCCGCCGCCGGGAAAGCCCTTGATGCCATCGTCGGCGCCGTTACCAAGGCAGTCGCCAAGGGCGACTCGGTCACTCTGGTTGGCTTCGGTACCTTCAGTGCTTCCAAGCGCGCAGCGCGCTCTGGCCGCAATCCGCAAACCGGAGCGACGCTCAAGATTGCGGCGACGACAGTTCCGAAGTTCAAAGCTGGCGCCACCTTCAAGTCCGCTGTTGCGGGCAAGAAAGCAGCCAAGAAGAAATAATTTTCAGGTTGTCGCGCAAGTGCATTGAGGCCGCCCTATGCGGCCTCATTCTTTTTTTGAGGCCGCAATTTTTATTGTGCGGCCTCAATCATTTCGTGCACGCGAAGTATTGAACGAACTTAATCCTTGAGCGTGGTGAATTTCCCGTCCTTGACGGTCAGCAACACTCGTGCATGCTGCCCAAAGCCGGAATGATCAGGTGCGGTCATGTTCACCACACCCTGGCTGCACACCACGCCCTTGGTAGCTTCGAGGGCATCGCGCAAAGCGCTGCGGAATTCCACGGTACCTGGCTTGGCCTTCTTCAAGGCCTCCGGAATCGCGCTTTGCAGCAGCAGGCTGGCGTCATAGACACCGGCGCCGAAGATGGGCGGCTTGCTTGAATACATTTTCTCGTAGGCGCTGACATAGCCCACTGCCACTTTCTTCAAGGACACGGCGTCGGGAATTTCATCCACCACCAACAACCACGGTGAAGTCACAATCGCGCCTTCGACTTTCTTGCCGCCGATCTGAATGAAGGCGGGGCTGGCAGCACCGTGGGTCTGGTAGATCTTGCCCTTGAATCCGGAATCGACCAGTTGGCCATGCGGCAAAGCAGCGTCGGCCGCAACGCCGGCCACCAGTATGGCATCGGGCTTGGCGGCAATCAGCTTCAGCGCCTGGGCCATCACGCTGGTGTCCTGACGGTTGTAGCGCTCATTGGCAACAATCTGGATGTTGGCCTTCTTCAGCATCGGTTCCATGGTCTTGAACCAACTCTCGCCATAGGGATCATTGCGGCCAATGAAGCCGATGGTCTTCACACCCGCCTTGGTCATGTGCTCGACAAGCACATCGCCCATCACGTCATCGTTGGGGTGAGTCTTGAACACCCAGCGCTTCTTGTCATCCATGGGCAGCACCACGGCTGGCGTGCCAACCGGTGCCAGCATCGGCGTCTGTCCCTCGGCCAGGAATCCCAGCACGCCCATGGCGACCGGCGAAGCAGAGGGGCCGATGAAGGCGTCGATATTTTCGCTGAGCAGTTTCTTGGTGAGCGTTACGCTCTGGGTCGAGTCGCTGGCGTCATCGTAAAACAGGTACTCGATATTGACATTGCCAACTGTCTTCGGCAGCAGGGCAATGGTGTTCTTCTGCGGTATACCGACAAAGGCTGCCGGTCCGGTCGCCGACGTAATCACGCCGATCTTGACCTGCGCCTGTGCGGTCAATGACAAGCCCAGCAACAGACCGAGCAACAGTTGTGAAATGTTCTTCAGTTTCATTTTGCGTCTTCCTCCATGTCAAAAGATAACGGGATACCAGATTCGCTTAGCCACTGATGACGCCTTGTTCCATGAAACGCCGGCAATCTTCCTCCGCATAGCCTGCCTCGCGCAACAGTGCCAGCGTGTGCTGGCCGTATTTGGCGGGGAAAGGAAATTCGCCGGGAGCCTCCGCGATATCGACTGCGGCAGGCTGCATGCGAATTTGCTTGCCGGCCGGGGTACGGGTGGTGGTGAGTTTGTCGCGCAGCGCCGCCATGTCGCGCACCGCCGGGATGTCCTGGATCGGCGCGTGGGGAATGGTGGCGCGACGGAACTCTGCACTGAGCTCTTCGGTAGTGAACGTTTTCGTCACCCGGGCCATGTCGATGTGAATCGCGTCCCGTTCCCGCATGCGGCCTTCATTGGTGACACGCTGCGCATTGATCACCGGCGCAAAGGCGTGAATTTCGGTGAGCCGCTGCCACTGCACATCGCTGCCGATTGCCATGTAGATGAAACCATCGCTGGTCGGGTAAACGTTGGTCGGGATGAACTTGCGATGCTCGTTGCCGCAGCGTGAGATCTCACTCGGCTGGCAATCAAAGTCGAGCAGCGGCAACGTGGTGATGAGCCAGGAAGCTGCCGCCTGCAGCATCGAGACATCGATGCGCGTGCCCTTGCCGGTCTCGGCGCGCTCCACCAGCGCCAACATCACGTTGGCATAGACTTCATCACCGGCCTTGAGGTCGATCAGCGGCACGCCGGTCAGGGTCGGCGGGCCATCTGCAGGGCCGGTCAGTTCCATGTAGCCGGCCATGGCCTGGATCACCGGATCGTAACCGGGCGCATCCGGAAAAGCCGGTCCCATCGCCGATATGCCGGCCCAGATCAGATCCGGCTTGACGGCGCTGAGGCTTTCGTAATCGATGCCAAGTTGCGCATAGCGCTTGGGCACCGTGTTGCAGCAGAACACGTCGACGTCGAGTTCCTTGATCAGCCGTCGTACGATCTCGTGTCCCTTGGGATCCTTCAAGTTCAGCGCGATGGCTTCCTTGCCGACATTCGGCGCAATGAAATAGCTGCGCCGGTCATCGTCCACCACCTTGGCGCCGATGTAACGGTTGGGGTCGCCCGGCAGCCCGTCGCCGCTGGGGGTTGACTCGATGCGGATGACGCGCCAGCCAAGCTGCGCGAAACGCAGCGTGGCATAAGGCATGGACAGCGCCTGTTCAAGGGAGAGGACGGTGCGACGCTTCATGGCTAGACCATTTCAAAAAGAATGTACGGCACGCTGCTCAGCCGCCCGCAATCGGGGGAGAAAAAATGACTTCGTCTTCATCACGCACGGGATAGTCGCGATCTGCATAGTGGAGATTGACCGAAACCAGCACCACATCAATGTACTCAAACGCGCTGTTGAAGCGCTCGCCCTGGGTCAGAAGCCAGTCGAGCAACATGCCGACATTCTTGACCTCTTTCGGCAAAACGATGTGTTCCGAGTCACATCCCATGCTGTCTCGAAGCCAGGCGCAATATTGCAGCTTCATTGGCATTCGAGCCGCCTACTTGCCGGCCTGCCTCGTTTCGTGGATGGCACGGGCGACCGTTTCCGGCGACATCGGCGGATTGAAGATGCGGACACCGGTCGCGTTGTACAGGGCATTGGCAATGGCTGGCGCAATGACGATGGTCGGCAATTCGGAAATGCCCTTGGCGCCGTACGGCCCTTCGGCACAATTGCTCTCGATGAAGTGCATATCAAGCGGCGGCATCTCCGGCGCCGTGATCAGTTTGTAATCGCGGAAGCAGGGATTCCTCAGCATGCCTTTTTCGATCCGCATGTTTTCACTCAGGGCGTAACCGAGTCCGATGGCAATGCCGCCTTCAATCTGGCCTTCCAGACCCATGCGGTTGATGACACGGCCGACATCCTGCGCCACCGTGACCTTGTCCACCTTGATCTCGCCGGTCAGCGTGTCGACGGTAATCTCGGCGACGTGCACGGCGTGGGAATACGCGGCGGAGTGGTCGGAGATGTGCTTGGCACCTTCCGGCTCGCTGTTCGGCTCGTAGTAGTCGGTGACCATCACCAGTTCCGGCACTGCCTGGAAATGCATCTGCCGCAACAGGCGATCCAGTTTGATGATGGGTGTCCCGCACTGATCGCGCACAACGGAGCCACCCCGCAGTTCGAGCGTGTCGGCCGGTTCATTGAGCATCTTCGCCGCGGCGTTCAGAATCTGCGCCTTTGCCTTCTGTGCAGCCCGGCGCGTTCCGTTGCCGGCGATGAAGGTGGTGCGCGAGGCATGCACACCGACGTCCCAGGGCGCGATGTCGGAGTCGTTATTGACGATGGTCACATGTTCCACCGGCACGCCCAATTCTTCGGCGACAATCAGGGTGATGACCGCATCGATGCCCTGACCGATTTCAGAAGCACCGGTGATGACGGTCACCCGGGCGTAATCGTCCACCTTGAGAATGGTGCCGATGCCGTCCGACTTGTGAATCTTGGCGCCGCCGGCGTTGTGGATGGATGAGGCGAGCCCGATGCCTTTCTTGTAGCGGCCGGGCTGGTCCCGCAGCGCTGCATACGCTTTGCGCTTCTGGCTATAGTCGCTGGCCTTGGCAGCGGTTTCCAGGCACTCCGCCAAGGCGCATTCGCGCAGGAAGGATTTCTGCGGTGTGACTTCGCCGGATAGCTGTGCGTTCTTGAGATGGAATTCGAGTGGATCCATGTCCACCATGTCGGCCAGCATGTCCATCTGCTGCGCTGTGGCGTAAGTGGTCTGAACATTGCCGTAGCCGCGGAAGGAACCGGCGTAAGGGTTGTTGGTGTAAATCGCCTGGGCCTTGAAGTCGACCACCGGCACCCGATAGTGGCCCGAGGTAGTGCGCATCATGATGACCGGAATGGTCGGCCCCCATGAGGTGTAGGCGCCGTTGTCGAGCAACACGTCGGCGCTGCGGAAGGTCAGCACGCCATCGCGGGTGCAGCCGGTGCGCATATGGATGATCGCCGCCTGGCGCGTCGGTGCGGCCTTGAATTCCTCCTCGCGGGAATAGATGACCTTGACCGGCCGGCCGGTCTTCCTGGCCAGCAGCGCAGCAATCGGCTCGTAGGGGTAAACATCGAGCTTGGAACCGAAGGCGCCGCCGACGGGCGGCTGCATGACCCGGATGTCGCCGGGATTGATGCCCAGCGCTGGCGCAAGGTCCATCTTGTAGTTGTACGGATACTGGGTCTGCGTCCAGATTGTCAGCTTGCCGTTGTGGTCGAAGTCGGCGATGGCGCAGGAAGTACCCATGCAGCAATGTGTTACATGGTGTGGACGGAACACGCTGTCGACGACGAACTCGGAGGCCGCTTCGGCCGCGGCGAGATCGCCGTGTTTGAACTCGAAATGGAGACTCTTGTTGCCGGGAAAATTGTCGTGGACCAGTGGCGCGCCGGCCAGAGCGCCCGCTTCCGGAGTGAACACGCCGGGCAGGTCCTCGTACTCGACTTTGATGAGTTCGAGCGCATGACTGGCGATCTCTTCCGTCTCGGCCGCGACGGCGGCAATCTCGTCGTGTTCGCAGCGCACTTTGTCCTTGAGTGCGACGTTGTCGCGGACGAAGCCGAACTTGAGTCCGGCGGCATCCTTGCCGGTCAGCACCGCATAGACACCAGGCAGCTTTTCCGCTGCCGAGGTATCGATGCTGACGATCCTGGCGTGGGGACGACCGGCAAACAGTACCTTGCCGATCAGCATTTGCGGCAACACCATGTCGTTGATGTAGCGCGTCTTGCCGGTTGCCTTGTCGGGGGCGTCGGGCTTCTTGACACTCTGGCCGATCAATGTCTTCTTTGCGATGGGGGTAACGGTGGCGTTTTTTTCCATGACTTGGTTCTCTTTAAGAGTTTGTGGCACGAGGCATAAGGTATAGGCTGCTGTGGTTCAGCAACGACCGCAGCACTTCTTCGCCTCGACCACGGCGTCCACCGCGTCCAGCACCTTGGTGTAGCCGGTGCAGCGGCAAAGATTACCCTCGAGACCCCGCTGCGCTTCTTCCCGCGTCAGGTTGGGATTGTTTTCGACCAGGGAGTCGGCCTGCATGATCATGCCCGGCATGCAGAAGCCACACTGCACGGCGCCATGGTCGACGAAGGCCTGCTGCATCGGGTTAAGACCTTCCGGCGTCCGCAGCCCCTCGATAGTCACCACCTCTCGTCCATCACAATCGACGGCGTACATCAGGCAACTGTTGACGGTCTTGCCGTCGATTTTGACCGTGCAGGCACCGCATTCGCCTTCGCCGCAGGCATACTTGGTTCCGGTCATGCCGAGCTTGTCGCGCAGCATGGCCAGGGTTTTCATGGTGACCGGCACCTTCAGGCAAACCTCGCGGCCATTGAGTTTGAAGCGGATTTCAGTTTCCACGGACTTCATTGAGCACCTCTTCAACGAATACACGAACGAGATGGCCGCGATACCAGGCACTGGCACGCACGTCATCGATGGGTTTGGCATCCTCCGCCGTCACTGCGACTGCCGCGGCGATGGTCGCAGCCCAGGTTGCAGCATCTAGCGGCTTGCCTTCGAGGGCCGCTTCGACATGGCGGGCGCGCAAGGGTGTGGGTGCAACCGATCCCATGGCGACACGCACATCGCTGAGCCTGTCGTCGGCAACACGCGCGCCGAGCGCCACCGAAACGGTGGAGATTTCAAGCGCGGGACGCGGACCGGACTTGCGGAACCTGCCGACGAAGCCGGCCGCCGGCCGGTCGAACAGTATGGCGGTCAGCAACTCTTGCGGCAATTTGACGGTTTTGCCGGGGCTGACGAAGAACTGATCCAGCGGCACCTGCCGCGTCTGCACAGCACCGTCGCGCCAGCATGCGAGTTCGACCGATGCGTCCAGCACCAGCAGGGGGGGACTCATGTCGCCGGCCGGCGAGGCATTGCAGAGGTTGCCCCCTACCGATGCCGCGTTGCGAATCTGTTCGCTGGCGAAATGCTCGGCCGCCTCGACCAGCACCGGCGCAATTTCGGCGAGCACGGGGCTGCAGCGGATTTCGCTGATGGTGGTCACTGCACCGATGCGAACCTTGTCGCCCCTGACCTCGATGCCGGCCAGCCCTTCGATGCGACGAATGTTCAGCAGTTTCGCCGTATATTGACGTACACCGGATTCGGTCTGCGGGGCGAGATCCGTGCCGCCGCAAAACACCGTGGCTGCACCGTCCGCCATCGCCTGCAGTGCCTCATCCAAGCGGCGTGGCGCCAGGTAGGTGGTTATCTCCTGCATGGTTTGCTCTCGATTCTCGTATTGATAAAAAATTGCCAGATCATGTTTGAATCCTCAAAAACGGATAGGTTCCTTGTAACGGCCAAACACCTTGACCATTTCCCTGGTGATTTCGCCGACGCTGGCATAGGCCTTGACAGCTTCAACGATGGCCGGCATGACATTGGCACCTGATTTGGCTGCCGCAGCCACCTTCGCCAGCGCACTGGTCACTGCCTCGGCATTCCGCTCTGCGCGAACCTGCTTGAGATTGGCGACCTGCCGCTGGGTATCCTGCTCATTGTATGGGTGGAACTCGACCGGATGATCTTCCTGCTGGTCGTTGCGGTGGCGATTGACGCCGACCTTGGGAAACTTGCCCGACTCGATATCACGCTGCATCTGGTAGGCCTGCGCCGAAACCTTGGCCTGCACGATGCCTTCGGAGACAAGCTTGATGATGCCGCCCTGCGCATCCGTCTCAGCCATGATCTCGACCATCTTGTCGCGCATCTGGTTGGTCATGGTCTCGACATAGAAGGAACCGGCGAGCGGATCGACGGTCTCGGTCATGCCCATTTCGTCGGCGAGGATCTGCATGGTGCGCAGGGAGATGCGCGCCGAGTACTCAGTCGGGATGGTGTAGGCTTCGTCGTAGGAACACAAGGCCATGGTCTGTGCGCCGGACAACGCGCTGATCAGCGCATAGTAGGCGCCGCGCACGATGTTCATCTCCGGCTGCTCGAAAGTCAGTCCGCCACCGCCTCCGCCGGCGATCATGCGCAGCCACATCGAGCCCGGTTTTTCCGCGTTGTACTCTTCCTTCATGATCTTGGCCCACAAGCCGCGGCCAGCGCGGAACTTGCAAACCTGCTCGAAGATGTTGCCGAAGATGTTGAAGTTGTATGACAGGCGTCCGGCGAACTCGTCGACATGCAGGCCCCGCTTGATCACTTCGTCGGCATAGGCCTTGGCGATGCTGAAGGCATAGGCCATTTCCTGCGCCGGCGTCGCTCCCGATTCGCGGATATGGTAGCCGCACACCGAGACCGGGCTGTATTTGGGTGCATGTTCTGCGCAATATTCGATGGTGTCGCCGACCAGCCGCACCGAAGGCTCAACCGGGAAAATCCAGGTGCCGCGGCCGATGAACTCCTTGAGGATGTCGTTCTGCGCCGTGCCGCGCAGCTGCTTGATGTCGTAGCCGCGCTTCTCCGCCATCGCCAGGTACATCGCGATGAGGATCGCCGCTGCACCGTTGATGGTCAGGGAAACTGTGATCTTGTTGAGATCGATGCCCTCGAAAGCCACCTCGAAATCGCGCAGCGTATCGATCGACATGCCGACACGACCGACTTCCCCTTCGGCCAGCGGATCGTCCGAATCGAGGCCGATCTGGGTTGGCAGGTCGAACGCCACATTCAGGCCGGTCTGGCCGTTGGCGATCAGGTACTTGAAGCGCTGGTTGGTCTCATGTGGATTGCCGAAGCCCGCATACTGGCGCATGGTCCACGGCTGCTTGCGGTACATCAGGCGGTGGATGCCACGCGTGAATGGATATTCGCCCGGCAGGCCGACCAGCTTGTAGCCACCGCTTTTCTCCACATCCTCGACGGTATACAGCGACTTGACCTCGATGCCTGATTCGTTGAGGACGGGTTTGACTTCGGCTTGTGATTTGTCATTCATGTCATGCGGCCTTCACGTTGGCGCGGATGTAGCCGACGATGTCGTCAAGCTTGGATCCGGTCGGAAAAATACCCTTGAAGCCCAGATTACGCAGCGCCTGGTGGTCCTGTGCCGGCAGGTTGCCGCCGATTACCCAGAGCTTGTCGGTCAGGCCATTGGCTTCAAGCAGGGGCTTGAGCTTGGTGCAAAAGGGGATGTGCGATCCGGCCAGACTTGACAGGGATATGACATCCACGTCCTCTTCGAGTGCCATATGCGCCACCTGCTCCGGCGTCTGCCGCAAGCCGGTGTAGATGACTTCGAAGCCCGCATCCATCATGGCCCGGGCGACGACCTTGGCACCCTGGTCGTGTCCGTCCAGACCAGGTTTGGCCAGTAAAACTTTAATGTGTTGAGTCACCATGTCGCCTCCGCCGGGCCGTCCCAAGGAGGCGGCAAGTGTACCGATGGAGCCGCGAAGCGGCGAACGACCGTCACCCCTTTCCTCGGGAAAGGGGCTGGGGGAATGGTGGTCATAAGCTTATCTCCTTGGCAATAATCAGTTTCAGAATTTCGCTGGTGCCGCCGCCGATCAACAGGAACCTCACGTCGCGCAGGTAGCGCTGCACCGGGTACTCCATGGCAAAGCCGTAGGAGGCAAACACCCGCGCAGCCTGATCGCAGATCGACGCTGCAGCCTCGGTAGCAAACAGCTTGGCCATGGCCGCCTGCTTGTTGTGCGGCCGGTTGGTATCCCGCAGCCAGGCAGCAAAATGCACCAGATGGGTGGCGGCTTCGAGTTCGGTGGCCATTTCGGCGAGCTTCATCTGGATCGCCTGGTAGCGATTGATCGGCTTGCCGAATTGCTGCCGCTCACCGGCATAACGCACAGCCTCATCCAATGCCGCTCGCGCAATTCCCAATCCCATGGCGGCCGTAATGATGCGGATTTCTGCGAGTGTTTTTTTCAGGTGCTGCTCGCCGTCGCCCTCCTCCTTGGAGAGGCGGTGGCTGTCGGGGACGAAGCATTCGTCGAAAGCCAGTTCCGACGTGGGCAACGCCCACACGCCCATCTTGTGGATTTCGCGTCCGACGATGAGCCCCTTGAAGCCGCGCTCGACGAGGAAGATGGTCAGTTTTTTTTCCGCGCCGGCCCGGGCGAAGACCGTAAAGAAATCAGCCAATGGCGCAGCGGTGCACCAGGTTTTCTGGCCATTGATGACATAGCCGCCGTCAACTTTCCGGGCTGTGGTGGCAATCCCGCCGAGATCGGAACCGGCATTGGGCTCGGTCATGCAGATGGCGCCAATTTTCTCCCCGCGCAGTGCGGGCTTGAAGAGCCGCTCGACGATGTCCTCGTTACCGAGCATGTGCAGAAACTTGGTGCCCATCAGCGACTGCATTGCTACCGCGCCGGCCAGGGACAACGAACCGCGCGCCACTTCGGTCAGAGCCAGGCAGAACTCGGTCAAGTCCATGCCGCTGCCACCCGCTTCCTCGGGATAGCGCATGCCATACAAACCCAGGTCGGCCAATTCCTGGAACAAGGCACGCGGATAGGCCTTGGCCTCATCCAGTGCCGCGGCTTGCGGCGCAATGCGCTCATCACAGAAGCGCTCAAAGGTCGCCTGGATGGTTTTTTGCTCGTCGTTGAGTTCGAAATTCATGGGCTCGAATCAGGCTTCATAGCTATAAAGGCGGCGCGCCGCCTCGGAGGAAATCACGCCGTTGCGGATTTCTTCGGCAAGCAGGCGGCGATCCCGTTTCTTCGGCTCGCCATAGCCACCGCCGCCACTCGCCACCTGGTGGTAGATCGTGCCCTTCGGCACGCCGGTGAGCAGGTCCTTGTTCTTCGGCACCACGTTCTGCCCATCCGGATACTTGAGGCGGATGAAATTGAGCCCACCTTCGCCGCCGCCGAACAGGCCGAAGGCCGGTTCGAAATCGCCGTCGCCGAAGGTCACGAGTTGCGTGTTGTCCGAACCGATTTCAAAAATCGTTTCGACGCCCAGGCCGCCGCGCCATTCGCCCGCGCCGGCCGAATCCGGCAACAATTCATGCTTGATCAGGGTATGTGGCGTCTGCTGCTCGAACATTTCGTAATCCTGGTCGAGCACACCGCCCGAGGCATCGATCATGCCGATGTGGTCGTAGCCATCGGTGCCGCGCATCGCTCCGGAACCACCCTTCAGTCCCATGAAGCCGATATCGACGTACTGCTCGTTCTTTTGCGGATCGGTGCCCGTGGTCAAGGAACAGAGCAGATTGTTCCAGCCCGCCGTGACGCGATCCGGCATCACCGGCGCAAGGGCGCGCTGAATGGCATCGGCATTGGGCGGACAGAGATGGTTACCGAAGGTCGTGGCCTTCGGATAGGCGGCATTGAGAATGGTGCCTTCGGGGATGATGATTTCTATCGGCTGCACCATGCCCTCGTTGTGCGGAATATCCGGATTGACCATCTGCAACAGGGTCAGAATGGTGGCCGAGGCGCTCGAAGTAAAAGTGCCATTGACGAAACCGTTGGTCTGCGCATCGGTGCGCGTGTAATCGAACTTGATGCGCTTGTCCGTGACCTCGATATCGACGCGGATGGTGAACTTCGAGCCAACATGGCGCCCGTCGTAATACACATAGCCCTCACCGGAGTATTTGCCGTTGGGGATCTGCCCGATCTCGGCCTCCATCATCTTGCGTGTTGCATCGAACAAGGCCAGCTTGTGTCCCTCGTAGCTCGCCAGGCCATACTTGCCGAGCAGTTCCAGAAAACGCCGCTCACCCACGGTGCAGGCGCCCATCTCGGCCTTCATGTCGTGCTGCACGATCTCGAGGCGGATGTTGGCGAAAATCAGCCCCCACACATCCTTGCGCAGCTTGCCTTTCTCCACCACCTTGACCGGCGGAATGCGCAGGGCTTCCTGCCAGACCTCCACCGCATTCGGGTTGTAGCCGCCGCGCACATTGCCGCCGATGTCGGCCTGGTGGCCCTTGACTGCGGTCCAGGCAACCAGCTTGTCCTCAAAGAAAATCGGCTTGAAAACCGCGACATCATTGTTCTGGTTGCCGAGACTGAATACGTCGTTGTGGAAGATCACATCGCCCGGATGAAGATCCTCACCGAAGAAATTCTTGATGTACTTGCATACCGGCGCCAGCGAGAAAGCCAGGATCGGCAGGTTCTCGGTCTGTTCCAGCATGTTGCCATCCGCGTCGTAGAGGCCGGTAACGTAGTCCTTGGCCTCGCAGAGAATGGGCGAGCGTGTCGTGCGCTCCATCGAGATGCTCATCTCGTCGGTAATGGCCTTGAAGGTGCGGGCGTAAACCGAGAGCAGGATCGGATCGATTTTGGTGCTCATGCTGATTTCTCCTTTTGCCTGCATGCCGGCGCGAGGTCTTCGCGCCCCTTCTGGTACAGCGCGAACGAGCCATACACATCGACGGCGCAGTCATAGGAAGCGCTGACGAAAATGGCCGTGGTTTCCTGTTCGACGATGGCCGGCCCGACGATGCAATTGCCGTAGCCGAGGCGATGGCCGTCAAAGATGGGTATGGAAGCGAAGCTCTGCGTTTCCGGGATATACACATTGCGCTTGCCCTTCAAGGCAGCGGAGGCATCCGCACCGGCCCAGGGTTTTTCCTTATACGCCGGACGCTCGGTGAGCCCGATCGCCTGGACGCGCACATTGATGATTTCCACCGGCGAACCCTCCTGCTCCAGCGAATAGCCGTAGAGGCGGTTGTGTTCGGCGTGGAAGGCGCGGGTAATGGCGGCCACATCGTGGCGCACGATGAGATCGCGGTCCACGAGAAAGGAAACCTCGTGGTACTGCTTGATGTAGCGGCAGTCAAGCTTCACTTCAAAGCGCCGCTGCGCTTCGGGGATGCGCTCCTCGGCCAGCTGGCGGGCGCCTTCGCGCGCCATCTCGTCGATCACCGTTGCAAGCTTGCCCCAGTCCAGGGTTTCGAGACGGGAGACGAAGGTGCGGACAAAGTCGTGCTTGAGTTCGCTCATGAGCATGCCGAAAGCACACAACACCGAGGACTCGCGCGGCACGATCTGGAAGGGGATTTCCAGTTCCTGGCAGATCAGGCAGGAATGGATGGGGCCGGCGCCGCCGGCCGGGATGATCGGGAACTCGCGCGGGTCGAAACCGCGCTTGATGGTGACTTCGCGGATGCCCTGCGCCATGTTGTTGCAGGCCACGCGGTACATGCCGGCGGCGGCTTCTTCGACCGTCAGTCCCATCGGCATGGCGATGTATTCCTCGATGGCCTGGCGCGCGGCGGCAACATCCAGCTTCATCTTGCCACCGGCGAAAAAACTCGGGTCGAGATAGCCGAGCACCACATTGGCGTCGGTGGTGGTCGGCAGCTTGCCACCCTTCATGTAGCAGGCCGGGCCGGGATCGGCACCGGCGCTTTGCGGTCCCATGCGCAGCATGCCGCCCTGGTCGAGCCAGCCGATCGAGCCACCTCCCGCACCGATGGTGTGGATGTCGAGCATCGGCAGAGCAATCTTGTGGCGTGCGATCTCGCCGTCGTTCTTGATCATCGGGCTGTCTACCGCCACCGAAGCTTCGAAGCTGGTGCCGCCCATGTCGGTGACAATGCATTTGTTCTGGCCATGCACGCGCGCGTAGAACAACCCTGCCCCGGGGCCGCCGGCCGGACCGGAAAGCAGCGTCAGCGCAGCCTTCTCCCGGGCCAGTTGCGGCGATATGACACCACCATTGGACTGCATGATCAGCAGCAGGCCGTGAAAACCGATCTGCTTGAGGCGGCCGACCAGCTGGTCGAGGTAATGGTTGAGCTTCGGGCCGACATAGGAATTCAGCGCCGTGGTGCTGACGCGCTCATAGAAACGAATCGACGGCAGGATGTCGCTGGAGACGCTGAGATAGGCACCCGGCATTTCCTTGCGCACCAGTTCGGCCGCAGCCAGCTCATGGGCGGGATTGGCAAAGGAATTCATGAAACAGATCGAGACCGCCTCGACGCCTTCGCTCTTGAAGAGCGCCAGCGCCAGTTTGACTTGCGCCAGATCGAGCACCCTGATTTCCTTGCCGTTGCGGTCCAGGCGTCCCTCGATGCCGGCGCGCAGATAGCGTGCCACCAGCGGTTTGACGTTGGTGTAGCGGTTGTTGTACTGCTCTTCACGGATGCCGCGGCGCATCTCCAGCGCATCACGGACGCCGTGCGTTGTGAGCAGGCCGCACTTTGCGCCGGTGCTGGTCAGGGTGGCGTTGGTGGTCACCGTGGTGCCATGCACGATCACGTCGATGGTCGCCGCAAAGTCAGCCAGCGACAGCGGCGGCTGCATGCTTGCGGCAATGTCGGTCAGGCCGTTGACAAAAGCAATCGAAGGATCGGCGGGGGTCGACAAAGTCTTGTAAATGGTGGGTTCGGCGCCATCACGGGTCATTACCAGGTCTGTGAAGGTACCGCCGACGTCAATTCCGATTTTTAATGCCATAGGGGTACTCCGTATTGTTTTGTTGTTGGGCTGGGTCAGGCTTGCCCGGCACTCGGCTGCTGTTGCGCCATCTGCCGCAGTTCTTCCTTGCGCACCTTGCCCAAGGCTGTTTTTGGCAGTTCCGTGACCAACACCACTTGCTTGGGATGCTTGAAGCGGGCAATGCGTCCTTCAAGTTGCGCCAGAACCTGAGCGGGGGTCAGTTCCCTTTGCGGCTTGGGCACCACGAAAGCCACGACAATTTCGCCCCAGCGTTGATCCGGCCGGCCGACCACCGACACTTCGGCGATATCGGCAGATTCGATGAGGAGATTCTCGATCTCGGCCGGATAAATGTTCTCGCCGCCCGAGATGATCATGTCTTTTTTGCGGCCATCGACAAACAAATAACCATCGTCGTCCCAGTGGCCCATGTCACCGGAATGGAACCAGCCATCGCGCAATGCAGCGGCGGTGACATCCGGAGCATTCCAGTAGCCGATCATCACGTTCGCGCCGCGCACCAGGATTTCCCCGCTGCCGCCCATCGGCATATCGTGCCCGGCGCCGTCGTCGATACGCACTTCGCATCCCGGTGCAGCACGCCCGGCCGAACCGAGCTTGCGTTCGGCATCCTCGCGGCGGATGTAGGTGGCAATCGGGCAGGTTTCCGTCGAACCATAGACCTGGACCATGGGAACACCGCGCGCATGCACGGCACGAATCATTTTTTCCGAGACGATGCTGGAGCCCGTTGTAATCATGCGCAGGCTGGTCAGATCGGCGCTCTGCCAGCGCGGATGGGACATCATCATGTCGAGCTGAGCCGGCACCAGCACGGTCAGCGAGATTCTCTCCTCTGCAAGCGCCGCAAAGGTTTCGTCGGGATCGAATTTTGGATGAAGATCCACAGTGCATCCGGCATACAGCGCCGGCGTGGTCAGAATGTTCAATCCACCGACATGGAACAAGGGCAAGGTGGTCAGGATACGGTCCTGTTGCGTCATGTCATGCATTGCAAGACTGCTCTGGGCATTCGCCTGAAGCGCCGCCTGGGTCAGCAGCACACCCTTGGGCTTGCCGGTCGATCCCGAGGTATAGCAAATCAGCAAGGGGGTTTGCAGATCCACCTGGGGGTCGCGCGCAACAGTTGCACCAGAAAGTTTCAGCCAGTCGGGGTAGGCCAGCCAATGCTTTGGCGGCGCATCGAAAGCCACCAGGTAGGCGTCTCCCGGTTCGCTGTGCATGGCTTCGATCTGGGCCACGAAAGGCGGCTCGACAAAGATGACGCGGGGCGGGCAATCCAGCAACATCTGCCGATGCTCCGGCCCGGCGAGGCGCCAATTGAGTGGCATGAACATTGCGCCGAGCCGCGCGCAGGCAAACAGCAATCCCAGCATCTCGGGACTGTTGTAGCCGAGGTAAGCCACACAGCCTCCCCGTGCAACGCCACACGCAGCCAGTGCGCCCGCCTGGCGTTCCACCAGTGCGGCAAACGCGGCATAGGTGATTTCATTCCCGGCAAAACGCAAAGCCGGATACTCGGGTATCTGTGCCGCGTGCCGGGTGATCCAGTCAGAGATATCCATGTTCAACCTGCCAAAATCATGGGTTTGTTGGTCTTGGTTTCCTTGCCCGCTTTTACCGCGAGCGGCTGGTGTGGTTCCAGGCCTACCGCAGCGATGAAGGAATGCCTGGCTTCATTCAGATGGTTGCGCATGGCCTGCGCGGCAGCATCGCCGTCACCCGCCACCAGCGCCTTGCCGATTCGCTTCAGACCGTTCAGGACAACATTGCGTACCTTGGCGTTGCCCAGGGTCAAGGTGCGCAGGTGCTGAACATGATCTGCATACAGCTCGACCGCGTGGACCAGTCGAGGATTGGGCACCAGCGACAACCAGGATTGTCGAAACAGCGCATTCGCGCCCATGAAATCCTCGTTGTTGCCCGCCTTGTGCGCAGCTGCGCTGGCCTCGAGTGCCGCCATGATGGGGGCACGCACGATCGCATTGCCCGTCTGCGCAGCAACACGCCGCAAGGCTTCCGGCTCGATCAGCAGGCGTACCTCGTAGATGTCATCCACATCGGCCAGGCTCAATGAAGGTACTACGAAGCTGCGCCCGTCGGATGTCACCAGGCCGTCGCTGGCCAGGCGCGTGAGCGCCTCGCGCACCGGTGTGCGAGATACGCCCAGCTGCGCTGCCAGTTGGACTTCCTGCAGCGTCTGCCCGGGCAGGATCTTGCCATTGCGCACATTGGCACGCAGCGTCTGATAGACCTGATCTCCCAGCGCAAGCGGGCGTTCAACGGGTTTTAACGAGGCAACCACCATCTTGGGGCTTCCGATCCATGCTGTGAGGGCAAGAAAGATGATAAACCAGAAATGCAGTTTATGGATACTGTATACAAAGATTGAAAAAGTGTAAACAGTCGGCGCCAGAAATGGTTACAAGACTGGCTCAATTTCCAGGTGCCGCAGGGAAAGGCAAGTAAAATCGAGGCGTTCGAGACGCATTGCATGCAGCGTCTGGCCGCAAGGGAGTTCACGATAGAAAAACTTAAAATACTGGTGGTTGACGACAGCAATACCAACGTCCTCATGATGAAAATGCTCCTGAACACCATGGGGCACGATGTCGTCACAGCCAGCGACGGCCTCCTCGGCATCGAGGCATTCCGCCAGGAAGATCCCGAAGTGATCCTGATGGATGTCATGATGCCCAACATGGATGGCATCGAATCCGCGCGCCGCATCCGGAAAATCAGCGCCGTGGTGCCGATCATCTTCCTTTCAGCCGCAACCGACACCGGCTTGATGGAACAGGCGCTGCGCCTGGGTTCCGATTACATCACCAAGCCGATCCAGATGCCGCAGCTGCTGGACAAGCTGAATGCGCATTTCCGCACCATACTGGCGTATCGCGAGGTGCTCGCGCAAAAGAAGGAAGTCGAGCAACTGCACGCCAGGCTCGTCGATGAAAACACCATCGCCTCCCACGTCCTGACGCGCATGTTGTCAGGGTTTCAGCCGCCCAGCGATATTCTGCAATACACCGTGATTCCCTCCGGCATGTTTTCCGGGGACATTGTTCTTGTCGGCGCCACGCCATCCGGCAAACTCAACATATTGCTGGCCGACGCCATC
>JBAYVV010000015.1:0-44667 GCA_041674465.1 Sterolibacterium sp.
GCGTGTCCCTCGGATTCGATCGACTATGCCGTCATGGAGCGTTTGACCAAGGACGATCCGGCCAATTCACCTGCGGTGGTGATTCCGCTGTCTGCGCAATGGTCCGATGTCGGCGCCTGGAGCGCACTCTGGGACATCGGCAACAAGGACGACGCCGGCAATGTCATGCAGGGTGACATCCTGGCGGTCGACACGCAGGACAGCCTGTTGATTTCGCAGTCCCGCCTGGTCGCCAGTGTCGGCTTGCGCGATGCGGTGGTGGTGGAAACCCCGGATGCCGTCCTGGTGGCGCATCGCGATCGCATGCAGCAGGTCAAGGAGATCGTCGCCCGGCTCAAGGCGGAAAAACGTCCCGAATCGGATGCCCACCGCAAGGTGCATCGCCCGTGGGGCTGGTATGACAGCATCGATACCGGAGCGCGCTTCCAGGTCAAGCGCATTGTGGTCAGCCCCGGCGCCCAGCTCTCGGCCCAGATGCATCACCATCGCGCCGAGCATTGGGTGGTGGTCAGCGGAACGGCCAAGGTGACGCGCGGCGAAGAGGTGTTCATCCTGTCGGAAAACCAGTCGACCTACATCCCGCTCGGCACCCTGCACCGCCTCGAGAACCCGGGCAAGGTGCAACTGGAGATCATCGAAGTGCAATCCGGAACCTATCTGGGTGAAGACGACATCGTGCGCTTCGAGGACAACTACGGGCGCGGGTAGTAGCACCCAGAGACTACTTCTGGCACTAGTTCATGACGATCACTGCCAACGAGTTGGTGAAAGACATTGACGGACTGGTCACCCTGCCGGACGTCTACATCCGCATCAACCGCCTGCTCGAGGACCCAAACAGTTCCACGGCCGATATCGCCAAGGCGGTCAGCCAGGACCCCTCCTTCACCCTGCGCCTGCTGCGTGTCGCCAACAGCAGCCTGTACCGCTTCCCGGCCGCTGTCACCACCGCGGCCAAAGCCGTCTCGATCATCGGCACCGCCCAGATTCGCAGCCTGGCACTGGCGATGTCGGTGGCAAAGAGCTTCGCCGGGATGCCCAACGAACTGGTCTCGATGGAAAACTTCTGGCGCCACAGCCTGTATTGCGCCCTGATCGCACGGCTCCTGGCCAAGGAAGTGCGTCGCTGCGATCCGGATAGCCTGTTTACCGCGGGCCTGCTGCATGACATCGGCGAACTCGTGATTTTCAACCGCCTTCCCGAGCTTGCCAAAGATGCATTGCTGATGGTCCTGGACAACCAGGACGAAATGCCGGTCCACCTGGCCGAACGTGAAGTCATGGGTGTGGATCATGCCGAGGTCGGCGGCGAGCTGGCAAAGCATTGGAACCTACCTCCCCTGCTGCAGGAATGCATCGCCTATCATCATGACGTGGCCAGTGCCAAACAGCACCCGAGAGAAGTCGCGCTGGTGCACCTGGCCAACGTATTCGCGCTCATGGCGGAACTTGATAGTCTCGATCCAGGCGATGTCTCGCCGATCGATTCCCTCGCCTGGGAACTCACCGGGTTATCCGAAGATTGCACCGAGACAGTGGTACGCGAAGCACAAGCCGAAATCCAGGAGGCCGAGCAGTTGTTCTCCTGACGGCTGTCGCGACCGCCACCAACTCCGATCATGGCCACCCTCCAAGACCTGGACCGCCCCGCACCACCTCCGGTATTGCCGGGGTTTGAGCATGTCCGGCGTTCCTGGAATGCCACCTATGCCAGCTATGCCGCCAGAATACTGCCGGGCGAATACTACGTGACCAAATCTGAGGAAGGCGTTTACACCACACTCGGATCATGCATCTCCGCCTGTATCCGGGATCGCGTGACAGGCTTGGGCGGCATGAATCATTTCATGCTGCCGGCCTCGGTCAAGGACGAACCTGAAGCCTGGACGGCCACCGGCCTGGGTGCCGCCACCCGCTATGGCAACTACGCCATGGAACATCTCATCAATGTGATCTTGCGCAATGGCGGCCAGCGGCAAAACCTCGAGGTGAAAATTTTCGGCGGCGGCCGCGTGCTGGCCAACATGACCGATGTCGGCCTGCGCAATATCAAGTTTGTGCGTGACTATCTCAAGACCGAGAAGCTCCCGGTGATCGCCGAGGATGTCGGCGAGGTCTTCCCGCGCATGGTGGTGTTTTTCCCCAGCACGGGTCTGGCGAAAGTGAAGCGACTGCGCTCGCTCCACAACAACGTCATCGTCAACCAGGAAAAGGCCTACGTCGAACAACTGGTGCAAAAGCCCGTGGGCGGCGAGGTCGAACTGTTTTAGCCCGGCTTGAGTTCCCGATAACGGTAGCAGTCGAGCAGGTGGTCATTGACCAACCCCACGGCCTGCATCAATGAATAGCAGATGGTCGGGCCGACGAACTTGAAGCCCTGTTGCGCAAGATCCTTCGACAGCGCAACTGACAGCGGTGTTTGCGCCGGCATTTCCGCAAGGCTGCGCCAGCGATTGTGAATTGGTCGGCCATCGACAAACTGCCATAAATAGCTGTCAAAGCTGCCGTATTTTTCTTGCAGGAGCAGAAATTTCTGGGCATTGTTGATGGCTGCGGCGATCTTCAATCGGTTACGGACGATCCCTGGATTATCAAGCAAGCGCTCGACCTTCTGCTGATCGTAACCGGCCACCTTGAGCGGATCGAAGCCATCGAAAGCAGCGCGATAGTTGTCGCGCTTCCTGAGAATGCTGATCCACGACAATCCGGCCTGGGCACCCTCAAGAATCAGGAACTCGAACAGCGCATTGTCGTCATGCAGCGGCACGCCCCATTCAAGGTCGTGATAAGCAACGTAGAGCGGATCGTCACCGCACCAGGGGCAGCGCTTCAATTGAGCTCCAATACGCCGCGTTTCAGTCCGGAGTCCTCGGGATGCGGAGAGAGGACGAAGCCGAGTTCGCTGACAAACTTCAGCATGCGCCGGTTTTCGGAGAGAAATTCGCCATACATGTATTTGAGCCTGCCGTGGGTTCTGGCGGCATCGATCAATACACCGATGAGGCGTCGCGCAAGACCCTTGCCCTGCCAGGAATCGGCGACGACGATGGCAAACTCGCAGGACTCGCCATCGGGATTGGTGGCGTAGCGCGCCACGCCGACTTCCTGTTCGGTGCCATCCTGTTCGATCGTGGCGACAAAAGCCATCTCGCGGTCGTAATCGATCTGTGTCAGGCGGATCAGTTGTCCCTGGGATAACTCGCGGATGGTGTTCATGAAACGGAAATATTTTGATTCGGCCGAAAGTCCCTTGACGAACTCCTGCTCCAGGTTGGCGTCCTCCGGCCGGATTGGACGTATCGTGACATTCTGTCCATCCTTGCTCAGGTAACCTGTCTCCATGTGCGAAGGATAGGGGTGAATCGCCATGTGCGCATAGCGGCCGACGGAAGCTGGCAAACGCACGATGGAGATACTGGCGTCAACAGCAACGGCGCCGTTTTCGTCCACGATCAGCGGATTGATGTTGAGTTCGCGAATCCAGGGCAATTCGCAAACCATTTCCGACAAGCGCAGCAGCACCGTCTCGATGGCCTCCAGATCCACCGGCTGCATGCTGCGAATCGCACCGAGACGCGCCACGGATGTTGCCGAGTGCAGCATGTCGGCAACTAGAAAGTGGTTAAGGGGCGGCAGTGCGACAACGCGTTCCTTGTTGGCCTTGCTGAACTCGAACTCCACTCCGCCGGGTCCGAGGGTGATGAAGGGACCGAAGATCAGGTCCTGCATCATGCCCACCATCAACTCGCGACCATGGGGCTTGATGATCATCGGCTCGATGGAAATGCCGTTGATATTGGCGTCCGGACGATTCTTCCGGACCTGAACGATGATGTCATGGTAGGCCTCGCGCACTTCGTCGAGGCTGGCCAGATTAAGGCGAACGCCGCCGTAGTCGCTCTTGTGGGTGATTTGCCGCGAATCGACCTTCATCACCACGGGCAGGCCAATTTCTTCGGCCAGCAGCAACGCTTCCTCCACCGAATGCGCCACCATGGTCCGCGCAATCGGAATGTGGAAAGCCGCGAGCAGCGCTTTCGATTCCATCTCGCTCAACACCTGGCGGCCTTCCTGCAATGCCGTCTCGATCAGCAGCCGGGCACTATCCAGGCTCGGCTCCAGTTCGTGGGAAAGCGCCCCGGGCGTCTGCATCAACAGCTTCTGGTTGCGGTAATAGTTGCTGATATGCGAGAACAATTCGACTGCAGGCTCCGGCGTACGGAACGTCGGGATGCCGGCGCCCTTGAACAGCCTGCGTGCTTCTTGCACCTGCGCTTCGCCCATCCAGCAAGTCACCAGGGGCTTGTCCGATTGCCGCGCCAGTTCAATCACTTCACGGGCGGTCTGGGTTGGGTCGGTAAGCGCTTGCGGCGTCAGGATCACCAGAAGGCCATCCACATTGTCGTCCGCCTGGCAGGCCGACACAGTGGCTGAAAATCTTTGCGGGTCGGCGTCGCCGATCAGGTCAATCGGATTGGCGCGCCGGGAAATCGGCGGCAGGATCTGATCCAGTTTGGCGCAGGTCGCGGCGTTGAGCTTGGCCAGCGGGATGCCGATGTCGGCTGCATGGTCCGCCGCCATCACGCCCGGTCCCCCGCCATTGGTGATGATCGCCAGACGGTTGCCGCGCGGGCGAAAATGGGCGAACAACGCGCTGGCAGCCGCGTACATCTGCCCGACGCTGTTCAGGCGCACCACCCCGGAACGACGCAAGGCGGCTTCGAATACGTCGTCGGCACCAAGCAAGGCGCCGCTGTGGGAATGCGCAGCCGCCTCGCCGACCGGATTGCGCCCGACTTTGATCAGCAGGACCGGCTTGCAGCGCGCCGCCGCACGCAATCCGCTCATGAAGCGCCGCGAATTCCGGATGCCCTCGATGTACAGAAAAATGTTTTCCGTCTTGGGGTCGGAGACCAGATAATCGAGCGCTTCGCCGAACTCGACATCGCTCGAAGTGCCCAGCGACACCACGGACGAGAAACCGATATTGTTGGGCAATGCCCAGTCAAGGATGGCATTGCACAAGGCGCCCGACTGGGATACCAGCCCGATGCTGCCGGGCTTGGCGCTGACGTTGGCAAAATTGAGGTTGATTCCCGCGCCTGGACGCATGATGCCCAGGCTATCCGGGCCGAGTACGCGCATCCGATAGCGGCGCGCAGTCTCCAGCACGACTTGCTCAAGCGTCTTTCCCTTGGCATCAGTTTCCGAAAAACCGCCGTAAATGATGATGACGTTGCGCGTGCCGGCGCGGCCACAGGCTTCAACAACCTCCGGAACAGTCTGTGTCTTGGTGCAAATCACCGCGACATCGATTTTCTGCGGGATGCTCTCGGGCGTGGGATAAGTAGGCTGGCCAAAAATTGTCTTGTGCTTGGGATTGACCAAGAACAACTGCCCCTTGTATTCCATGTCAAGCATGTTGCGAACCATGGTCAGGCCGACCGAATCCGGGGTTTCGGATGCGCCGATGATGGCAATCGATTTCGGCTCAAACAGCGGAGTCAGGTAATGTTTTTCGTAGCTCATGGAGCAACGCCGTCGTGGGCAATTGAATATTGCAGTGCACAACAGAATACCACCAAGTTATACACATTTATCCGCCCTGACTTTATATTTTGTATCTCATGGATGCGTGAAATCTGTGCCAATTCACGTTATTCTGCGAAGTTATGGTCGATGACACGCAAAATTTACACGGAGCCACATCTGCACCCGGGGACCCCACATTGGTGCCGGCTACACTCTCACCCTCGCCCTGGGTTCAGCGCTTCGCCTCCTTGATTCCGGCCGGGGGACAAGTGTTGGATTTGGCCTGCGGCCACGGCCGGCATTCGCGCTTTTTAGCCCGCCTCGGCTATGTCGTCGAAGCGGTCGATCGCAATGCCGAAGCGCTGGCGACGCTTGGTGACATGCCCGGCATTGTCACTCGCTGCGCCGATCTCGAAGACGGACCCTGGCCCTACAGCGGCCGGCTTTTCGCCGGAATTGTGGTCACCAATTACCTCTGGCGGCCGCTTCTTCCGCATCTGATGGCGGCGCTGGACAAGGGCAGCGTCCTGATCTACGAAACCTTCATGCTCGGCAACGAGCGTTTTGGCCAGCCGTCGAACCCCGCCTTCCTGTTGCGTCCGGACGAACTGCGCCACGTCATCCGTCAGCGCCTGGAACTGATTGCCTTCGAGCAGGGCGAAATCTCCTCGCCTCGCCCTGCCATGGTTCAGCGTCTCTGCGCGGTACGCGTCGGACCGTTGCGTCTTCCAGAATGAAAGCGCCAGTCTGACTCATGAGTAAAAGCATCGGCATGATCTCTCTGGGTTGCCCGAAAGCTTCGGTCGACTCGGAACAAATCCTCACACGCCTGCGTAGCGAGGGCTACACCATCTCCAGCAGCTATCAGGGTGCGGATCTGGTGGTGGTGAATACCTGCGGGTTCATCGATGCGGCGGTCGCCGAATCGCTGGAGGCGATCGGCGAGGCCCTGGCCGAAAATGGCAAGGTGATTGTCACGGGCTGTCTCGGCGCCAAGGGCGACATCGTCAGGCAAACCCATCCGCGCGTGCTCGCCGTCACTGGCCCGCATGCCGCACAGGAAGTGCTGGCAGCGGTGCATGCACACCTGCCGCCCTCATTTGACAAAATCGATGGCCCATTCGAGGATCTGGTGCCCCCGCAAGGCGTGCGTCTGACGCCGCAGCATTACGCCTATCTGAAAATTTCGGAAGGATGCAATCATCGCTGCACCTTCTGCATCATTCCCAGCCTGCGCGGCGATCTGATCAGTCGGCCGATCGGTGAAGTGCTGCGCGAGGCGGAAATCCTCGCCGAAGCCGGGGTGAAGGAACTGCTGATCATTTCGCAGGACACCAGCGCTTACGGTGTCGACATCAAATACCGCACCGGGTTCTGGAACGGCCGGCCGCTCAAGACGAGGCTGCATGAACTGTGCCGTGCCCTGGGTGAACTCGGCATCTGGGTCAGGCTGCACTACGTCTATCCCTATCCCAGCGTCGACCAGTTGGTGCCGCTGATGGCCGAAGGTGCAATCCTGCCTTATCTCGACGTGCCGTTTCAGCACGCCAGCCCGCGCATTCTGAACCTCATGCAGCGCCCGGCCAGCAGCGAGAACAATCTGGAGCGCATCAAGGCCTGGCGCGCCGTCTGCCCGGACATCACGATCCGCAGCACCTTCATCACCGGCTTTCCCGGCGAAACCGAGGCCGAGTTCGAAGAGTTGCTCGCGTTCCTCGAAACCGCGCAGCTCGACCGGGTCGGCGCTTTCGCTTATTCACCGGTCGCCGGCGCTGCTGCCAACGAATTGCCTGGCGCATTGCCCGAAGCAGTGCGTGAAGAACGGCGGCGGATATTAATGGAGTTTCAGGAGGACATCAGCACGCGCCGCCTCGAAGAAAAAATCGGCCGCACGCTCGAGGTGCTGGTCGATGAGGTCGACGAAGAAGGCGCAATCGCCCGCACCCAGGGCGATGCCCCGGAAATCGACGGCCTGGTGTATATCACTGACGGTCAGGATCTCGAAGTAGGAGAGTTCGCCCGGGTGCAGGTCACCGATTGCGATGTGCATGATCTGTATGCTCTGACGGAACATTCGGCAACAACAGCCACCTGAAATCGCGGCTTGAAGTGCTTGCGGGTTGGTGATATAAATCACGATATATACCGTCCCGCTAAGGAGCCCCGCCATGCAAACCGCCAAGTTGTTCAAGAACGGCCGCAGCCAAGCCGTGCGCCTGCCGGTCGAGTTCCGTTTCGAAGGCGACGAAGTGCTGATCCGGCGCGATCCGGACACCGGCGACGTCATCCTGAGTCCGCGCAACCGCAAGTTCTCGGAGTGGTTGAAACTGCGCGACAAGCTGATCGCCGAGGCACCCGAGGAATTCGATGATTTCGAGATACCGCGCGACCCCGCACCGCCCAGCGAGCGGGACTGGCCGTGAGCGGCGCTTATCCCTACATGCTGGACACCAATGCCGCCTCGACACTGATCCGAGGCCGGGCCGGCCCGGCCCTGCAAAGGCTGATGACGGAATATGGCGCCTGCATCTCGGTGATTACCGAGGCCGAACTGCGCTTCGGCGTGAAGCGCCGGCCCGAGGCTACTCGCCTGGCCAAGGCCGTCGAGGTTTTCCTGCAGGACGTTCCCAGCCTGCCCTGGACATCCGTCACGGCAGAAATCTACGCCGAACAGCGCACCCGCATGGAAATCCAGGGCATAGGCTTGTCGGCCATGGACCTGCTCATCGCCGCCCACGCCATGGCCGAAAAATGTACCCTCGTCAGCGCCGACCACGCCTTCACCCAGCTGCCCGGCCTGCGCGTGCTCGACTGGTCGTCCCCACCCAAACCCTAGGCACGACAGCCCATGACTACCGCCGACATCGTCGCCAAGCTTTGGAATCTCTGCAACATTCTCAAGGACGAGGGCGTTACCTACCACCAGTACGTCACCGAGCTGACCTATCTGCTGTTCCTCAAGATGGCCGAGGAAACCGGCACCGAGGATCAATTGCCCAAGGGCCACCGCTGGGCCGACCTCGAAGCCCGCGCCGCGCCGGATCGGCTGCCAGTCAACCGATGCGTGGGCGCGGCAGGAAAGTGGTGGCGCCATGAAACAATGCTCGATTACAGAAGTCGGCTGTTGGCAGCACTGCAATCGTAATGCCATTGAAGACAGGAACCCCTCTCATGAAAATTGAATCGATTCGCCTCAAGAACTACAAGGTGTTCCGAGACGTACATCTGAAGGACATTCCGTCCTTTCTGGTGGTGGTCGGGGCCAATGGTTCGGGCAAATCCACTTTGTTTGATGTCTTCGGTTTTCTGCACGACTGCCTGAAAGGCACGGTACGCCAGGCGCTGGACAAGCGCGGGCGTTTCCGCGAAGTATTGAGCCGAGAGGCCGATGACGACACGATCCTGATCGAAATTCAGTACCGCATGCTGATCACCGGCACCGAACGTTTGGTGACGTACTCGCTGGAAATCGGCGAGCAGAGCGGCTCGCCGATCGTTCAACGCGAGGTGTTGCGTTACAAGCGCGGGCGCTATGGCAGTCCTTTCCACTTTCTCGATTTTTCGGCCGGCGAAGGCTACGCGATTACCAACGAGGAAGATTTCAACAAGGCTGACGAAGACTTGGAGCGCGAAGTCCAGAAAGTCGGTCCCGATACGCTGGCCATCAAGGGCCTCGGTCAGTTCGAGCGCTTCAAGGCGGCCAATGCCTTCCGGCAGCTGATCGAGTCCTGGCACGTCTCCGATTTTCACATCAGCGCCGCGCGGGGCCGCAAGGAAGCAGCGGGCGATTCTGAACACCTGTCCGAAACTGGCGACAACCTGCCGCGCGTGGCGCAATACCTGTTCGAGCAGCATCCCGAAACCTTTCAGCGCATTCTGGACATCATGGCGCGGCGCGTGCCGGGTGTGGCTTCGGTGGAGCCGCGCCTGATGGATGATGGTTACCTGACGCTGCGCTTCCAGGACGGCTCGTTCAAGACACCGTTCCTGGACCGCTATGTATCAGATGGCACGATCAAGATGTTCGCCTATCTGGTCTTGCTGCATGACCCCCGGCCACACCCCCTACTGTGCGTCGAGGAACCGGAGAACCAGCTCTATCCGCGGCTGATGGGTGAACTGGCCGAAGAGTTCCGCCTTTATGCAACGAGCGGTGGCCAGGTATTGGTGTCAACGCACTCACCGGATTTCCTGAATGCCGTGGGGCTCGACGAAGTCTGCTGGCTGGTGAAGCGCCAGGGTGGTACCGAGATTCGCCGCGCTCGTGACGATGCGCAGATTGCCGCCTACATGGCCGAAGGTGACCAGATGGGATACCTGTGGAAACAAGGCTTCTTCGAGGGAGCCGATCCGGCATGAAGGAACTGGTGTTTCTGCTCGAAGAGGAATCCGCGAAGGCCATGCTGGAGAGCTTGTTGCCGCGCATCCTTCATCCCGATATCCGGCCGCGCTACATACCCTTCGAGGGCAAGCAAGATCTTGAGCGGCAGATGGTCAAACGCCTTCACGGTTACGCGAATCCGCATGCACGCTTCATTGTGCTGCGCGATCAGGATAACGCGCCGGATTGCCGGGCAGTGAAGGAAAGGCTGATCGAGCGCTGCCAAGAAGCCGGGAAAGCGGCGAAGGCCCTGGTGCGTATCGCCTGCAAGGAACTGGAAACGTTTTATCTAGCAGATCTAGTCGCTGTCGAACAAGGTTTGGCACTCAAGAAACTCGCAATGCAACAAGGCTCGGCAAAGTTTCGTGACCCGGATCGTTTGGGCAGCCCCAGCAAGGAATTGACAGCGCTGACCAAGGGAACCTATCAGAAGGTCAGTGGTTCTCGGGCGATTGGCGATCATCTCGATCCCGCCAATACACGCTCGCCCAGTTTCAAGAACCTGCTTCAGGGAATTCGGCGTATGGAAGCCGAGTTGCTGGCTATTCAGAACGTGTGCAAAGCATGATTAGCTGGTGTGTATTGGCCTGCCCACCAAGTCAAAGTCGTGAAGAGGCAATACGCGTGAAAGAGTGTGATAGAAAGGGTAATAACGGTGCTGACCACGCTCATCAATCGTAACGCGCTGGAATCTCTGGCCGGTAGCGCCGCCTTCCGACGTGGCGAAGAATACTTTTCCGTCGGCTCGGTTGGCCGCCTTCGGACCATCGACGACAAAGTCACCGCCAAGGTCGAAGGTGCCGAGACCTACCAGATCGAGTTACGTGCAGACGACGGCGATCTGGCCTACGACTGTACCTGCCCACGTGCGGCGGATGGCTATTTCTGCAAACACTGCGTTGCCGTCGGACTGGCATGGCTCAGCGAACACGGTCCGGCATCGTTGCCGGCCGAAGGCGCCGGAAGAAAACCTGCCAAGGCCAAGCGCCGCGATCCCTGGAAAGACGTCCGGCACTATCTGGAAACCCAGCCAATCGAATCTTTAGTCGAGGTGTTGCTGGATGTCGCCCAGCGGGACGACCGGCTTTTCCAGTCTCTCCTGCTCAAGGCGGAGCGGACACACGGTGGCGGCAGTGCCGAAAAGGCCTTCCGGCGCGCCATCGATGATGCGGTGCAGATTCGTGGCTTCATCGACTGGCGCGAGGTCGGCACCTATGCCGGGAATATCGAGCAGGTCGCCGATTCCATGGCCGAGCTGTTGCAGCCGGATTCCGCCGCCATGCTGATTGGGCTCGCCGAGCATGCGATCGAGAAGATCGAGAACGCCTTGGAGCAGGTCGATGACTCGAACGGCGAGATCGGTGGCATCGTCTGTCGCCTTGGCGAGTTGCACCTCAAAGCCTGCACCCTTGCCAAACCTGATCCAGTGGCCCTCGCGGAACGGCTGTTCCGTTTCGAAACCACCTTGCCCTTTGGCTTGTGCAGTTTCGATGCCGCCACTTACAAAACGCCCCTTGGCAAGAAAGGCTTGCAGCGCTACCGTGAACTGGCCGAAGCCGAATGGCTGAAAATCAAACCACGCGCCGATGACAAAGGCTACGACGCCCACAGGTCGGCGATCACCCGGATCATGGAGCGTCTGGCCGAGGCCAGCGGCGATGTCGACGAACTGGTGGCGATCAAGGCCAAGGATCTCTCGTCCAGCTATCGTTATCTCGGCATTGCTGAAATTCTGGTCAAGGCGAAACGCCACGACGAAGCACTGGGCTGGGCCGAGCGCGGCCTGAAAGCCTTTCCGGATCGACCGCACGACGACCTGCGGGATTTTTTGGTGGCCGCCTATCTCAAGCACCAACGCCATGACGAGGCCTTGCAGCTAACCTGGATCCAGTTCGAGGAACGTCCCGGTCTTGAACCCTACAAGAAATTGCACGCGGTCGCCGGCATACTGGGCATCTGGCCGGCGCAGCGCGAGCGTGCACTGGCCTGGCTCGATCAGGCGATCGCCAAGGAGGCCGCATCCACCAGCCGCTGGAAGCCCAAGCCATCGAGACCAAACTACAGCTTGCGAGTGTCGATCGCCTTATGGGAAAAAGATCTGGATGCCGCGTGGGCGGCGGCCCATCAAGGCATCTGCGACCGCTCGTTGCTGATCACGCTGGCCGGTAAGCTCGAAAAGAATCGTGCCGACGATGCCATCGGTTTGTATCGGCGCGTCATACCTGTCATCGTCGACGAAACCAAGAATTCGGCTTATCAGGAAGGTGTGCGGCTGGTCCAGAGGATCGGAAGTCTAATGAAAACACAGAACAGGCTGCGTGCATTCGGCGCCTATCTTGCGGAGCTGCGTGTGCAGTTCAAGCCGAAACGGAATTTCATCAAGCTGCTGGACGATGTGGCACGCTCATCTGCTGGTGCTGCATCATGAATAAACCATGACGGTGCGTCTGTTCAAATCGAAACCCAAGCTCGGACTGGCTCTGGGCTCGGGTTCCGCACGCGGCTGGTCCCACATCGGCGTGATCCGGGCCCTGGCCGAGGCAGGCATCGAACCCGACATCGTCTGCGGCTGCTCGATCGGCTCATTGATCGGCGCGGCCTATGTCTCGGGCGAGTTCGACAAGCTCGAACACTGGGTCGAATCACTCAAATGGAGAGACGTGCTGGGCTTGCTGGATGTCAGTTTCAACGGCGGCCTGATCAAGGGCAACAAACTCATTGAATTCATCGGCAAGCATTTTGTCGACCAGGACTTCACGGCCCTGGAAAAACCCTTCGCCTGCGTCGCCACCGATCTGGAAACCGGACGAGAAATCTGGCTCAAGGAAGGCAGCGTGGTCGAAGCGGTGCGGGCATCGATCGCCATCCCGGGCTTGTTCCGACCGCGTCTGCGCGATGGCCGCCTGCTCGTCGATGGCGGGTTGGTCAATCCGGTGCCGGTTTCCTTGTGCCGCGCCCTCGGGGCAGACCTGGTGATCGCGGTGGATTTGGGTTCGGATCGGCCGGGACATGCAAGCCCACATGAGGGGGAAACGACTGCCGGTGGATGGAAGCAAAAGCTCCTGAATGGACTGGGTCTGGCGTCTTCTCAGGCAGAGGAAATACAATCCTTGCCTTCCCTGCTGTCCGTGCTGACAGGCAGCCTGCAGATCATGCAAGTGCGCATCGCGCGCAGCCGGCTCGCAGGTGAGCCGGCCGATGTGCTGCTCACGCCGCGACTCGGTGAAGTCGGCATGATGGAATACCACCGCGGCGCGGAATGTATCGCCGAAGGGCGCGCCGAAGTCGGGCGCATGCTGCCAGCACTGCACCATGCATTGGGAATAGCCGCATGACGAGTCAGCTAATCGATGCGCTGACAGCCGTCGTCGGCGTCACCCATGTCTTGCGCAATGACGACGATATGGCGCCATTCCTCACTGATTGGCGTGGCAGGTATACCAGTCAGGCCTTGTGCGTCGTGCGCCCCGGCAACACCGAGGAAGTGTCGCGCGTCGTCTCTGCCTGCGCTGCCGCCGGTGTCGCCATCGTGCCGCAGGGCGGCAATACCGGCCTCGTGGGCGGCGCCACGCCCTGCTCCCCGGCTAGCCATCCCAAGGGCGAAGTCCTGGTCAGCCTGACCCGCCTGAACCGGATTCGCGCCATCGATCCGGACAACAACACCATGACCGTGGAAGCCGGCTGCATTCTGCAACGGGTTCAGGAAGCGGCAGCGGCAGCAGGACGCCTGTTCCCCTTGTCATTGGCTGCCGAGGGCACTGCAACCATCGGCGGCAACCTGTCCACCAATGCCGGCGGCGTGCAGGTACTGCGCTACGGCACCATGCGCGATCTGACTCTGGGCCTGGAGGTGGTGCTGGCGGACGGCCAGGTCTGGAACGGTTTGCGCGGTCTGCGCAAAGACAATACCGGCTACGATCTCAAGCAGTTGTTCATCGGCGCCGAAGGCACGCTGGGTCTGATCTCTGCGGCCGTGCTCAAGCTCTACCCGCTGCCGCGCAGCAAGGCTACGGCCTGGGTGGCCCTCGCCGATCCGGCTGCCGCCGTTGCCCTGCTCGGACACTTGCGCGAAACCTGCGGAGAGCGCATCAGCGCTTTTGAAATCGTCGGCGGACCCGCCCTGCAACTGGTGCTGCAACATATTCCCGGCGCGCGCAATCCCCTTGCGACTACGCATGCCTGGCAAGTGTTGCTCGAACTCACCGATGCGAATGACTCGATCAACCTCAACCACATGCTGGAGCCGATTCTGAACAAGGAGGCAGAAGCTGGACGAATACTGGATGCCGTCGTCGCCCAAAGCGAAACGCAAGCCCAGGCGCTCTGGAATTTGCGCGAGAACATCGCCGAAGCGCAAAAACGCGAAGGCATCAGCATCAAGCACGATGTCTCCGTTCCCGTGTCGCGCATCGCCGAATTCATCCGGCGCGCCGATACCGTATTGGCCCAGGCCCAGCCCGACGTGCGCATCGTTTGCTTCGGTCATATCGGCGATGGCAATCTGCATTACAACCTGTCAAAACCGAGCCTTCTGGAAAATGAGCAATTCATTGCCGGACAAGCCGCCGTGAGCCGCTCGGTGCACGACCTGGTGCATGAACTCGGCGGCAGCATTTCTGCAGAACATGGCCTGGGACAACTCAAGCGGGAAGAAATACTGCGCTACAAAAACCCAACCGAGATGGCCATGATGCGGACCGTCAAAACCGCACTCGACCCGCTGGGGCTGATGAATCCGGGCAAGTTGCTGTGACTCTGTGCCGAAACACCTAAAGCGCCTAAAGCGCTTTACAGTCAATTCGCCCTTACGTATAATTCGCGCTCTCTTGTGGGGGTATAGCTCAGCTGGGAGAGCGCTTGCATGGCATGCAAGAGGTCATCGGTTCGATCCCGTTTACCTCCACCACTTCACTATCCAATAGAGTACGGCAACATCCATGAAACCCGCCAAGTGCGGGTTTTTCATTGACGATTCATCGTCTTCCCGGTTTTTCAAACGGTCCATTCATTTGCGGTACAACAGAAGCAACTGCTTTAATTGGGCTGACGATGACGGTACATCAAGGGTAAGCCACCTCGGCAAGGCGTCACGAATGTCAGGTGTTCCAGCGTTTATCGGCAAGCACAACAGAAGTCTCGACTTGCCTTGCCGCGATTGACCAATATCTCCGGAGGAGGTCATCCTTCAGGTTGGAGGGCACAACCGTGAATCCGTTGCGTCGATAGAACTCTATGGCCCACGATGCATCTGCCCAGGTACCAACCAGAACGGGTTTGTCAGTCAAACTCATCACGTGTTGCAGTAGCTTCGTCCCCACTCCCATTCTTTGAGCACCTGGCTTGATATAAGCGTGGCGGATCAATGCAACTTTCACCTTATCCTGAATTCCCATCACACCAAGCAGGTTGTCCTCGTCTTGTGCCAGCCAAAAAGTGACGCCATCACTGATTTCATGTTCAAGCTCATCCTTGGGCATATAGGGTTCCTGCCACCGATCAGAGGGGATCACTCCTTGATAAGCCTGGGCGGCATCGTTAATGATTGCCCAAACCCGATTCAAATCCGCGGGGTTAAACGCCTTGATTAGCATGAGATGTTCAGCATGGAGGCTCCAGTCTCAAATCGCAGTACTTCCACTTGTCACCATAAAGCGGCCGTCCTCAATGAAATTGCGCAGCAAGGGCAATGCACGGTACCTGGCGATTGTCGCCGGCACGGTGCGGCCTGTGGCTCACGAAGCCGCATAATGCGGGTCAAGGCGATTCGAAGGACCATCGAGTATTCTATTCATGGAGGAAAGACAGTGAAAATCGAAACATTTCTGTTGATGACAATGCTGACCATGCTCGTTGGCTGCGACAGCAAACCAAAAGTAGCGCCCTTGTCCCAACCACCACAGATTATCCAGGATCAAAAACAGGCCTTGGATGATACCAAGAGTGTCGGTGATTCACTCGAGAAGCAGGCTGCAGAACAACGCAAAAAGTTGGAAGAGGAAACCAAGTAATACGGTCAGTCATCAGGCGAACTCACAACCGCCGTACCCACAATCACGTCTGTGCGATCAAGCTTGCCCGGGATAAGCTTAACGAGGCTTCGGCGGTGGTGGCGGATTGACCAGTCCCCCGGTTACAGAACCTGGTGGCGGAACATTGGCTGGCTGGCTGGATATCGGCCCTGGCGGCGTTGCGGGTACGACCTGCCAACCGGTCGGGCAAACGGATACATACGGGTAGTACCCATTTGCACCGGGGCAGAAGTACCAGGGCTGCTGCAAGGAGGGAACAACTGGCGCTGGCTGAACGTAAACCGGTGCCGACTGAACATACACTGGCGCAGGCTCCACAAATATGGTGCGCGGTCGGGTAGCATCATAGATGATAGCGCCACCGATCACCGCCGGGACAACCCATGCTCCTCGCCAACCCCATCCACCACCGTGTCCACCGCCGTGATAGCCACGGTCTGCTAAAGCAGGGGTCGTTGCAACAATCGACAGCAGAGCAATCAATAATAGTTTCTTCATGGCGTGGCTCCTTGACCTCCTTATAGCCTATCGCCATTCAAACAGATAGTTGTATCTGGAGTATGTCGTAAATACATTTTGCAATGAATGTTCGGTGTCTGATTAGTCCCACAAAACTGACCACCCTGCCAGATTATGGAGTGCATTGTCGTGGGCCGGTTCTGTCTGCGCTGCAACAGTCATCCGGGCTTTCCTTGGTACCCGCCCGAGAACCACCGGGATCCTTGTACAACGAGCGGCTACATCCCGCCAGAAACGACAAACCCCGCCTGTAGCGGGGTCAGTTCAGACCTGCAGGAATCTCCAAGGCGGCTAGGCGAAAGTATTGATCTTGTTGCCCAGGTGGGGAGGATTGTTGGGCAGCACTTGCGCTACGGAATCGATCAATTGCATCGCACCCTGAGCCTGGAGGTCTATGGCCTTTTTCAGCATTGTTATCTGAACGGCATCAGCCGTCTTCGCTTGTGCCATCTCGGTCGCCGCACTTGCAATTCCTGAAACGTCCATATCTTTCCTGCCTCCGCAGTATGTAATTACGGCATCTACCCGATGTTCTTTAGAGAAATATCGATCATTTCTCAAGACTGACCGGAGACAAGAAGTGAAAATGCCGGTCGCGCCCCAGAAGAAGGGAGGAACGGAGCCACCGGCTGTCGGTGTTAAAGCACTACCGACTTGCTCGCGATATTTGGATGGAAAGTCATTATGCGAAATCTTCCGGGCTATCGCGCGCCTTCATGCATATCGCACTCAGGAATATATTGGGATCGTGATTTAACAGATGTGATTGATTGTTTCCGGTTGTTACCGGCCTGAGTGCGACCTATGGAGATATTTTGCTGGTTGTGATGTTGCCGGTTGTGAGATGATGACAGGCCGGGCGGGATTATGATTGTCGGCAAGGAGATCACGAAAATGTCAGGATTCATTACAAGATCGCCTGAGGAATACTGAATACCATGGATGAACTCAATACACTCGAATCGTTGGGCTTTGCCATGCCCAGCACGGCCTACCTGATCGGGGCCATTATTTTCAGCATCATCGGCTATGCCGCCTATCGTTACGGCAAGAAGGCCGAGGCTGATTCCGCCAGGTGGATCGGCGTAGCGCTGATGCTCTATCCCTATGCCATTTCGGAAACCTGGATGTTATACGGTGTAGGCTTGTGTTTGTGTGTCGGGCTGTATGTATCGCAACGGTGAAAAGTCGAAATTTAACGACAACTTTTCTGGCGGTGAATACGAGAAGTTGAATACGCGCAATCGACCCTTATTAGCCATGGAACCAGCCAATCAATTCGCACAGTGGGTTGCACTGTTCATCAACAAGTGCCGGGAAGGCAACACCCCTGGCATTCGATATACCGGCGTAACGCCTGCCGCCTGTGAGTTATTGCGAGTTGTTGATGCCGGTGGTGTTCCTGCGTTTGTGACAAAAAACCTGGTCCAGATTGCTCGAAATAATGGGATCGCAGTCGATACCGGCTGGACCCCCAACGAAATTGTTGGCGCCATCAGAGCGAGGGCTGGCATCGATGACTCGGGCAGTTCTAAGCGCTAAGCCTCAAGCAGTCGCTGCATTCACGCCTGCCTCGAGTACAAGTCTCAACTTACAAGTACCCTAGCATCAACTGCGGGCACTAGAAGCCCTCGGATCACTATCCGGTCTCATTCGGCAGTTCCAGAATCGATGCCGGTCGGTCGCATGTCTTCCAGAATGGTTCCAAATTGCAGAATCTCGGCTTCATGAGCCAAATCGCGCCATGGTTCAAGCAGCGCGGCCTCGTACCAGTTTTGCATGGCCGGCAATGCCAGGAGTGTCCTGACATATCCGGAAGCCGCTTCATCGAGTTTTAGCCCATAGGTGTTTACACGAAACGCAACTGGCGCAAAAAACGCATCGGCTGCATGGAACTGGCTGCCAGACAAATAGGGGCCGCCGAATCGCTCCAGCCCCTCGGTCCATAGTTCTTCGATTCGCAGGATATCTCGCTGCAGCGCGTCAGGGCATTCGTTCAGTCGAACCCGCAGGCCACAATTCATGCTGCAATACTGGCGCAACGCATTGAAGCCGGAATGCATCTCCGCAGCTGCGGAACGCTCCCAGGCACGAATTTTCTTGTCTTCAGACCAAACGCTGCCGTGTCTTTCCGCCAGGTACTCCACAATCGCAAGAGAATCCCAGATCACGATATCGCCATCGTGCAGGCAAGGAACGCGGCCGCTGGGTGAAAAATCGCGAAATGCGCGAGATCCGAAAGAGAATATTTTTTCCTCAAAGGGGATCTGCAGCTGACGCATCAGGATCCAGGGACGCAACGACCATGAGGAGTAATTTTTGTTGGCGATGAACAGCTGGTACATGACGGTGCATCCTCCAATCGAGTGACAGGAGCTTCTAGTTATCGACGAAAAATACGGCCTGCATATCGAACATCATTTTATGTTGCCAGTTGAGGAATGCCGCACATGGCTTGCATTCTGTTCTCGTCAGTATACGACCGCACTTGCAGTTTCGTATCAGCGCATTGGCTTGTCCGAGCACCGAGGGGAAGATTCGAATAGAATTCATACCCTGGGGTCCTGAATTCATCGCCCCGAACCCTCTAGAGAAAAGGAGAGTACCAATGCCTACGGAGATCACCGCCCCGATGTCGGGAAGAATAGCAGCAGTTCTGTGCAAACCTGGGGATCAGGTGAAATTTGAAGATGAACTGCTGATGCTGGAGGCCTTGAAAATGGAAAATCCCATCTTCGCCCCCGCTGACGGCAAGGTTGTGGAGATCAAGGTTGCGGAAGGCGCCATGGTCGAGGCCAACCAGGTTCTGATAGTGATCGACTAGTCAGCAACGCTTCACGGGAGGCAAACAAATGGACTACTTCCTGGGTTCAGTCAAATTGATGCTGATCATCTATGCGCTGGCCGCCGTCATTTCAATGCTGGCTGCCTGGGTGATCAAGCTGCTGTTTGCCGCCATCCGCAGCAAACCTGTCCCCGCTGCTGCTGCGGGCACGGCGACAGCAAAAACCTCAAACGCTCCACCGGCCAAGGCACCCTGACCATGCCGCAAATCGACATTCTGTACATTTTTCAGGGCATCGCTACCCTGGTCGCTTCCGATCCAACCATCATCGCGGCACGAATCGTCCTGATCCTGCTCGGGATCGTTTTTGTTTACCTGGGCGCCAAAGGCACGCTCGAACCCCTGATCATGATTCCGATGGGCATGGGCATGTCTTCAGTGAATGCGGCCGTGCTCTATCTTTCCAGCACCACCATGGGAACGATATTTCTCGACCCAATGGCGAGCGAGCCGTCACAACTCATGGACGTGCTGCAGATCAATTTTCTGCAGCCCATTTACACCTTTACCTTCAGCAACGGCCTGATCGCCTGCCTGGTGTTCATGGGCATCGGCGTCATCACCGACATCGGCTACATGATGATTTCCCCGATGCGCAGCATGTTCATCGCCCTGTGCGCTGAGTTGGGCACCTTGCTGACTTTCCCGATCGCGGTCGCCATGGGCCTCACCTACAAGGAAGCTGCCGCGATCGCCATGGTGGGCGGCGCCGACGGTCCGATGGTGCTGTATACCTCGCTGATGCTGGCGAAAGACCTGTTTGTGCCGATCACCATCGTCGCTTACCTCTATCTGAGCCTGACCTACGCGGGCTATCCCTACCTGATCCGGCTCCTGATCCCCAAGGAATTGCGTGGCATTGTCATGGATCCGCGACAGATCCCCAGCTTCACCAAGGCCGAGAAAATGACTTTCGCAGTGATCATCTGCGCCCTGCTCTGCCTCCTGTTGCCTGTAGCAGCGCCGCTGTTCATGTCCTTCTTCCTTGGTATCGTGATTCGCGAATCGGGCGTAACACCTTTTGTCGATTTCATCAGCGGTCCGGTGCTGTATGGATCAACCTTTTTCCTCGGATTGTTGCTCGGCGTGCTCTGTGAAGCGGCCACCATTCTCAACCCGAAAGTGATCCTGTTGCTGGTCCTGGGCATCACGGCTTTGCTCATTTCGGGCATCGGCGGAATCATCGGCGGCTATATCGTCTACTGGACCAGCGGCCGCAAATACAACCCGGTCATCGGCATTGCCGGGGTGTCCTGCGTGCCGACCACGGCCAAGGTGGCGCAAAAGGAGGCGCGCGACGCCAACAAGTTCGCCGTGATCCTGCCCTGGGCGATGGGTGCGAACATCTGCGGGGTGATCACCTCGGCCATCATTGCGGCAGTCTATGTGACCTTGCTGCGCTAAGCGCTGTTCCACATCTCCGGAACCTGAATTTGCCAGGAGATAAGATGGATACGAACAGCCAGTTCCGCTGGTGGCGCATGGGTGACCTGGACGGGTTCTTTGGCCTGTTCGTCGACAATCTCATCCAGCTCATCCTGATCGTCGTGCTGTGCGGGGCAATCCTGAAAATGCCCGGCGCAATGATCTTTGGACGCATCATGCCAGGCATCGCCGTCAGCCTGCTGGTCGGCAACCTGTTCTACGCCTTCCAGGCGCGCGCCCTGGCCCGCAGGACCGGGCAGACTCACGTGACGGCGCTACCGTACGGCGTCAACACGGTCTCGCTGTTCGCGTACATCCTGTTCGTGATGAAGCCCGTCCTGGATCAGACCAACGATGTCGAACTGGCCTGGCAGGTCGGCCTGGCGGCCTGCCTGGGTTCGGGGCTGATCGAACTGGGCGGCGCCTTCGTCGCCGGCTGGGTGAAGCGTGTCACGCCGCGTGCGGCGCTGCTGGCCACGCTGGCCGGCATCGCGATCACCTTCATTTCCATGGATTTCTGTTTTCGCATTTTCGCCGATCCCTTGGTGGGTTTCGTTCCGCTGGCCTTCATCATGATCCAGTACATCGGCCGAGTTTATTTGCCGGCGGGCATCCCTGCCGGCTTTGTCGCCGTGCTCACCGGCACCGCGCTGGCCTGGGGGCTGGGCCGCATGGACAGCGAAGCGCTGATGCAAGCGCTGCAGATCCAGGTCCAGGTTCCGCATCTGTTTATCACCGACATGATGGATGCGACATTCTCCGCCTACATGATCACCTTCCTGCCGGTCATTGTCCCGATGGGACTGTTCAACCTGATGGGCTCGCTGCAGAATCTGGAAAGCGCTGAAGCAGCCGGCGATGTGTATCCGGTCAGGAGTTCCCTTGCGGTCAATGGCCTGGGCACGATTCTGGCCGCCTGTTTCGGCAGCGTGTTTCCGACCACAATCTACATCGGCCATCCCGGCTGGAAGAAAATGGGCGCCGGTGCCGGCTACTCCGTCGCCAACGGGGTCGCCATCACCCTGCTGTGCCTGTTGGGCCTGGCCGGATTTGTCGCCGCGCTGGTGCCCGTCGAAGCCGGCGCGGCGATCCTGCTGTGGATCGGCATCACCATCGCATCCCAGGCTTTCCAGGCCACGCCGCGGGAACACGCGCCGGCGGTGGTAGTCGGGTTCTTTCCCGCCTTGGCTGCCTGGGGGCTGCTGCTGCTCGAAAGCGGGTTGCGTGCGGCTGGAACCAACGTCGATGCCGTCGGCATGAAAGCCCTGTCCATGCAGTTGCCGATTGCGGGACTGATCTCCCTGGAGCGCGGCTTCATTTTCACCTCCATGATCCTTGCCGCAATGACGGTATGCCTGATCGAAAAGCATTACCGTGCCGCTGCCGTCTGGGCCGCCATCGCCGCCGTGATCAGCGCAACCGGTTTGATGCATGGCTATGCGATCGCCAATGGCGCCATCGTGAACGCTTATGGCCCATCGCATACCTGGCCCTTCGTGCTGGGATACGGCGCGATGGCTGCAATTTTTCTGGGCTTGGGATTCCGGACCAGCAAAACCTGATTGGCCTGCTACAGGAATTCTCCAATCTCCGCGACCGCCACGCCCCCCAATTGCATGCTGTTGCCGACGAGGGTCAGTTCCATCTGCGAACCATCGCTGAAGGCGATGGTTTGTGCCGATGCGTAAAACCAATCCGTGGCTATCCAGGCCATCTGCGTCCCATCCGCCGCTGAACTGAATATCGCCGTGGCGCCTGAACGGGAGAGCGTCATATCGGCCGGCACGATGTCGTCAAACACGATCAGGTTGTGTCCGTCTGACCCGATCAGATTCAGCTTTCCTCCGGCAGACACATGGAAAGTCTGCGCTCCCGCACAATCAATGAGATTCTCGAATATGCCGCTGCTGATGCCATAACTTGTCGTAGCGGGTGTCGCAACAAGATAAACCGGTACCAGCGCAGCTATCGCTTGACTGACTGTTCCGCTGCCATTGGCTGCCTCAATCGTCGCGATTTCGGTGCTGTCGTTCAAGCCCGTCACAGCGGCGTCAAAGTTTTCCGCCAAGAGTATGCCCGACGAGCCAATGACACGGAGTATCTCTGCAGCCGTGCCGGTAATTTTCGTGATCAGGCTGGCATCCAGCCTGGCGGTGGTATGGCGGTCGATGCTGATCAGATCGGTTGCCGTCGCCGCGCCTGCATCCGGCTTCGCTGCGACATCAGGGGCCATGACAACGCCATTCGAATCGATGACAGCGGCAATCACATCCGCCGAACCGGTAATCATGCTGACTGCGCGGGCGTCAACATTGGCCGAGGTATTGTCATCAATCGTCGCGAGCGCAGTCGCACCCACAATACCCGCATTCACAGCGACCGCCACATCGAGCGGAGTATCGATACCGGCAGAACTCAGAGTGACAGCAATTTCCGCCGCGACGCCGTTGATCAAGGTGACCATGCTGGCGTCGATCACTGTTGTCGTCTTCTGGTCAATGCCGTTCAGATCGCTAGCCGCCGCCAGCCCAGCCTCCGCCGTCACCGCCACGTCAGGGGCGGTATTTACGCCAGCGAAATTGAGAATGAAGGCAAGCTGATTCGCCGTGCCACTGAGGCCGGTGATTGCAGTGGCATCCACCACAGCAGAAGTGTTGGCAGCGATGGTGCCCAGATCGGAGGCCAGCGCAGCACCCGACCCAATTGTCGCCGCCACATCAGCAGCTGTATCGATCCCCTCGGCACTGACCACCTGGGCGATTGTCGCGGCACTGCCGCTGATCTCGGTCACTGCGCCTGCATCCAGCACCTGCCCAATCAGATCATCGACTGCGTTCAGACTGGCTGCCGCTGCCGCTCCTGCAGCAACCGAAACCGATGATGCGCTGATGATTGACTCGATCCAGCCAGGCTCCATGAGATTGTCGACTGAATCGGTGATGCTATACGTCCAGTCGAAGTCGGTGGTCAAAATCGCCAGGGTTTCCTGCTCGGCAAGCGTCAAGCTACCAGCATCATTTCCCGATAAAGCGACATAATCGGCAGATTCAAGGATCGCCGGATCGGCTCCCAGCAAGGCAGGGGCAGAGTCTTCGATGACATAGCCCCAGTACCCCAGGATGGTCAGTTCGGTCAGTGCCAGGTATTCTGCGACGCGTAGCGTTCCTGCATGACTGTCCGTCACTGTGACGGCATCGGCAGCCTCAAGAAGCGCTGGATCAGCCGCCAGCAAGGCCGTGGCCGAGTCCTCGATGCTGTAATTTGTGTCACCGAGGGCGATCTCATCAACCCGATGTGTCTCGCCCTGCCAATCTGTGGATGATGCGGCCGGCAGCGCCCGAGAAAAGTCGTTGGCAAAGCGTTGATGCAGCACGTTTGACATTCTATCCAGCTCCTGAACTACAACGCGGGACGAATTGAATTTTCAGAATGCGAGCGGAAATTATGACAGCAAAGTGTCCTGGACCCAAGCAGTAAAACCTGCAGTAAATCCAGAATAATCAGGGCCAACGGCATCATAAGCAGGCCGAATCTCCACTGATCCGAGAAGAAAATTGACAAAGTAAGTAGACGCTACGTGCATGTGGTGATATGATTCGCGCCGCTTTGTTGTAGCAGATTTTCAAGTATTGACCCTATCGTCTAGAGGCCTAGGACAATACCCTTTCACGGTATGAACCCGGGTTCGAATCCCGGTGGGGTCGCCAAAAAAATTAAAAGCTTAGATGAATCATCTAGGCTTTTTTTTCGTCTGTGCTTACCCCTGCTCCGACACCGAGATAGCCATGTCATGGTCATTACCAGGAAGGATGACATGACCGTCCCGGAACGCGCTTCATCCCTTGGGTACCGGCTTGAACTGCATGGCCTTGTATTCAAGGAAATCCTCCAGTCCATATTTGCCAAGCTCCCTGCCGATACCCGACTGCTTGTACCCGCCGAACGGCGCATACATATTGAAGGGGCCGCCGTTGATGTCGACCTGCCCCGTCCGGATGCGCCGGGCAACTTTCTCTGCATGCTCATCGGTGGCTGACCAGACGCTACCCGCCAGCCCATACACGGTGCTATTGGCGATGCGGACTGCATCGTCCTCATCTTTGTAGGTGATGATGGATAGCACCGGACCGAAAATTTCCTCCTGGGCGATCGTGGCATCCCACCTGACCCGACCAAAAACAGTCGGCTGCACATAGTAACCCCCGGGATTCACGCCCTCCGGCAGACCGGCTCCGCCGGCAAGCAACTGCGCGCCCTCTGCGATGCCTTTGTCAATGTAGTCACGCACGCGGTCCAACTGCATCTTTGAGGCCAGCGGACCGAGGGTCGTCTCGGGCGTCATCGGATCGCCCGGCCGGTATGCCCTGGCGGCTTCCACGGCCAGGCTCGCGGCTTCGTCATGACGCGACTGCGGCACCAACATTCGGGTATGTGCGGTACAGGTCTGCCCGGAATTCAGAAAACAGTTGCCCACCACGCCTTTGACGGCAACCGCGAAATCGGCGTCGTCGAGAATGATGGCCGCAGACTTGCCGCCGAGTTCAAGCGCGACCCGCTTGATGCTGGCTGAGGCCAATTCCGACACGCGCATACCAGCGCGCGTGGAACCGGTGAACGAAATCATGTCGACATCCCTGTCGGTCACGAGCGCTTCTCCGACCACCGGGCCATAGCCAGTCACCAGATTGAACACCCCGGCGGGCACGCCCGCCGCATGGATGATTTCGGCCAGAAGGAATGCATTGAGTGGTGCAACTTCCGAAGGTTTCAGGATAATTGTGCAACCTGCCGCCAGCGCCGCTGCGACTTTTGCCGCAATCTGGTGCAGCGGGTAGTTCCAGGGCGTGATTGCCGCGACGACGCCGGCCGGCTCACGCACAACTTTGGAATGGCCGACCTGTTCCTCGAACGGAAAATCGGCCAACATCCTGGCATACATGCCAAAGGTCGCCGTGGGCGAACCCACCTGGATGCGCTGCGACAGCTTGTAGGGCATCCCCATCTCGAGGGTGATGGTCTTGGCGATTTCGTCGGTACGCGCCTTGAGACTATCCTGGATTTTCTTGAGATACTCGGCGCGCTGCACCGGCGTTGTGGCCGCCCAGTGATCGAATGCACGTCGTGCCGCCTGTACTGCATCGGCAGCGTCCGCCGCTTCGCCTTGCGGGATGGTTGCCAGGCGAGTTCCATCGGTAGGGCTGAAAACATCGATGCTGCCCTTCCCCTTGGGTGTGACCCAACGGCCGTCGATATAAAACTGCATTTGTTGTTGCATGGGTTCGAGTCTCCAAAGAATCCAGAAGTGAATGGTATCTCATGGGATGATATTCAATCCGCCGTTCTCGCCATGAAGCGTTCAAATGGTGGCCTAATGCATGTCGCCATCAACATAGAACCATCGTCCGCCTTCATGCACAAAACGGCTGACCTCATGAAGACGATGCGCGCGGCCATTCACTTTGTACCGCGCGACAAATTCGACGGTGGCATGCGTCGCATCCTGCCGTTCATGGCGCTTCACTTCCAATCCGATCCATTTGCTTGCCGCAGCGTCAAGCAAATTTAGCGAGGCGGGTCGTGTGTCGGGATGCCAGGTCGCCAGCAAGTAGTCCTCGCGCAACATGACATATGCAGTATAACGTGAGCGCATCAGCGCTTCGGCACTCGCCGCCGGTCTGCCCTCATCTATGCAAGGACTGCAACACGTGGCAAAACTGCCGCCGCTACTGCATGGACATTGAGAAGTCTTGGTCAAGGCGCTGTCTTCCAAATTTCAGCAATGATAATGGCAAAAACACCACGACTCGATCAGGCGCTCGGTCGCGGGGTAGTTGCTGGTGCATGTGCTAGGATTTTGCCCGCATCAGGATCACAGGCCGGCGAGGTTGCCTGCGGTCCTCATTCTGGGAATTTTCATCGTCCCGAAGTATTCTGTCGAACTTGCAACCAAGAAACGTAAATAAGGGAGGAGACAAGAGATGGATCTGGGCTTGAAAGGTTTGCGGGTCGCAGTCACCGGCGGCACCAAGGGGATAGGCCGTGCGATCGCGGAGACATTCGCTGCCGAGGGAGCACACGTGGCGATCTGTGCGCGCAATGCCGCCGAGGTTGAACAAGCCGTCGCGGTGCTCAAGGCAAAAGGCGTAAATGCCTGCGGCCGCGCGCTGGATGTAGCCGACGGCGCCGCGCTCAGGGCATGGGTCGATGAATCAGCGGCCGCACTCGGCGGACTCGATATCGTGGTGGCCAACGTCAGTGCGCTCGCATTAGGCGGCGACGAAGAGAGTTGGAGCAACGGCTTCCAGATCGATCTCATGGGCGCCGTGCGGCTGGTGAATGCTGCGTTGCCCATGCTGGAAAAGAGCAAGGCGGCAGCGATCGTAACGATTTCCAGCATCTCGGGCCGCGAAATCGATTTTGCCGCCGGCCCCTACGGCGCAATGAAGGCCGCCCTGATTCATTACACCCAGGGTCTGGCCTGCACCCTGGCGGGCAAGGGCATCCGTGCCAATTCGGTATCGCCTGGCACCACCTATTTTCCGGGCGGCATCTGGAACCAGATCGAGATGAATAATCCCGATTTCTACAAAATGGCACTCGGCATGAATCCTTCCGGCCGAATGGGAACCGCGCAGGAAATGGCGAATGCCACCGTGTTTCTCGCCAGCCCGGCGGCGAGTTTCATCAGTGGGACCAACCTGGTCGTCGATGGTGCATTCACCAAAGGCGTGCAGTTTTAGGCGCCTGAGGTAGTCAGCTGAGCCGTATTCCACAGGAGGCAGCGCATGACGGAAAAAATGACAGGTGGAGAGTCGATCGTTCGATCTCTGCTGGCACACAAGGTCGATGCCCTGTTCGGGATTCCCGGTGTTCAGACCTATGGTCTGTTCGATGCACTGCACCGGGCGGGCGACAGAATCAAGGTGATCGGTCCCCGCCACGAGCAGGCCACTGCCTACATGGCTTTTGGTTACGCCAAGTCGACCGGGAAAATCGGTGTGTTTTCCGTCGTGCCGGGACCTGGCGTGCTCAATGCATCCGCAGCCATCTGCACCGCCTATGGGGCAAGCACCCCAATACTTTGCATCACGGGGCAGGTTCCGTCCGATTTCATCGGATCGGGCAAGGGCCACTTGCATGAGTTACCCGATCAACTGGCAACGCTGCGAACGCTCGTGAAATGGGCCAACCGCATCAATCATCCAGGGGAATCGCCGGCACTGGTGGCAGAGGCTTTCAAACAGATGTCTTGCGGCCGACCGCGTCCGGTGGCGCTGGAAATGCCCTGGGAGGTCTTTGCCATGGCGGCGCCGGTGGAACTGATTTCCCCGCCGGAGAGCTATGCGCAGATTCATCCGGATTTCGACCAGATCGACAAGGCGGCACGTCTCCTCAAAGATGCGCGAAATCCGATGATCATGGTCGGCAGCGGTGCTCAACACGCCGGCCAGGAAGTGCTCGAACTGGCGGAACTGTTGCAGGTGCCTGTCGTCTCCTTCCGTGGCGGTCGAGGTATCGTTCCAGACGATCATTACCTTGGCTTCAACTGCGCCGCAGGATTCAAGTGCTGGGCGCAGACCGACGTGCTGATCGGTATCGGCTCACGACTTGAACTGCAGTGGTTCCGCTGGCCCGCACTGAACAAGGACCTGAAAATCATCAATATCGATATCGATCCGACCCAGATGCCCCGCCTCAAGCCAGCGATTCCGATTGTCGGTGACGCGCGTGCAGCGACTCGCGGCTTGATCGATGCAATGCTTCGTGATCACCAACCACGCCCATCGAGGCGGGAAGAGTTTGACGGAATCAAGGCCCGGTCTCACGCTGAAACCCAGAAAATCCAGCCCCACACGGCCTATCTGCGCACGATCCGCGATGTGCTGCCGCGCGATGGTTTTTTCGTCGAAGAGATTTGCCAGGCCGGGTTTTCCTCCTACTTCGGATTCCCGGTGTATACGCCGCGCAGCTTCGTCACCTGCGGTCACCAGGGAACGCTGGGCTTCGGCTACTCCACTTCGCTGGGCGTCAAGATCGGCAACCCGGACAAGCCGGTCGTGTCGATTTCTGGCGATGGCGGCTTCATGTTCGGGGTCCAGGAATTGGCCACGGCAGTACAGCATGGCATCAATGTCGTCAGCATCGTTTTCAACAATGGCGCTTTCGGCAACGTCTTGCGCGACCAGCAGCAGCGCTTCGAAGGCCGCGTCATCGGCGCCGAACTACGCAATCCTGATTTCGTGAAACTGGCTGAAAGCTTTGGCATGGCTGGTCAACGCGTATCCACACCGGACGCTTTGCGCCCGGCACTCGAAAAGGCTCTGGGAGCAGACGCCCCGGCGCTGATTGAAATCCAGATCGACCGCGCCAGTGAGGTGTCGCCCTGGGAATTCCTCATGCCGCCAGCCAAGCCGGGCTCACTTTCATATTAGACATTCGTCCTGCCGGGAAAGATGGTCGGCTGAAAAATCGACAGAATTCGCACATAGACTTTGATGAAAGTTGAAAATGCCATGGAGTCCCGCATCGCGGAGATCGAAATCAAACTGAGCTTTTCCGAAGATATGCTGGATGAGTTGAGCAAAACCGTGTTTCGACAGCAGCAGCAAATTGAGAAACTACAGAAGGAACTGCGTGTCTTGAGCCTGCAGTCGCAGAACGACGACACTCAGACCTCACCCCGCGACTTGCGCGACGAGATACCTCCCCACTACTAAGCGCCATCCGAAGATCTACCCGCCTCGGCGGACTACACTTCTCCGGTTTGCGAGTTGCTTAATCGATGGAAACCGCTATAATCCGCGCCTTCGATTGCGAGGTATTTGAACTCGCATTTCAAGCCAGAACACATGGAGTGGTAGTTCAGTTGGTTAGAATACCGGCCTGTCACGCCGGGGGTCGCGGGTTCGAGTCCCGTCCACTCCGCCAACGATACATTGGAAACCCGCACGGCAAAAGGCTTTGCGGGTTTTCTTTTTGTGTCGGTCTTACCCTGTTTTTTAGTGTTAGAGATAAACGGGTAGGCATGGGAAGCTACAAAAACAAAACGGCCTGTGAAGGCCGTGTTTGCTTGATACTTGGCGGAGAGGGCGGGATTCGAACCCGCGGTAGTCTTTCAACTACACACGCTTTCCAGGCGTGCGACTTAAACCACTCATCCACCTCTCCGCATGAGGCGCGGATTCTAGCAGAAAGGCGTGTGCTATTGTGTCCGCCATGACTGCCGCGCTATAATCCGTCTGCATTCCGGGCGATTAACTCAGCGGTAGAGTGTTACCTTCACACGGTAGAAGTCAGTGGTTCGAACCCACTATCGCCCACCAGAATTCATCATTAGACCAATTCATTGCAGCACATTCAAAACCGCCTTCGGGCGGTTTTTTATTTATCGGATCCTGATGTGGACTTTTCCTGATGGATGTTACATTTTGCATGGTCTAAACGGGTGCTGCTACAGCGCATTAATTTGCACAATCAGATTTGAATAGTAGGTGTTTATCCTTGATACATACCCGGTAGCCGCCAAATCTATTGCCGAGAACCCGCAATTTCCCGAATTTGAAGTTGAAACCCACGCCAAATCCTGTGTTTGGTAGGCATAGAGGAGCTTGTCGATTGCAGTTTTGTCGATGACCCTCGTGGATTTCACAAGCCGAATATTGACGATAGCCTCATTCAGAAAAGACTGTACATGAGATTCTTTTAAATTCGTCAGCGTGGTTAATTCCTCACCGCTGCATGAGTAGCCTTGTCCCGCCAGGTTTTCAGCAGCTTGCACCTCTGCCGCTAATCTTATTTGATCCATAGAGTAAGCTGATTCCAGATCGGCAGAAATAGTCAAAGTAGAAGAGAGTGCAGCAGTTCCCGATCCTGCGCTTGCCCGGTTGGTATATCCTCCGCTCACGACCATATCGACGTGCCCACCTGGGCCGCTGGTGGTCAGCGTGCCATGATAAGCACAAACATCGCTTGCGGCTGAAGCGTTGGCGGCAGGAGTCATTGTGACCGTCAGCATCGCTCCATCGTTGCTCAACGCACTGGTGGTGACGAATGGGATGGTCTTTCCACCGCAGATCCAGGTCACTTTGCTGGCATCACCTGAGGTGGCATTGGCAACCGACAGCTTTATCGAAATCGGTGTGCCAATTGCCACGCCAGTTGCTTCATTGACGGGAGAGTACGCAGATACAGTTGCTATCGGAACGGAAACCGGGGCTTCCCCGCTGTTTTCAACCGGGGCACTAACACCTGCACCGCCTCCGCAAGCACTGAGCAAAAGCAATGCTGCCGAGATTACAAAAACAATCGACACTGTCGATTTTGGTGACGAAGTCACCTTCCGCCTGACGTGGAGCTTCAAGTTTGCCGGACTGTCAGCCAAAGGATCAGTAACGGAACGGCTTGTGGTTGTTGCGGCTTCTTTGGGCATGGAGATTTACCTGGTCCAGGATTCGCCCATAATTTGACACTGTCTTTCAAGTCACCGTCTGTTGGCTTCACCACATTACGGCTCGCTGCGGCAACGAATTCTCATCCCGTCACCTGCGATGTGATTTCCGTCATGTCGCGGCGCGTTGTGCGCAACCTGAACAGTTCCTGATGTGCCATGATCAATTCCCGATCTTGAGTAATTCACCCATCAATAACGTCATTCAAGAAACTTCGCCGACGCGGATTCTGAGTCTATTCGGTATCATTCACGTTCAAATACTACCGAAAATCGTTTTGACAGGGAGGAAGACCATGGCTTGGCTTGATCTGGTAATGACGCTTTGCTTGATGCAACTGGTCGCGTTCAGCATTTTGGTGGGACGCGCACGTATCCGCTATGACATCCAGGCTCCCGCGACATCCGGCCACGAGACGTTCGAGCGCCTGTTCCGGGTGCAGATGAATACGCTGGAATTGCTGGTGGTGCTGATTCCTGCCATGTGGCTGGCCGCCAAGTACTGGGCGCCGCACTGGATTGCCGTGGTCGGGGTGGTGTATATGATCGGCCGCATGATCTATCTGCGTGCCTATGTGCGCGACCCCGCTTCGCGCACAGTGGGTTTCGGCATGAGCATCCTGCCTGTCCTGGGATTGCTTCTCAGCATTCTGGTCGGCATCGTAAAAGAAATCTAATCGCAGATTTTCTTGCGATCGAAACGATTCAAGGCTTGTTCACCCAGAAGCCGACGCCGGGTCCGAGGGTCTTGCTCTCGCTGGTGAAGTCGAGATAGCCCTTGCCGGCGATGTAGTCGGTCATGACCGGGTTCCCCATCGCAGCCATGCTGGGCGCATAGAAATACCATTTGGATCGCACCTTGTCCCAGGCCCAGATGGTGTTGAGATTCTTCAAACTCGATCCGCTCATCTCGGCATTGACACTGGCGGGCGTTGCGCTCGCGCCTATGGAGAGCAGATGCCATCCCGCAGGCAGGTTCTGGAAAGATGCGGCAGACACGGCCTCACCGATCGGCAATGGCACCGTGAATTCTGCTTTGGCATTCACCCAGAATCCTTCTCCGGCGTTGACGGCCGTCAAGAAGTCATAGCCCATCTTTCTGGCATGCGCCAGGCCGCCGTCATTTTGCGTCGGTGTATAAAACGCCCAGTTGGGATACGCGACTCCGGATGTTGTTCCCGTCGTGACCCACTTCCAGACCGAGGCAACCTGGGCCGGATCGCCGAAATTGCCGGCGATGCTCAAAGAGGACTGGACGCTGTTGCCGACAAGGTTCCAACCCTTGCCTAAGCTGATGTTGCTTGATTTCACCTCGGCGACCGCAGCAGCGACATCGAGCATGCCGGCGCCGCAGGTCGCGGTGGTGCAGTAGCACTCCAATTGTTCGCTGCCGTCCGAGACGTGACATGTCTTGACGGTCTCTTCTGCTCCTGTCGTCGGAAAAGCGCGTGCAGTTTTTTTCAGCAGGGTCACGACCTGCTCCGACGTCAGCGACGGTCGCAGCGATAGCATCAGGGCGGCAGTTCCCGCCACGAGGGGCGCCGAGAAGCTCGTGCCGACGCTGGAATTGAAGCTGTCGGTGTAGGCGGAGGCGACCGGCCCGGTTTTGCCGGTGTTGGTTGCCCCGAGGATGGGGTACAGACAGGGATCATTATCTCCGGTAAGGACGCAATTGCCGCCGGGAGCACTGATGGTGATTTCCGGTCCGAGGTCGGAAAATCCGACCTTGGTCCCGATATGGCGCAAACCTGCCACCGCAATCACGCCGGGGCAATCAGCCGGAGAACTCACCGCCTGACCGGAACTGTTGCCAGCCGATGCCACGATCACCGGGGGATGCGCCAGGGTAGAGATCGCCGCAAGCGCCTCGATGTAGTCCAGGGTGCAGGCACCGCTGCCACCCAGGCTCATGTTGATGACGCGTGCCGGATTCGGATTGTCCGGCACGCCCGGCACCGGTAATCCGGAAGCCCAGAGCATGCCGGCGATGATGTCGGAATCGTAGCCCCCGCATTTGCCGAGCACGCGCACCGGCAGCAGCTTCACGTTCCAGACCATTCCCGCCATGCCGCTGGCGTTGTTGGAAGCAGCGCCGACCAGGCTGCTGGTCAGGGTGCCATGCCAGGAACTGTCCTGCACGTCGCACCCGGGAAAAGCGCTGGAGGGATCAGTCGATTCAAAATGCGTGACCCAGTCGCCCGGATCGGAGGGATCGGCATCGCGCGCCCCGCCATCATTCGAGGTTGGAATGTCGTCGATCATGTTGTAGCCGGGTAGCAGACGGCCAGCCAGATCAGGATGCTCGGGACGCACACCGGAATCGATGACGGCAACGACGATGCTGGCACTGCCCGTGGTCATATCCCAGGCACCGGTGGCGTTAATGCTCGATAGCACTTCCCCGCTGGGTGCACGCAGGTACCATTGACCGACATCCGGACCGCCGACGGTGCCGCTGATCTGAGGTCCTTTTGCATACAAGGGATCATTCGGTACCAGGTGATGCGACCGACGCTGGTCGACCACGGCATGCTCGACGTCGCTTTCCTTGCTCAGCCGCTCAGCCAGCGCCTTGCTGCTCATGCCTTCTGCGAGGACCACCTGGGTATGCTGATTGAGCGCACGGCCGCTGCGCAGCGTCATGCCCAGACGCGTCCCCAGAGCGTTGGCGCGCGCTGTCAGTGCGCTGCGCATTTCACTCACATGCGCATGGGCCGCAAAGGCATGCTTGCGTGGCAGTGCGGCGTCCTGCTTGAATTTGACGATCACGCGCGCCGTCGTGTCGGACTCAAGGTGCTGCGAGTGGTGCTGGTAGTGCGCCGGATTGCGTTCGACCTGGCCAAGTGCGATTCCCGTACTCAACAGCATGGCGAAGAGCGAGCAAATGCCCAGTACGTGCCAGCGCTGAGCCGGCGTTCTGCGGTGGTTTGTTTGGCAAATAAGTTGGCAAATAAGCGAAATAAGCATCCTGAAAACTCACCGCCATGGGCAAGTCGTGATGATAGTATGCCCGGATCGTTCCTGGGCACCCTGCAACTCAATGTCACAAAATCTACGCGCCACCATCGCGCTTGTCGTTCTGACCCTGATCTGGGGCTATAGCTGGGTTACCGCCAAACTGGCGCTGCAGTATGTGGCGCCATTCGCATTTTCGGCACAGCGCGCAACGATTGGTGCATCCGCCCTGCTCCTGGCCCTGGTCATCATGCGCCGCCCCTTGCGCCCGCAACTGCCCTGGCTGGTTGCACTCAATGGCGCGCTGCAGACCGGTCTGTTCCTCTGCCTGCAAAGCTGGGCACTGGTCGAGGGCGGTGCGGGCAAGACTTCGGTGCTGATCTTCACTGCGCCGATCTGGACTTTGTTCCTGGCCTGGCCGCTGCTCGGCGAGCGGGTTCGCAACAGTCAATGGCTGGCGGCAGCGACCACGCTGATCGGTCTGGCCCTGATCATCGCGCCGTGGCAGCTTGAAGCCAGCCCCCTGGCGAAGATCCTGGGCGTGTTGACTGCCATGACCTGGGCCGCCAGTACCATCATCGCCAAACGCGCCAGCCGCAATGGTATTGACATGATGAACTTCAATGCCTGGCAGATGGCCTTCGGTGCGGTACTGCTCATCGCCGTCACGGCCTGCGTGCCCGAACCCGCAACGCGCTGGTCGGGCGAGTATGTCGGACTGCTGCTGTTCACTTCGCTGATCAGCACCGGCCTGGGCTGGTTTCTCTGGTTCTACATCCTGGAAAGACTGCCAGCCTGGGAAGCAAGCCTGTCGGTGCTGGGCGTTCCCGTCGTCGCCACACTCGCCTCGCGCCTGCAACTGGGTGAGACCAGCACGGACGTCGAACTCGCGGGAATGCTGCTGATCGGCACAGGATTGGCGCTACTCTCGCTGTTCAACTGGCGCCAACAGCGGCGCGCCTTGCCCTGAAATATCAAGGCTGCAGCGTCTCGCCGAGCCAGAGGCACTTGCCCTTGCTCTCTTTGTCGATCTCCGCCAGCACGCGCTGGTGATCGGCAAGTTCCTCCTCAGTGGCGCGCAGCACCAACAGTGGCGATCTCTCGCGATTGAGTTGCGACTGCGCAGCGGAAGGCGGCGCAATATCCAGTTCCATGGGAAGGGTTTCCTGGCCCCGCGTCAGGGCCAGATAGACTTCGGCGAGTAGTTCGGCATCCAGCAGGGCGCCGTGCAACTGCCGCCCGGAATTGTCGATGGCATATTCGGAACACAGTGCATCGAGTGAGTTCTTGCGTCCCGGACGCATCTCACGCGCCAGCAGCAGCGTGTCGATGACTTCTCCACAAATCGAGCCGAGCGGCTCCAGCCCGAGCAGTTCCAGTTCGTTGTTCAAGAAACCCAGGTCGAAGGCGGCATTGTGGATGATCAGTTCAGCGCCGCGGATGAACTCCTGAAACTCGGCGGCAATCTCGGCAAACTTCGGCTTGTCCTGCAGGAACTCGCTGGTCAGGCCATGCACCACCTGGGCACCGGCTTCGATCTGGCGCTCCGGGTTGAGATAGCGATGAAAGCGCCGCCCGGTGAGCTTGCGTCCAGCCAGTTCGACGCAGCCGATTTCGATAATGCGATGGCCCAGCTTGTATTCGAGGCCGGTAGTTTCCGTATCCAGAACGATTTGCCGTATCAATTGACTACCCCCTGTGATCGTCTACGCCACGCCGCGCCAGGGCATCCGCCCGCTCGTTTTCGGCATGACCGGCATGCCCTCTGACCCAGAGCCACTCGACGTGATGACGCGCGGCTTCAAGATCAAGAGCGCGCCAGAGATCGGCATTCTTGACCGGCTGCTTGCCCGCAGTCAGCCAGTTGCGTTTCTTCCAGGCGTGGATCCATTCGCTGATGCCTTTCTGCACATATTGCGAATCGGTATGCACGCGCGCTCGTACCGGACGTTTGAGAGCCTTGAGAGCCTCGATCACCGCCATGAGTTCCATACGGTTATTGGTGGTTTCGGCGGCACCGCCATACATTTCCTTTTCGCGTCCCTGGCTGCGCAGGATCGCGCCCCAGCCGCCGGGACCGGGATTGCCGCTGCAGGCGCCATCGGTAAAGATGTCCACCACCTCTTCAGGTGTTTCTTTCATTGTTTTTCGTCCGGGTAGTATTTTGCGTCACTGTCGCCAGCGACTTGGCGCGCGCCATCAGTTCGTGCCGCACCGGGGTGATCAGGCGCATGCCATGCACGCGCTTGATCGCCTGGATGATGTAGGTTGCCCCGGCGTAGGGCCACCAGCGGTTGCCCGCCAGCTCCAGGAGGCGCCAGCGCTGCAGGCTCTGGCTCACGGGCGGCGCATAGCAGCCGAAGCTGCCGGCATGTGTTTCAAAACCGAGCAGCGCAAACCAGTCCCTCAGGCGCATGACGCTCAAATACTGGCCGCTCCAGGGAATACTGCCCGGCAATCCGTAGCGCGTTTTCCTGCGCGAAAACAGGCGCCGCACGCCCCACAGGCTGAAAGGATTGAATCCGGTCACCACCACCTGCCCCTCGGGCACCAGCACGCGCTCCACTTCGCGCAGGATCTGGTGCGGCGTCACTGCAAACTCCAGCACATGCGGCAGAATCACCAGGTCGACGCTGGCATTGGCGAACGGCAGGAAATGCGGTTTGGCGATCAGGCCGGCACGTGCGGAGGATTTGTCGTCGCAATGAAAGCGGAAAGGCATGCGATTGGCGCGCAGAAAGTCATGCTGCGTCAACCCGAGCTGCACTGCCTTGAAGCCGAAAATGTCGGCGACCAGCAGATCGTACTGGGCTTGTTCCCACTGCAGGACATATTGCCCCTGGGGTGTTTCGAGCCATTCGTCAAAACCATTAGACATTGTCTGCCGCCGGGTAAAATAGGCCGCTATGGATGCATCTACCGAATATCAAATCGTTCCTGTTTGCGCTTTCAGCGACAACTACATCTGGATCTTGCGCCGCGGCAACCAGGCCGCGGTGGTCGATCCGGGTGATGCCGCGCCGGTACTGGCTTATCTCGAGCAGCAACAGCTCGATCTCTGCGCCATCCTGGTCACCCATCATCACGGCGATCACATCGGCGGCATCGAGGCGCTGCTGCAGCGTTATCACGTTCCCGTCATCGGACCGAAAGGCGAACCGATCGATGCATTAAGCGATCAACTGGTCGACGGCGATACCTTTGTTCTGCCGCAAATTGCCGCTGGTTTTGAAGTGATCGCCGTACCCGGTCATACGCGTGCGCACATCGCCTATTATGACAGCAACCACTCTGGCTGTGGCTCACTGTTCTGCGGCGACACCCTCTTCGCCTGTGGTTGTGGCCGCGTTTTCGAGGGCACGCCGAGCCAGATGCGGCAATCGCTGGCGCGTCTTGCAGCACTGCCAGGATCAACGCGTATCTATTGCGCTCACGAATACACCCAGGCCAATGTCCGTTTCGCTCTGGCGGTCGAGCCGGAAAATTTCGCCCTACAGGCGCGCGCCGAGGAAGTGGCGCAACTGCGTGCAACACAGCAACCCACCATCCCTTCGACAATCGCGCAAGAGCTCGCAGTCAACCCTTTTCTGCGCTGGGACGCAGAGGACGTCATCGCCGCCGCGCAGCGTTACCGTGAAACTCCAGTCACTCAAGCCGACGAAGTGTTTGCAGCAATCCGTGAGTGGAAGAACAATTTCAAATGAGGCCCGCTTGCACATCCGCGGTTTCCACGATGATTTTCCGTAACCTGTTCCTCTGCCTCTGTGCCGTTCTGTCACTGCCCGCGACGGCCGAGGTATTGACGGAATCCCAGTTGAACTGGACTACCCCGCCCGGCGGAATCGAGTCTGCATTGCAACTCGCCCCCTCGCCCGGACTGGCCAAGGAACTGCCCCTGACCATCCAGGATGAACCTCCGCCGCTGCCCACCATCGACCTGACCACCCAACCTGAAGATTTGTGGCAACGCGTGCGCAACGGCTTCTCCATGCCCAACCTCGCCAGCCCCCTGGTTGCCGATCGCCAGGCCTGGTATCTGAACCGCCCGGAAATGCTCAAGCATGTGCTGGATAGAAGCCGGCGCTATCTCTTTTACATCGTCGGCGAACTGGAAAAACGTGGCATGCCCACCGAACTCGCGCTACTGCCTATCGTCGAAAGCTCATACAACCCGATGGCCTACTCGCGTGCGCGCGCTTCCGGCATCTGGCAATTCATTCCCTCGACCGGCCGGAGCTACCGCCTCGAACAAAACTGGTGGCTCGACCAGCGCCGCGATGTCATCGCTTCCACCGGTGCCGCGCTGGACTACCTGCAAACCATCTACGAAATGCATGGCGACTGGCACCTGGCCCTGGCTTCCTACAACTGGGGCGAACATGCCGTGGCGCGCGCCGTGGCAAAGAACCAGGCGCGCAATTTGCCGACCGACTACGCGAATCTGACCATGCCCGTCGAAACGCGCTACTACGTGCCGAAATTGCAGGCGCTGAAGAACATCATTGCCCAGCCGAAGCTGTTTGGCATCAGCATCAATCCGATTCCCAACCAGCCCTATTTCGACATGGTCGGCAAGCCGGCCAACATGGATTTATCAATTGCCGCCAAGCTCGCGGAAATGCCCCTGGAAGAATTCATTGCGCTCAACCCGGCCTATAACCGCCCGGTCATGCCGGCCGGCAAGGACAGCCCGCTGGTGCTGCCAGCAGGCAAGGTACAAACCTTCCTCGCCAATTTGCAGCATCACGAAAATCAGGAAAAGCCGCTCTCCAACTGGCACACCTACCGGCTCAAGAAGGGTGAAAAGATCGAGACGGTTGCAGCGCGCCACCGTTTGTCCGCCGCCTACCTCAAGCAGATCAACGGCATCAACCGGCGCTCTCGCCTTCCCGCCGGCACCACCCTGCTGGTGCCGCGCAAGGATGGCCAGGCCAGCGCCAACCTGCAGGAAATCAATCTGCCGCTGACAGAACCCGAGTTGCCCAAGACGAAACCGCAGAAGTCCGTCCGCAAAACAGTCGGCAAAGGTGGCAAGAAAGCCGCGCAAAAGGGCGGCAAGCCAAGGCCGCCGGTAAAAACCGCCAAATCAGCCAAGAAGAAACCCGTCAGGCAACATTGAAGGCTGACGAACCAAGGCCTGCATCCGGGTTGTTTGCCTGCTCATTCGTCTCTCATTCGTCACTCATTTTCCGGTCAAGCGTTCCAACGCAAACATCTTGCTGTACTTGCGGTCCAGCCAGGTGACGGGCCACCAGCGCTTGAGCGCCGGCATGCGGAAGCTGTTGGGGCCGATGCGCAGGATGGCCGGGGGATGATCCTGCAGCGCCGCTGCGACCACCTCCCGCGCCATAAGCTCGGCCGGCATGCCGCCTTTCTGCGAAGCCCCTGCGCGTGCGCGAATTCGCTTGGCCAGGGCGCTGTAGATCGAGTCTGCCGGCAAGGCCACGTTGGCAGTGCTGTTCGAGCCGAAGCGCGAAAGAATCGAGCCGGGCTGCACCGTCAGGACATGGATACCAAAGGGCGCCAGTTCCATGCGCATGGCATCGGAGAGAATATGCAAAGCGGCTTTGCTGGCACTGTAGCCGCCCGAGAAGGGCGTTGGCGCGATGCCTGCCACGCTGCCGATGTTAACCACGCAACCACGCCGCTGCGGCAGCATCAGCGGCAGAGCCGCACGCACTACCTGGACCGGCCCCACCACATTGGTATCGAACTGGCGCCTCAAGTCTTCCGCGGACAAGTCGGCCACCGCGCCAAACAAACCGAAGCCGGCGTTGTTGACCAGCACGTCCAGACGCCCCTGCTCAGCCTTGATCGTGGCCATCGCCGTGGCGATGCTTTGCGCGTCGGTGACATCCAGCAACAAGCCATGCACACCCAGCCCGGTGAGCGCATTCAGCGCAGCGTATGTCCTGGCGCTGGCATAGACGATGTGCCCGAGCCGGTGAAATTCCTCCGCCATTGCCGCACCAATGCCGCTCGAACAACCGGTAATCAAAACAATCTTCTGCTGCGTCATGGACACGCACCCTGTGGGATATTGGATAATCGGACTCTATCACCCCAAACCCAACTTCGGGTACTCGCATGACCTGCCCGCATCCACCCTCACCTGTACCGCCATTGATATGCTGAGCTACCGCCACGCCTTTCATGCCGGCAATCATGCCGATGTGCTGAAGCATTTCATCCTGATTCAGTTGATCCGTCATCTGCAGCAGAAGGACAATCCCTTCTGGTACATCGACAGCCATGCCGGTGCCGGCCTCTATGCCCTGGACACGGGCTACGCGACGAAGCTGGCAGAGCATGTGGAGGGCATCGACCGGCTGTGGTCTTGCAGCGATTTGCCGGCAGCGCTGGCGGAATACGTCGGCCTGGTGCGCGCACTCAATCCGGACGGCAAGCTGCGCAACTATCCCGGCTCACCCTGGATCGCCAACCAACTGCTGCGCGCGCAGGATCGTCTGTGCCTGTTTGAACTGCACAGCCGCGACAGCCAGTTGCTGCAGGAAAATTTCCGTGCCACCGGCCGACGTGCCACCGTCCATGCCAGCGACGGCTTTGCTGGACTCAAGGCGCTGCTGCCGCCGCCGCCACGCCGCGCCCTGGTGCTGATCGATCCTGCCTACGAAGACAAGCAGGATTATCGGCGCGTGCCGCAGATCCTGGCTGAAGGCCTCAAGCGCTTCGCCACCGGCATCTACGCCATCTGGTATCCACAACTGCCCGAGAAACACGGACGCACGACAGTGCAGCGCAACGAATCAAAGCAGTTGCCGGAAAAGCTCAAGACGCTTGCAGTCAAGAACTGGCTGCATGTCAGGCTGACCGTGGGCACGCCCGCTGCCGATGCGTTCGGCATGTATGGCAGCGGCATGTTCATCTTCAACCCGCCCTGGACGCTGGCGGGGACGCTGCAGCAGGTCATGCCTTATCTGGTGCAGGCATTGGGTCAGGATGCAGGCGCCAGTTTTCTCGTCGAGCAAGCCGTCGATTAGATCAAGGCAAAACAAGTAACTTGCGACTATCCAAACCTGGCTGACTCCCACGCGTGGATGGCGTGTTTTCTGGTTTCACCCCAGTGGTATCCACCGAGTTTGCCGCCCTGCTGGAGAACACGGTGGCAAGGAATGAGAAATGCCACGGGGTTGGCACCTGCCGCCTGCCCGACGGCTCTGGCAGCGCCTGGATGGCCTATCAAGTCGGCGATTTGGGAATAGCTCGCCACTTTTGCTGGCGGGATTGTCAGCAATGCTTTCCAGACATTGACCTGGAAGTTCGTGCCGGTCACGTACAGGGACAGCGGGCGATCCAACTTTCTTTCCACGTCGAACATGGCTTGAACAATGGCGCCCGTTCGCCGGCGATTCTCGCGCAGCACCGCAGCGGGCCATCGATGGGACAACTCCGCCAGGTGATCTTCGGCATCAGAGGAGTTCAAAAAAGCGAAATTGCAGATGCCTCGCGCAGTAACAGCGATAAATGCCTTGCCAAACGGCGTGTCATGCACGGCATGCGAGATCGTCAAGCCGGCGCCGCCCATTTTGAATTCACCCGGCGTCACCGCCTCCAGTTGAATGAAATGGTCATACAGGCGCGAGGCGCTGCTTAATCCGACCGAATCGGAAACCTCAAGTAGCGATCCGGATTCACCCAGCAGTTGTTTGGCTCTTTCCACCGTAAGCGCTTGCAGGAATCTTTTCGGAGTAACCCCAGCCCAGCGACAAAACAGGCGCTGAAAGTGAAAAGGGCTCATGTGCAGGTGCGCCGCGATCTCCTTCAAGTCAGGCTGGTTGCTGACCTGACGGGTAATGAAGGATATCGCCCGGGCGATCCGGTCATAGTCCGACATTTGCATTTACCTCGGGCATCATTCACTCCACACGTATTGGCATCTATGTGGGCACAATTATGCTGACTCAATCGAACTTCCTCGACCCGGATCATGCTGAGCGTCAATATTTTTCTCGACAGCCAATCCTTTAAACCTGTAGAATGCTTCTTGTGCGTTGCAACATGCAACCGCAAATGCGCTTCGCAAACCCTCAGCAGCAGTTCTTAAGCCCTCCCGCCTTCTGGTGCCGTTATTGAGCACCGCTCCGGCGCAAAGCTTTTGTGCCGAAAAGTCGCAGTTTTCGATATTTCGTTGGTTGGCGTTGCATTATGACTTGCCCTTGTGCCTCCGTGCCCCGGGCAGGCGGATTTATTGACGAAAGAAGACTATGACGTTTGAAACACTCGGCCTCAACCCGGCCATTCTCAAGGCGCTCGCCGATTCGGGCTACACCCAGGCCACACCGGTGCAGGCGCAAGCCATTCCATTCGCCCTGGCGGGTCGCGACCTGCTGGTCTCATCGCAGACCGGTTCGGGCAAAACCGCCGCTTTCATGCTGCCGGCCTTGCATCGCTTTGCCAGTGCAGCCAGCCAAGCCGCCGGCAAGACGCCCAACCAGGCGCGCCAATCGGCGCAAGCCCAGGGACAGCGCCCACGCTTCCAGCCGGCGCAGCCGAAAATGCTGGTGCTGGCACCGACTCGTGAGCTCGCCCTGCAGGTCACCGCAGCAACGGAGAAATATGGCAACCAGTTGAAGCATATCCGTGCCGTCGCCATCCTCGGCGGCATGCCTTACCCGAAACAGATGCAACTGTTGTCGCGGAATCCGCAAATCCTGGTCGCCACACCCGGCCGGCTGATCGACCACCTGCAATCGGGCAAGATCGATTTCTCCCAGCTTGAACTGCTGGTGCTCGACGAAGCCGACCGCATGCTCGACATGGGCTTCATCGAGGACATCGAGAAGATCATCGCTGCCACGCCGAGCAGTCGGCAAACCATGCTGTTTTCGGCCACGCTGGACGGCATGGTCGGCCAGATGGCGCAGAAAATCACGCGCAATGCTCAGGTTGTCCGCGTCGTCGGCGCCACGGCAAAACATGAAAACATCCAGCAGCGTCTGCATTTCGTCGACGACCTGTCGCACAAGAACCGCCTGCTCGATCATCTGCTGCGCGACGTCAGCATGGATCAGTGCCTGGTGTTCACCGCCACCAAGCGCGATGCGGATGTCATTGCAGACCGGCTCCTCATCGCCGGCTTCTCGGCGGCGGCCTTGCATGGCGACATGCAGCAGAGCGCGCGCAACCGTACGCTCACGGCGGTACGCCGCGGCCAGGTGCGGGTGCTGGTGGCGACCGATGTGGCTGCGCGCGGCATCGACGTACCGACCATCTCGCATGTGATCAATTTCGACCTGCCTAAATCGCCCGAGGATTACGTGCACCGCATCGGCCGCACCGGCCGCGCCGGACGCAACGGCCAGGCGATCTCGCTGGTGAATCACGCCGAGAACTTCAACGTGCGCAACATCGAGCGTTTCACCAAGCAGCTGATCCCGGTCGAGATCGTCATCGGCCACGAACCGAAAAAAAGTGCCTCAACCGCACCGCGCAAACCGGCCAGATTCAGCCGTACCGCCAAGCCGGGAGCACCCAAGCGTGATTTCTCACGCCCCAATGCGCCGCGCAAGAGTGGCTTCAAGGCGCCCTATAACGCATCACGCCTGCAGTTCAGCGACCGTTAGTTACGGCTAGCCCACGCCTTTGCAGCGTGGGCTGATTGCATGCTAGGCTTGTTCCCCGCCAATCAGCGAAGACAGCGAGGAACCCGCCGATGCCGATGGACAAACTGGACAAGGTTGTTGCCGCAGCCCGCAAGAACCGCGAGTTGCGCGAACAGGATTACCGGGAACGGGCGCTCAAGCTCTATCCTTGGATCTGCGGCCGCTGCACGCGCGAGTTCACCCGCACCAACCTGCAGCAGCTGACCGTCCATCACCGCGACCACAACCACGACAACAATCCCTCCGACGGCAGCAATTGGGAGTTGCTCTGCGTGTATTGCCACGACAACGAGCATTCGCGTCATCTCGAAGCAGCGGCGGGAGGCTCTGCTTCCACTCCCGGCAGTTCCCCGGCCCCCCAACTCGCCGGGGGCTCTGCAACCCACAACCCGTTCGCCAATCTCAAGGACTTGCTGAAGAGCAAGTCCTGAAGCCCAGACTTGCGTATCGGGTATATGCCCCACAATCCCTTCAATCCCTGCAATCCGCCGCATGCAAACACCCACCGCAAACAATGACCAAACCATAAAGCACTGCGCCCTGGCCATCGCCCTGCTTGCGCCGCTTGCGGCAATCCTGTTGAAGCTGGTGCCGGCGTTGCTGGCCGGACTGCTGATCCACTCCCTCGTCAGCACATTCGCACCGCGTCTCGAACGGCATCTTTCAAGTCACGGCGCGCGCGTTGCGGTGGTTGCAATACTGGCATTGTTCGTGATTGCGTTCTCCGGCGCACTGACCATGGCGACGCTTGCCTTCATTCACAGCGACGTCGGCAGCCTGCCGGCGCTGATGCAGAAAATGGCCGACGTGCTCGAGTCAACCCGCGCCTGGCTGCCGGATTGGGCCATTGCCCACCTGCCTGCCGACAGCATCGAATTGCAAAGTCGTGCCGCCACCTGGTTGCGCGAACA
>JBAYVV010000016.1:0-42462 GCA_041674465.1 Sterolibacterium sp.
GGTCTGCTTGTACGGCTCGTCATAGACTTCCCATTTCTCCATCGGGATGCCCATGCTGCCGCACATCTCGTCCGGATAGAGTTCGCTTTCCTTGACGTATTTGGGTGTCCAGTTGGTGGTCCGAGCAATGTCGTACCAGTCCATGCGCGTCAGTAATGCCATCTTCCCTCTCCTCAGCTCAGAACGGATAGCGCGGTGCGCTGTCCTTGATGGTAACCCACTGCCATTGCGTAAACTCCTCCCAGTTGGCCGGTCCGCCGTGGCGCCCGCCGTTGCCCGATGCGCCACGCCCACCGAAGGGGATGTGCGGTTCGTCGGCCACCGTCTGGTCGTTGATGTGCAGCAACCCCGTGGGTATGCGTCCCGCCAGCGCCAGGGCGCGGCTCGTTGAAGCGCTGATGACACCGAGCGACAGGCCGTATTCGGTGCGGTTGGCGAGCGCCACGGCCTCTTCCTCGCTGGAGAATGTGACTACCGATGCGACCGGGCCGAACACTTCCTCGTCGAAGGCGCGCATGCCCGGCTTGACGCCGGTCAGCACGGTCGGCTTGTAGAAAAGTTGGTCGTAGGTACCGCCGGCAGCCAGCGTGGCGCCCTGCTTGACGCTGTCCTGGACGATGGCATGGACGCGGTCGCGCTGCCGCTCGCTGATGAGCGGTCCTAGCGCGACCTGCTGCGCAGCCGGATCGCCCACCGGCAGATGGGTGGCTTTCGCGACCAGCAGTTCGATCAGTGGCGCAGCGATCTTTTCGTGCACCAGGATCAGTCCCGTGGTCATGCAGATCTGTCCCTGGTGCAGATAGGCGCCCCAGGCGGCGCAGGACGCGGCGAGTTCGACATCGGCATCTTCAAGAATCAGCAGGCGGTTCTTGCCGCCCAGTTCGAGCGTGACTTTCTTCAGGTGCCGGCCTGCCAGCTCACCCACCTTGCGGCCGGCTTCGGTCGAACCGGTGAACGAAATCATGGTGACATTGGGATCGCTGCACAGGGCCTGGCCGACATCGGCCGCACCCGGCAGGACCTGCAAGCAATCCTTGGGCAAGCCGGCTTCCTCGAAAACCCGTGCGATCAGGTAGCCGCCGCTGACCGGTGTTTGCGGATCGGGCTTGAGCACGACGCAGTTGCCCGCTGCGAGCGCCGGTGCGACAGCGCGTATCGACAGGATCAGGGGAAAGTTGAAAGGCGAGATGATGCCCACCACGCCGTGCGGAACACGCCGTGCCAGGCTGATGCGGCCGCCGTCGCTGGGCAGTACCAGGCCGCCCGGCTGCGTGACCATGGCTGCCGCTTCATGGAGGATGCCCACCGCCGCGTGCAGTTCGACGCCGGCCTTGGGCGGGATGGAGCCGGTCTCGCGCACGATCCACTGCGTCAGCCCTGCAGTTTCGCGTTCGATGATCGCTGCCGCCTTGCGGAAAATCGTGGCGCGCTGCTCATAGGGCAAGGCAACCCAGGCGAGCTGCGCCTGCTTGGCGCGCCTGGCTGCTTCGGCGACATCCGCCGGCGTGGCCATGCCGACCGTGGTCAATACCGAGCCATTGGCCGGCTCGTGAATCTCCCGCGTCAGGCTGGCTGCGCTCCAGCCGCCCAGGAAAAGCTTGCCGCGCCAGAGCGTCGTGTTCAGAAAAACCGTGTCCTTGCTGTCCATGTCGACTCTCCCGGGTTTCAACGAATGCCGGATTTGCCGGGGGCGAGGATGCCATTGGGATCAAGCGCCTTCTTGATCTTGCTGAACACCTTGCGCTGCACCGGTCCGTAGGTGTCGGCCACCTTGTCCATGAAATGCGTGTTGGTGCGATACGTGCCGTAGCCGGCCTTGGTGAACTCGTCGAGCAATTCCCCGAAGCAGGTGTTGGCCGCTTTGACCTCCTCCGGATTGGTCTTGTCGAACAACACGTCGATGATGTGGTGCATGTCGCGCCAGCCGACGATGAATTCACCGACGTAATCGAGGCCGTGCCTGCCCAGGATTTGCTTGGCCAGCTTCATCTGCTTGAGGGTTTCGCTGCCCATCGCCTGCGAGACCGGGGCAAACCACATCGACCCGCCGCCGCCGCGCCAGTTGTAGAGGCCGAACTCGGTCAGGTTGGGTTTGCCGCGCATCAGGTCGGCCCGGTACTCGAACACCGGATTGCCGGCTTCCTCCTTCTCCGTGGTGATCCTGCATTTGGGGTGCTGCTTGAAGAAATGATTGATGATTTGCCAATTTACTTCGATCTGCTCGGGAGACCCATACAGCGCCGCATAGACGTTCCATGCGCCGAGGTTGCTCTTCTTCGCCACCTCGCGCAGGATCTCGTCAGGGATCTGTCCCTTGCCCTGGTAGAACTCGCTGCGTCTGACGGTGACCGCCGCTTCCCAGATGGTGCTGGCGATCACGATGGCATTGGGAATGATCATCGAGATGCGCAGGGGGCGGATGGTCTCGACGATATCGACGATGTCGGTTTCATCCGGGAAGCGGATGCAGAAGGGCTTGTAGGCAGGGGGGGCGGGCATCAGCCAGATGCCCAGTTTGGTCACGATGCCGTAGTTCGATTGCGTGAATATGCCATCCAGGTAAGGGCCGTAACCCCACTTGAAGACTTGCCAGGTGTTGGAATTTTCGATGCCGCCCATGCCGGTGCGCAGCACTTCGCCGGTCGCCAGCACCACTTCCATGCCGCAGGAGAACAGGAAATGCTCGCCGTAAGGCGTATAGCCCACGCCACGGTCGAGGGTGTTGCCGAGTGGACCGGCAATCGAAGAGGGGGCCGGGCAGGACATCCACAAAGGCAGATTTTTTTCCTGGATGTAGTCATACAGTTGTTGGTAAGTGACGCCGGGTTCCACCAGGGCGTAGCCGAGTTCGGCATTCACCTCCACGATCTTGTTCATGCGTTTCAGGTCCAGCACCACCTGACCGCGTTCCCCCGGCGCGGCGGAACCGTAGCCCAGGTTCTTGCCGGTCGAGATGGTCCAGATGGGCACCTTGTACTTGTTGCACACGGCGACGATTTTCTGGATATGCTCGACCGAGTGCGCGACGATGGCGGCGGACGGTGCGTGGGCGTCATCTGCGACCGACAGCATGGTCTTCCGGTAAGACGAAAGTTGCTCGGCGGTCGTCAGCACGTTCTCGGTGCCTAGAATCTTGCGGAATTCGACTATGGCTTTGTCGAAGGTGGCCTCGGTGACGCCCTTGGGCAGCGCGATGTATTTGGACATGGTTTTTCCTCAGGATGCGGAATGAATTATTGGAATGGCTTGGCGTTTTCAGGCTTCCATGACGAAGGAAACATAGCTGTCGCAGGCGGAGAACTCCTCCAGCATCCGCGCGCCATGAACGAAAACCTGGGTGACGCAGGGCGTCTGGTTTTCCCTGCCGCCGATAGCCAGCTTCGCCAGTGTCTGGCCGAGGGCATGGTCCCAGCCAGGAATTGCATCGGCCGGCTGCGGTGCATAGCTGCGCCAGCAGCGGAGGGTTTCCGCTTGCGCCGCATCCAGGCCCAAGGCTGTGCACGCTTGTGAAGGTTCGATCCCGCCCAGATGCAGCCAGAGCGGCGCGTTGCCAGTTTCGCCGCCGATATGGAAAGAAGCGAAGCCGTGTGTCGCCCAGTCACCGCCCCGCAACGCCAGCGTGGTCAGCCCCTCCGTTCCCTGCGGAACTTCGCTGATGGCAAATGCGGCGCCGCTTTGCGCCAGACCCGCGGCGAGAGGTTCCGCACTGCCCTGGAAGCCGGTCACCGAATTCAGGGAATGCCGCGTGCCGCCGTCCGCGGCAACGCTGTGGCGCCCCTCGAACAATTGCCGAACGCCGGCGTCGCGTGCCGCCTCGGAGAACAATACGTAGGCGGCATCCGACATCAAGCCCACCAGGCGCTTGCCCCGGTGAGCATCGAACAGCCTGGCAGCCGCTGCGAGATCAGGCAGGCTTTTGCCGAGCGATATCTCCGTTGCAGTGGCAGCGCCGCGAACACCCGCGGCGAATTCTGCGGTGTCGATGCCGGAGACGAGGACCAGATCATAAGGGCCGGTGTTCAGGTTTGCACCGAAGGAAATTCTGGGGAGGCCGAAAGCAGCCAGCGAACCAGCCGTCAGCATGCCTTTGAGGATGGAACGGCGATGAACTTTCATGGATAGCGCCCTCACTTGATGTAGTCGGCGAGTTTGGCCAGTGTGGCGTCGTCAATCTCCGTCTGGCGGAAGGCGGGCATGGCCTTGTTGCCCGAGCGGACCGTCTTGATGATGTCCTCTGCGCGGATGCCCAATCCCTTGATCTGCGGGCCGATGCCCTTGTCGTGGCAGTAGCCGCAAATTTTCTCGTAGGCCTCCTTGCCGTCCTTCCACTGGCCTTTGGAATCGGCCATCACTTCACTGGCGCTGAGCGCCAATGTCAAATAGCCACAAAGCGCGACCAGTTTGCGCGATCCAATTCTCATGCTCATCTCTCAACCTCCTGTGGTGTTGGCTTCTCCCCTTACGCAAGCCGCGTACCAGAGCAAGTTATTGTTTGATATCAACAATATCGCATTGCAACAATTAGAGTTTAAATAATCATCATTTGATGAAAATGCCCGGCACTTCATCAAATGCTGAAATCGCTGTTGAGGGCGGGGCGGGCTTGCCTCGATGGATCAAAACATACCCAGGAAACTCAGGGCAGCAGTCCGTGTTTTTTCAGGCGGTATTCGAATTGGGGACGGGTCATGCCGAGCGAGCGTGCGGCAGAGCTGACATTGCCTTCGGCGCGCTCCAGGGCCGAACTGAGCAGCAGTTTTTCTATGTCGTCGAGGCTGGTCTTTTGAGCGAAGACGTGGTCTAGAAAAACCTCCACGGCGGGGGCGTCGTGCTTGAGTACCTTGCCGCCACGGCCCAGGCCGAGGGAGCGTCCCTTGCTGGCTCCGGCGCTGATGCCGGGGAACAGTTCGGCCAGGTCGATGCGGCCGCCTGTCGGTGCGAGAATCACCCCGCGTTCGATCACGTTTTCGAGTTCGCGCACATTGCCTGGCCAGGCGTACTTGCGCAGCGCGTGCATGGCCTTGTCGGTTACCCCGATGACTTTCTTGGCGTGGCGTGCCGACAGTTTGTCGATGAAACGTTGTACCAGCAGCGGGATATCCTCGGCGCGTTCGCGCAGCGGCGGGATGTTGACGGGATAGATGTTCAAGCGATAGAAGAGATCGCGCCGGAAGCGGCCGTCTTCAACGGCCTGCTGCAAATCGACGTTGGTTGCGGCGATGACCCGCACGTCGACCTTGCGCGTATGGCTGTCACCAATGCGTTCGATCTCCCCTTCCTGCAATACACGCAATAGCTTGGCCTGGGCCGAGGCGGAGAGTTCGCCCACTTCATCGAGAAACAACGTGCCCCGGTGTGCCCGCTCGAAACGTCCCGGGCGCGACTGGTGGGCACCGGAATAAGCGCCTTTCTCGACGCCGAACAATTCCGATTCGATCAATTGCTCGGGCAGGGCTGCGCAATTCACGGCAACGAAGGGCCCTTTGGCGCGGGTGCTATAGACATGCAGCGCGCGGGCGAACATTTCCTTGCCGACGCCGGTTTCACCGAGCAGTAGCACCGTCACCTGGCTGCGTGCCGCCTTGCGGATCAGGGCGCAAGAATCGCGAAAGCCCGTTGACGCGCCAATCAGATCATCGGTGCTCAGTTCGTCGTCAATGGAATAGCGCAGATTCTGCACCTGCTCCTGCAACTCGAGGATGCGTTCGGCTACGGAGTCCGGCTGCAGGAAACGCTGCAGTTCTTCCGCATCCTCCCATTTCTCCACCGGCTTGCCGACGATGCGGCAGGCCTCGGCGCCACTGGCGCGACACTCGATTTCCTTGTACATGATGCGCCTGCCCATCACCGTGCTGGAATAACCGCAGGCGTAACCGGTCTGCATCCAGCACGACGGGCCGATATCCACGCCGAATTGCTCGAGATGCAGATCGGCCTCGAAGGAGTTGTCCCAGAGAAACTCGCCGTAAAAGCGTCCTTCGGCCACGTCGATGTCGAGCCGCACGGTGCGCACGGTGACAATGCCCTCGAGAGTGTGGAGCAGCGGACCCATGCCCAGCACGTCCGAATCCGAGGCATTCGGGTAAAGCTTGCGGGCCAATTCCGCATCGCGGACGCCGGAGGCGAAGCCGGTGCGCAGCAGGACGCCGCGCGCTCTTTCTGCGCCCAGGGAATCCACCAACTCCTTGCGCAGTGCCGCCATGGCGGCACTGTGCAGCAGGATCATGCGCGTTTCGCCCAGCCAGATGTGGCCGTTGTCGAACGAAAAACGCAGCCGGGACGTCAGCTCATCCAGATTGGCTCCGGTTATTTTTCTGGAGGCGGGTGAAGAAGCCGTCTTCATTTGGTCACTTTGCCCACGCTGCGCGCTGCTGGAGGAATGTGCAGGAATTCTACCGATTAATCGGCTTGTAGCGAATCCGATGCGGCTTGGCGCCTTCCTCGCCGAGCCGTTTTTTCTTGTCGGCCTCGTATTCCTGGTAGTTGCCGTTGAAGAACGCCCATTGCGACTCGCTTTCGCAGGCGAGGATGTGGGTGGCGATGCGGTCGAGGAACCAGCGGTCATGCGAGATGACCAGCACGCAGCCGGCGAACTCGAGCAGGGCATCTTCCAGGGCGCGCAGGGTTTCGACGTCAAGGTCGTTGGAGGGTTCGTCGAGCAGCAGCACGTTGCCGCCGGAAATCAGGGTTTTCGCCAGGTGCAGGCGTCCGCGTTCACCACCGGAAAGCGTGCCGACGCTCTTCTGCTGGTCGCTGCCCTTGAAGTTGAAGCGGCCGATGTAGGCGCGCGACGGCGTCTGATATTTGCCGACGGTAAGGATGTCGGCGCCGTCGGAAATTTCCTCGAATACCGACTTGTTGCCGCTCAATGCGTCGCGGCTCTGGTCGACATGGGAAAACTTGACGGTCGGACCGACCTTCACACTGCCTGAGTCGGGTTGTTCCTGGCCCAGGATCATCTTGAACAGCGTCGATTTGCCGGCGCCGTTGGGGCCGATGATGCCGACGATGGCGCCGGCCGGAACGGCAAAGCTGAGCTTGTCGATCAGCAGCCGATCGCCGAAGCCCTTGCTGACATTCTCGAATTCGATGACGTCGTTGCCCAGCCGGTCGGCTACAGGGATGAAGATCTCCTGGGTTTCGTTGCGCTTCTGGTATTCCTCGGAACTGAGCTCGTTGAAACGCGACAGACGCGCCTTGCTCTTGGCCTGGCGCGCCTTGGGATTCTGCCGCACCCATTCGAGCTCCTGCTTCATCGCCTTGATGCGCGCGCCTTCCTGCTTGGCTTCGACTTCCAGGCGCTGCTCCTTCTGCTCCAGCCAGGACGAGTAATTGCCTTTCCAGGGGATGCCCTGGCCGCGGTCGAGTTCGAGGATCCACTCGGCGGCATTGTCGAGGAAGTAGCGGTCGTGCGTTACCGCCACCACTGTGCCGGGAAAACGCGTGAGGAACTGCTCCAGCCATTCCACCGATTCGGCGTCGAGGTGGTTGGTCGGCTCGTCCAGCAGCAGCATGTCGGGCCTGGACAGCAGCAGCCGGCACAAAGCCACGCGGCGCTTCTCGCCACCGGAGAGCACGGCGATCTTGGCATCCCAGGGCGGCAGGCCAAGTGCGTCGGCGGCGATCTCGAGCTGATGCTCAACGTCCGAACCCGCTGCGGCGATGATCGCTTCATATTTCGCCTGCTCCTCGGCGAGTTTGTCGAAGTCGGCGTTTTCCTCGGCATAAGCGGCATAGATTTCCTCGAGCTTCTGCTTCGCCGTCATGACTTCGCTCATGGCTTCCTCGACAGCCTGGCGTACGGTCTGCTGCGGATCGAGCTGCGGTTCCTGGGGCAGGTAGCCGATCGAAAGATTCGGCATGGGCGTGGCTTCGCCGAGGATGTCCTTGTCGATGCCGGCCATGATGCGCAGCACGGTCGATTTGCCCGAGCCATTTAGGCCGAGTACCCCGATCTTGGCGCCAGGGAAGAAGGATAACGAGATGTCTTTGAGAATTTGCCGCTTGGGCGGGACAATCTTGCCCACCCGATTCATGGTAAAAACGTATTGAGCCATTTAGTTGAACTTTCGAAATATGTAAATAATTATTATGTAATAGACTTATTATAAACAACAATAGGCTTGTTGACTAAAAATTCATTTCATACCATAATTTGCATTATTGGCGATGTCTAATAATGAGTCAACAAAGTGCACCTTTCAGAGTCAAGCTGATTCGCACTGCGGGCGGGGAGCGTCTGCCTGTTCTGCTCGTCCGGGCGACCGGACTGCCTGATTTTGACGCTACCTTATGGGTAGTTAGCTCGCTTCGAAATAAGAACCTCGCAAGTGAGACCATCGCCCAGGCACTGCGAAGTCTTGTAGTTCTTTACCTCGCCCTCCAATCCTGCAAGGTTAACCTGAGTGAGCGCCTAGCTGCAGGAAATTTTCTCTCCCCTGCAGAAATAGAAGAAATTTCTAAGGCGTGCAGGCTGACGGTCCTTGCTAACGCGAAAGCCCTTGATGATCAAGTCGAGGGGGAGGATCAAAAAATTAGCAAAGTTACCTCACTTGAAAAATTCCGCATGCATCAGACGGAGCGAGCAAAGGGAGACGACGTAGACGCGGGAACCGCATCAATCCGGTTAGGTTACATCCGCGAGTTTTTGACATGGCGGGCCAACAAGGCTATTGCCCGTGCAGGAAACGAGGTGAAGGCGAACTTGATCGCGCTCCGCGACATCGTTGATAACGAACTGCAAAACAAGACCCCTGTGGTGACTGAGCGTGCGACTGTGGGACAGCGCATGGGAATTGACCGCCAGGCGCAGGAACGACTCTTGAGTGTCGTTGTGCCGACTAACCCGCAGAATCCCTGGACTGGCGAGTTTATCCGTCTGAGAAATCAGTTCATCGTCAATGCATTTCTAGCCCTTGGCTTGCGGCGTGGCGAGTTATTGGGAATTCGTGTGGGGGATTTCAATCCACAGGCACACGAATTGTTGATCTTGCGCCGTCCAGATGATATGAGTGATCCTCGACTGCAGGAGCCAAATGCGAAGACGCGCGACCGTGTGTTGCCCGTTTCCTACGATTTGTATGCGCTGATGAAGCGATACCTGATGTTGCGGCACGAACTGGTGGCTGGAAGGAATGAATTTTTGATAGTAGCAAACACCGGCGACCCAATGAGCAAGTCGGAAGCGAATCGGATCTTTGATGTGCTGAGTCAGAAATTCCCCCCGAAAGTGTCGCCCCATATTCTGCGTCACACCTTTTTTGAAAACCTTGCGGACGATCTGCATCGGGCTAGAAAAGATGACGTGGAAATTCTCAATATCTTGACGCGACTTGGTGGATGGAGCGACAACTCCAATTCTCCTCGCCGCTACACAAAACGGTTCGCCCAGGAAAGGGCTGCCGAGGCGGGTCTGGCGCTGCAAGCAAAGCTCTACATCCGGAATCCCCCCGAAAGGACGCCATGAATACAGTCGTCGACCAATTCCTTACCCATCGGTCAGAGCAAGCACTTCCTCAGACCGCCAAAACGCGCAGTGGCATCGAGTTTGCGCCGAACGCGTCCGTATGGGCCTTTCGCGACGGCAGTATGAGTATCTCTATCAATTTCGATCTTGTCCATAATCTTTGTGCGCCGCTCCTGCCAGGCCTCAAGAAAACTCTCATCTGGTATCTGGAAAACAGGGCGCCAAGTACCGGACATAATCTATTTCATACATTCCTGAGGTTTAGTAGGTTTCTTACCGCCGACTATCACGAGTCAATCCGGCGCATTACTCCGGAAGACATTCTGGCCTACAAAATGTCATCGAATCAAGCGGAGTATATCCTTGCGCAGATGCGTGGATTACTCATTAAATGGAGCAAACTGGGAGCGCCTGGCGTAGGTCAGGACGTTGAAAGTTTTCTTGGCCAAATAAAACTCAAACGGAGTCCTGTAGGCGTCGCGGTGGCCACGCTCGATCCAAAAAAAGGGCCCTTCACTGATATCGAATTCGAGGCGATCCAGGTGGCGCTCAACGCTGCCTATTCGCGAGATGAAATTGACGCGGGAAAGCTTCTGCAGTGTTACCTGCTGATGTCACTGGGCGCCCGTCCCGTGCAGCTTGCTTCGTTGAAATGCGGTGACCTGATTACTCCGCGAACTCCCGATGGCGACTACGTCCTACGGGTTCCGCGTGTCAAACAAAAGGGGAAACTGGGTCGCAGCGAATTCAAGACGCGCAAGCTGACCATCCAGATCGGCGAGCCCTTGGCTGCCTATGTGGACGCCATCCGAACCGAGTTTGCCGAGCGGCTGGCAGATACCTCCCAGGCGCCCATGTTTCCGCAGAGGAAGAAGGCCGAGAACGCAAACGCGCCAGGCCTAGAATTTCATCTGACCGCGCAGACGCTGTCTCAGGGAGTAGTAAGCATCTTCGCCTCGTTGCACGTTCCTTCGGAGCGCTTGGTGGGACAGCCTATTCCGGTGTGCCCCATCCGCTTTCGCCGTACTTTCGCTACGCGAGCAGCAGAGGAAGGTTGGCCGCTGCTTGTGCTTGCCGAGTTGATGGACCATGAGGACACGAGACATGTTGAGGTCTACGCTGGTTTGACCGCACGCATTCGCGCCAATTTCAGCCGCAAAGTCGCGATGACGATGGCCCCTGTGGCGATGGCCTTCGCCGGAAGGATCATTCGCGGGGAGGATGAAGCTACCCGCCGAGGACCAGCGAGCCGCATCGTCGATCTGCGCGTCGACCAAAGTGGGGCGGGCATGGGTAACTGTGGAAGCCACGCCCATTGCGGGTTCGCTCGTCCTCTTGCGTGCTACGGTGGCTGCCACGATTTTGAGCCTTGGCTGGATGGCCCCCATGAAGCTGCGCTGGACTACATGTTGGCGCGGCGGGAGAACCTAATATCCACCACCGACCTCCGGATCGCCGCCATCAATGACCGAGCTATCCTTGGCTGCGCACAAGTCATCCTTCGCTGCCGCCAGATCAGGTCGGATGATTGCAAATGAGAGATACCTTCGTCTTCGTCCCCCGTGCGTCACTGGACGCGAAAGCCAACTTGCGGGAGTTTGTTGACCTGGTGCGGACTCGTATGAAGCCGCTCGGATTGGATGGCAACCGATTTGAGAATCACGCATGGAGCATTGCCGGCCTGGGAGCAAAGGGCGGGGCCACTAAATTTATTTATTTTGCCAGGTTGGCCTACCGCGCCAAAAAACACGCTTCAACCAATGGTACTCCTTCGGACGTGCCAGAAAACCTCCGAATGCGCGAGCCCTGCCTTTCCTTCGCCAAAGCGCTACTAACCTACATGCACAGCAAGCGGAAGACTACAGCTTTGACCTCGCGCCTCAACGCATTTTGTTACCTCGAAGCAGCCTTGTATGAACTGAACGCCGACACATGCCCGACTGCAACAATGCCGGATGTGCTGAACAGGGCATGCACCCTGGCGGTTGAGAGTCTGTGCCATCACGCAGCCTATAGCATAGGCAAGCAGCTTGAAGTTATTTACCGATTCATGGTTGAGTTGGGGTTGGTGGCAGTACCGAGTGATTGGAAGTCGCCGATTTGCCAGGCCCAACAAAATCGTACCCGCGTTGGTAAGCAGTTCGATCAGGAGCGTTACCAAAAGTTACCCTCGGCGCAGGCGCTGGAAGCGCTTGCGGCAATCTTTAATTCCGGTACCGACGATCCGAGGGCAATCTTTGTCACGTCACTGTGCGCGCTGATGCTGTGCTCTCCGGATCGCTCGGTCGAAGCGCTGTACGCCCCGCTAGACATTCTTACCCCCGACTGGACTGACCACAAGGCTGGCGACGTCGGGATCGGGCTGCGGTGGTTCCCAGCCAAGGGAGCGGCACCGATGGTGAAAACCGTGATTCCGTCGATGCGCGACATTGCCGTGCGCGCGGTTGAAAACCTACGTCGCCTTAGTGAGCCGGCGCGGAAGCTCGCCCTGTGGTATGAAAAACACCCCAACAGAATCTACTTGCCCACCCACCTAGAGTCCCTGCGCAGTCGTGAGTTGATTACCACGACTGAGGTCCATTCGATCCTTTATGGAGGCGAAACGGACAGTATCACTAGGACTGAAAGCAACAGAACGCTCTGGTGGCTGCATAAAAATCATGTCCCAGTCCAGTCGGCACCAGGAAGATTAATCAACGTGGCCTTTGGCGATGTAGAGCGAGCAGTGCTGGCGATGCTGCCAGAGGGCTTTCCGGTCATGGACCCCGCTACAGGGATGCACTATAGCGAAGCCTTGTGTCTTACGCGAATATCTGAGATGAAATCACGCGCAAGCAGCCCGTTTATTTGTAGCTTTGATCGAATCAGGTACGTTACTCTCCAGTGTGCCTTGAAAAGTCAAAAACGGAAAAAGTCCATCTTCGAGGAGCTTGGCTACCGCGACACGGACGGCAAGTTTCTCTCCATGTCCAGCCACATGCTGCGCCACTACCTGAACACGCTGGTTCGTCAGTCCGGCGCGCTAACCGAAGAGGATATTGCAAAATGGTCCGGTCGCAAAAACGTGCGTCAAAACGCGACCTACAACCACGAGTCCGACCGCGATGTGATCGAGAGATTGCGTAATGCGGTGGGGGACCCGTCCAAGTCGGTCGGTCCGTTCGCCAACATCGACAATCGCGTATTCATTCGGCGCGACGAGTTTGCCGACATCAAGATTATTACGGCACACACTTCGGAGTTTGGGTACTGCATTCATGACTATGCACAGTCTCCGTGCCAAGTACATGCAGACTGCATCAACTGTAACGAACAGGTTTGCATCAAGGGTGATCAGCGAGCCGAAGCGAACTTGCGCAAGATGCAAGTTGAGACGACCCTGTTGCAAGAGAAAGCCAGGGCGGCATTCAGCGCTGAGGTATTAAACGCAGCCGAATGGTTCCAGCAACAGACTAAGACACTTGAGCGCATAAACCAGCTGATTGCCATTCTCGCCGACCCAGATGTTCCTCAAGGCTCAGTTATCCAACTGAGCGGCGTAGTTCCGCCGTCTCGCCTCGCCATGGCCGAGGAAGAGCGTCATAGCCGCAGAACACCCGTCAGTCAGACCATCGCATCGCTTGACGATGTGCGTGCCCTATTGACGGGCGCGAACCATAAAGCCAAGGAGACCGCCGATGCCGGCTAAGCCACGCAACCGTGCAAGGAATCTCGACGACCAGGCCATCGAGCAGATTGTAGAAATGCTTGACGGTTGGTCATCGCCCAAGCTCACCTGGGATCTGCTGATCAAGCAGATCATGATACGCCTGCGCGCGGAATACTCTCGCCAAGCGCTGCACAACCACACACGGATCAAGGAGGCGTTTACGGCGCGCAAGAACGAGTTGTCCGGACGCAACCCGAGGGAACTTAAGGCACTTACCCCTGAACACCAGCGCATTACCCGCCTCGAAGTGGAAAACGAGCGCCTCAAACGGGAAAACAACAATTTGCTGGAGCAGTTCAACCGATGGGTTTACAACGGTTACACGAAACAGATGGATGAACGTATGCGTAACTTCATGAACCAGCCGCTGCCTGCAGTGCATCGAGACCCCTCAGAGAAACCCAACGTCGTTGCAATGGCTGGAAAGAATAGAAAGGATTCGACATGAATCAGAAGACCCTTTCAGGCCGCGATCTGGGTGCCAATAACCTCCAACGGTTTAAGTCATGGATCGAGGAACGTGATGCTGCCAACGACTGGCAGGACTATATACGCCAAGGCAAGCTCAACCGCTCGGAGATTGCCAACGAGTGTGGCTTTGCGTTATCGGTAATCCGACAGAATCCCGCCGTCAAAACGGCTTTGGAAGCATTGGAAGACCGCCTGCGTGCCACCGGTACATTCGGGGAGGCAAAGGCCATCCCGAACGCCTCTAATGAGGTCGCAATGGATACCACCAGTCAGTCCGTCGATAAGCGCATTATGGCAGCCAAAGCTAAGGCCGAGCAGCGAGTCAAGGCGCTCGAAGAGCAGAACGCTGTACTACGCGCCGAGGTACGCGACCTGCGCGAGCAGCTGACCCGCTACAAACATCTGGACGATCACCTCTGCAGAACGGGACGGTTGCTGCACTCATGAGGGACTTGTCGGTTCAGCTTCGCATTACCTCCATCCGCAGCCGGGGAAGGTCCGGTGGCGTTATCTTTGCCGGTGTCACTGATGAAGGTGAAAACTATGTCGCTACCTGCGACTATCGGTTGGTGCCGGATTCCACCATGGTCGACAAGGGACAGGTTTGGGCCGTGAGCGGAGCCGCATCGATCCGCGACATAGAAGTTAATGGCTATCACCGCAAGGAAACGCAGATACAGGCGACAACGGCACAACTGATGCGTCCAGTCGGTCGAAATATCATCTCCTGGATTGCAGAGTGCCCTGATTGCTCTGGCGTTGGCCAGGTCAAGGCAAGGAAACTTTATGACCGGTTTGGCCCTGCTCTCGTCGATTTGATTGAGCGGAAGAATATCCTTGCGTTGGTTGAAGTGATCAGTGAGGAATCGGCTAATCTGCTCTGCCATGCGTTCGACAAGCACAAGGTCGCCAATACCCTGCTGTGGCTGGATCAAACCGGGATACCACGGCGCATCGGCGCAAGCGTCCTTGCTTTTTATAAGGATCAGGCGCAAGCCAGAATCGAAGCCAACCCCTACGTATTGATTAGTTTCGAGGCGAACTGGGAAACGGTCGATGACCTGGCCCGCCTGCAGTTGGGTATCCAGGAAGACGACCCGCGACGGTTGGAAGCAGCTGTCGAGGAATCCCTTTACCGGGGGCTCAAGAACGGCCATACCTGTTTGCCTAAAAAGGATGTTCAATCTCGCTTGGCCAAGCTGTTGGGTACGACCGAACTCGCCAAACAAGCCCTATCGACGGGTCCCGATAGCGCGCAATACAGGCAGATTGCCGGGTATTACCAGCCAACAGGAACCTACCTGATCGAAAGCTACCTTGCCCAGCGACTGCACGACATGGTGGCCGGAACCGATGCCGAAGGACAAAAGGGGCTCTTTGCGCAGATCGGAGATGACCTGAGCGCAGTGGAGTCAGCCATCAATACCTATGAACAGGCCCACGGCATCGAACTGTCACAAGAACAACGCGATGCGGTTCTGACAAGCGCAGGGGCGCATCTGAGCCTGATTCTCGGCGGCGCGGGCACGGGCAAGACCACCGTCCTCAAAGCGCTCTATCAGGCTCTGGAAGAGCTGCAACCGGGCATTTCCATCTATCAACTTGCCCTGGCTGGTCGTGCCGCCCAGCGCATGACCGAGGTCACCGGACGCGAAGCCATGACCATCGCCGGATTTCTGACCAAGATCGAATCCGGTCAGATCGACATCGGGTCTGTGGTCGTTGTTGATGAAGTCAGTATGGTGGACGTGATTCTGATGTACCGCCTGCTGCGGCACATACCCACTGGCGTCAGACTGATCCTGGTCGGTGACCCCTCTCAATTGCCTCCTATCGGCCCGGGCCTGGTGCTGCATGCCCTGGCCGGTATCCCATCAATCCCACAGGTTGAACTCAAGGTGGTCAAGCGGCAAAGCGCCCTGAGTGGCATTCCCCAAGTGGCAGCGGCGATCCGCGCCCATCAGGTGCCAGTGTGGGCCGAGTACCAAGGCAAGCCAGATAGCGGCGTGTCGTTTATTTCCTGCGCGGCTGCACGATTGGAAGAAATGGTACAGCAGATTTATACAGACCTGGGCGGAAACGGCACGGATTTCAGCGTCCAAATCCTGTCTATCACCAATGCCAATTGTGCCGGCGTAAAGAATCTGAATGCTGACTTGCACAGCCGCTATCGCCAAAACGCCGAACAGGTCTATTGCCACGATGCCGAATTCGGCGTGGTTGGTGCTACAACACTTGAGAGGGTGCCGTTGAAGGTCGGTGACTTGGTTATCTACACCGAGAACGACTACCAGCTAGGGTTGAGAAACGGTTCTCTCGGCAAAATCATTCAGGCGTTGCCAGTGGTTGATGCCGATGATCCATGCTGCATTACCGACTTCGACGGGATCGAGTACGCATTGACCACCAAACAACTCCATGCCGTGAATCACGCCTATTCGATTACTGTGCATAAGAGCCAGGGCAGTCAATTCAAACGGGTCGTCATACCGATCCGCGAATCCAGATTGCTCGACCAAACCTTGATCTATACAGCGATGACGCGAGGCGTCGATCAGGTCGTGTTGGTCGGGGATGAAGAAGCTGCTTTGAGTGCAATCAAAGCGTCCGCCTCGGCTGCGCGCCGGCACATCACCCTGCCGACGCTACTACAGGAGGTGCGTTCATGAGCGGATGGGAACCAATGCACCGTGGAATATTGAGTGCCCCTGCGGTCGAGGTTATCCACGGCGCCGCCGCCCGCCCCTATGAGGCGGAAGGCGAGCGGCGCGGTGGGTAACCGGATTCGCATACACTCTCTCTGGTCGAAACTTAGCCGGTTCGAGTTTTAACAAAATGACTCAATTGCCAAAGGACGGATATGGAAACACCTCAATCGCCTGACTTCGATCTGGTCCAAGATGCGCCTGCCGAGTGACATTTTGTCAAAATTGTAGGCACCAGGGGCCAACTTGGTTAGGCTACTATAGCGTGTATCCATTTCAGTAGAGGTGTCTCATGGGTCTGTTCTCCACTTTGTTTGGGTCTGGCAGCACTGAACCGTCAATTGATGAAATTCGGAAATTGGCTCAGTCCAATAAGGCATTCTCACTTCAAATGGCGCTAAAAGATGTTGAGGCCGGCAAATCAAGCGGCGCCTTCGCCATCGGTAACATGTTCGAATCCGGGCGCACGTTGCTGGGCGAAAGTGCTTTTCCTAAGAGCGCTGCTAAGGCATTTGCATGGAAGCTCAAAGCTGCCAATGAAGGTGAGGAGCAGGCTCAGACCCAGCTGGGCTTTCTGTACTACTTTGGTGAAGGCGCCAAGAACAATATCGTTGGAGGGCGAAACCATGCTGAGGCAATTCGATGGCTTGTGAAGGCATCCGCCTCTGGAGGGTTTTTTGCCAACTATGCGTTGGGAGAAATGTACCGCAAGGGATTTGGGGTGCCTTGCGACAACGAAAAAGCCTTCAGTTGGTTTCAGAAATCAATCAACCACAAATGGGCCAAGCAATTCGGCTTTTACGACGCAGCGGCGCGCCTGGCTGAAATGTATGCGGCTGGGTGCGGAGTCACCCAAGACCTTGTTCAATCGTACAAGTGGAGCAAAGTATCAGGCCTGCTGGAAGGCAAAGCCATTGGGGCCAATCTAAACCTACGGCAAGCCATGACACAGTCGGACATCGCCCGCGCGGAGGCTGAGGCCACTGAGTGGCTGAAGGGTGCGGCCACAAAAGAAAACCTTCATCCTGGGTACCTTCTTGCGGAAGGGTGTTGGCCTCCAACTTAGGAGACGAGGGCGAGTTGCGTCGTTGGAAGCAGGGAATCAACCTTGTTGAATAACCCCGCCGAGATACTTGTGACAACACAATGGGTGGTCATGCTAGCTAACATCATGGAAGCCGATATGGCACGATGCAACAAATACCATCAAGAATTTGCTCGAGAAATGCGAATCGGCAAGAGTGACTGTTGTTTCACCTTTTTTTGGATCCCCGGAGGTACATGTGCGCCCAGAAAGTCTAACAAGCCTCGCCATCCTCAAGGTCAATTGGGATCACGGCCATGATTATGTAGAAAACTTTGTTCCGTTTGTTATTCAAGCCGTCAACGCGTCTGCTCAACCTGAAATCTCAGTCGCTGCAATACAAGCGTATGTCCAAGAAAATTTCGGACTGAAGATTCCGCAAGCAGCGCTAAATACTCTGCTGCACCGTGTGGCAAGGCGTGGACATATACATAAACAATCTGGCATATACATTCGTAGCGATGGAAAGATTGACACTGATTTTGACCATGCTCAAGCCGATGCGACACGCCAGCAGAGCGCTCTTCTAGGAAAACTCCTGGAGTTTTCAGCAAAGAAACACGCGCTGAACTGGTCTCAAGAGGAAGCGGAGGAAGCTCTGCTGTCGTTTCTTCAAAGCGCTTGTGTCCCCCTTTTGGCAACCGCAATTGACGGGCGTGAATTCACAACGCCAACGCAGCACCTATCAGGCAGTCATTTCGTAGTAAGTGCATTTATCGCACACTTGGATCAGCATGATCCAGCGGGATTTGCATTTCTTGAAACTGTCATGAAAGGAAATATGCTGGCAACTGCGCTATTCCTGCCAGATATTTCCAAGGCCAAGAAGAAATTTCAAGACTTATCTGTGTATCTTGATACAAGAATTCTTCTGCGTTCTCTTGGATTTGAGGGTGAAGGTGCCCAAGCTTATTGCAACGAGTTCTTGACGCTCCTCTATGAATCAAATATTTCCTTGTATTGCTTCGATATTACTGTCGACGAAGTGCGGCGAATCCTCGATGCAGCGCAACATGCCCTCAGAAATCCGAAACAGGTCAAGGGCTTGTTTTCCGTATATGAACATTTCGTTAGTCAAGGACTGCATGCCAGTGACGTTGAACTAGCTATTGCTGGACTAGAGAGATCACTTAAGAGGTTGCGGATTCATGTGAAGTCTATTCCCGCACAGATCGTGGAGATCGGTCTAGATGAGCGCCGATTTGAACAGATTCTGCACGACGAACTGCCAGACCAACGCACTGAAGCCCAGACCCACGATGTTGGTTGCCTAACCGCAATTCATCGCCTCAGAAAAGGCAGGATAAAGAGTGAGATCGAGAATTGTGGTTACGTGTTTGTCACCACAAATAATGCTGTCGCGAGGGCTAGTTCAAAATTCTTCTTTGAACAGTATGACCAAGTGACGGTCCCACTTTGTGTCAATGATCACACCATCGCAACCCTTGCCTGGGTAAAGAATCCTACGCTCGCGGCGAATTTCTCGCGGAATCGATTGATTGCAGAAAGCTACGCTGCGCTTCAGCCTGCACCAGAACTCTGGCGACGGTATCTAAATGAAATTGACCGACTGCAACGGGATGGCACTATCTCTGAAGGCGACTATCACCTGCTTCGATTCTCTACTGTTGCCAGAAACGCTTTGGTGGATACGACTTTGGGTCGACCGGATGCCTTTACGCAGGGAACTGTACCTGAAATACTTGAAGCGGCAAGAGCAGAGGCGAGAAGAGACACCGAGCAAGCATTGTCTGTTGAGGAGCAACGTCGAACACATGCCGAAGCAAAGGCACAGGCTGCGGAAAATGCACTCATAGCCAAGCAGAAAAACCTAGAAGATCGAATTAGAGCTATTGGGATGAGTGTCGGAATTGGCGCCAGGCGGCTTGCAAATTTTGCGTTGATTTCGATCGCTCCAGTTGGTGTCTATGAAACATTACCTGCGTCGGTTCCACCACTTCCTGAAAAGTTTGTGGAGTTGCTGGGTCCGTTCGCATTGACAGTCGTCTTCGCTCTCACCATTTGGAGTTTGTACTCAGGAGGGAGCGTCCGAAAAGTTGGCCGGATTATCGAGGTTTGGGCGTCATCAACTGTTCAGCGCATCATATTCAGTATCCTGCTTGGTACAAAGAGTCATTGACAGGGATGACTGATATGACCTCCAGCAATATTGATCAAATTTTTCGAGTTGATCTTATGGCTGGTATTGGCCAGGCAAGGCTGAAAACTGTAAACAAGTTGGATATTGTGGCCAAGTTATGGACAAATCTAATTGTTAAAAACCGCAATGCGTAGCCACTCACTCACTTATTAGTGCTATTTACATAAATACTGCGGCATAACCGCCATTAGATTAGTGCCGAGTCTGTGGTGAATGAAGGAGCGCAAGCTTAACCGACTTAGAGGGCTATTGGGGTGGGCTTCATCGCGAATTTGCTGGGCTGGGGCGACAAATCGCTGCCGCTGAATGATGTCGAGCGGCAAGCCATCGCGCATGCTGTGGCGGTGGTCGAGCCAATGCTCAAGACGGTTTCCGGTTACGAGAAGCATCTGGCGGCCCCGGTGCGTAACGCAATGGCCTATTGCGATGGTCTGGTGGCGGCGGTACCCGGGCCGATTGAAGTGAACAGCCATGCATTCGCTGCCGATCCTCTTGTTCATGCGCTGTTTGCCACCTGCGGCGACATCGCAGCGACCCTCGGCAAAAGCCGGGCGGTGAAGACTTTCATGGCTGAACCTGCGCATGCCTTGGCCGATGATTTCTACGCCTTGCTCGGCATGCGCCGCTTCGAAAAGAATGTCATGGGCATGAGTGTGCATGGCGACATGGTCTGCGCCGACACGCCACAGAAGATGCTTTATTTTTCCGACCACACCCTACGCGAATTGAGTGCGGATATCGAGGAAACCCGCCGTGGCTTGCGTGCTGCTGCATTCGACAGCCTGGCGACCAGCTTTGCGTCGCAGTTGGCGGAAATGCGCCAGGCCAGGCAGAACTTGCACACCGAGTGGGACATGCAGCGCGCCTTGTCTTCGCGACCGCGCCAGTCGGCAACCCTGGTCGCCGAACATGTCCAGCGCAGCGCAGAACTCGAGGAACGCCTGCGCCATGCCGCCGAGGACCTGTCGCCCGAGCGGTTGCTCAATGCGTTGGCGGCCTGGCTGGCTGCACCCGAGTTGCATCTTCATCTGGATCCGACCACGGTGAGCGTGGATCGGATGGGGGTCATGGTCGATCCGGAATCCACTGCAGATCAGGTCAGCACCCTGAGTCTTCCCGAACTCATCGGCCGCGACCGGCGCCACTGGATCGTCCTGATCGCCAAAATTCAACGGGAAGAAGCGCTGCGCGGCTTGGCGCAGCAGCAGGCCGACAGCCGCTACATCATTATCTGAGCGCTGCCAACGGCGGCGCTAGTGTGCCACTTCGTCCAGCGTGATATCCACCATCAGTTCGCCAGAAAGACGTTCGAGGTCGCAGGTCAGTTCCTTGCTGTCGAGTCCGTGATCGACGAGCAATTCGGCATCGGCATGAAACAGGGTTTCGGCCGACATCGGTGCCGTTGAGACATGCGTCACCAGTTCCTCGACATTTACGGCATGGCGTGCCAGTACCTGTGAAACTTCCTTGATGATGCCAATGCGATCATGGCCGACGAGAGACAGTTTGAGACGGCGCCCTTGGCCGGGAACGGCCGGGGTGGACGATTCAGCCGTGACCTTCAGTCCGGACAAGCCGGCCAGTGCAGCTTGCAGTGCGGCAGCACGCTCTTCGGCCACATCGACGCGGACGATGCCGGCGAATTTTCCGGCAAGGTGCGACATCGAGGATTCGAGCCAGTTGCCCTGGTGGGCGCTGATCACGGAGGAGAGTTCACCGACAAGACCTGGTCGGTCGTCGCCGATGACGGTGAGTATCAAGTATACGGACATGGAGTCTCTCCGGTTGGCGGAAGAAAGGTGTGACGCTCCGCGATTCTATCCTCCCGTGCCATCCTCGATAGGTGGACACGCGCAAAACAGGTTTCTGTCGCCATACACGTCGTCAATGCGGTTCACCGAAGGCCAGAACTTGTTCTGCCTGACGTAGGGCAGGGGGAAGACGGCGACTTCGCGGCTGTAGGGGCGCTGCCAGTCGGCTTCGGTCAGGTCGGCCTGGGTGTGCGGCGCGCGCTTGAGCGGGTTGTTGCCGGCCGGCCAGACACCGCTTTCGACTAGGCGGATTTCTTCGCGGATCGAAATCATGGCGGCGATGAAGCGGTCGAGTTCATCTTTCGCTTCCGATTCGGTTGGCTCCACCATCAGCGTGCCGGCCACCGGGAAACTCACAGTTGGGGCATGGAAGCCGTAGTCCATCAGTCGCTTGGCGATGTCGATTTCAGCGATCCCGCTGACGGTTTTGATGGCGCGTACGTCGAGGATGCATTCGTGGGCGACGCGTCCATGCTTGCCGACGTACAGTACCGGGTAATGCGCCTTGAGGCGCGCGGCGATGTAGTTGGCGTTGAGGATGGCCACCTCGGTGGCGCGCTTGAGGCCGGCGCCGCCCATCATCGCGATATACATCCAGGAGATCGGCAGGATCGACGCCGAGCCCCAGGGCGAGGCGGAGACCGCGCCCTGACCTTTGTTGCTGCGCTCGGCCGATCCGGTCGGTTGCACCACGTGATCGGCCATGAAGGGCGCGAGGTGTGCCTTGAGGCCGATCGGTCCCATGCCCGGTCCGCCGCCGCCATGCGGGATGCAGAAAGTCTTGTGCAGGTTCATGTGCGAGACATCGGCGCCGATGCTGGCCGGACTGGTCAGGCCGACCTGGGCGTTGAGATTGGCGCCATCCATATACACCTGCCCGCCGTGCTGGTGCACGATGGCGCAGATGTCCTTGATGGCTTCCTCGAACACGCCGTGCGTCGAGGGATAGGTGATCATGAGGCAGGCAAGGTGGTCAGCATGCTCTGCGGCTTTTGCGCGCAGGTCGGCGAAATCGACGTTGCCGTTGTCGTCGCAATCGACCACCACCACGGTCAGGCCGCACATGATGGCGGTGGCCGGGTTGGTGCCGTGCGCCGACTTGGGGATGAGGCAGATGTTGCGCTGGTGGTCGCCGCGGCTCGCGTGATAGCGCTGGATCGTCACCAGGCCGGTGTACTCGCCCTGTGCGCCGGAATTCGGCTGCATGCAGATGGCATCGAAGCCGGTGATGGCCTTGAGCCAGTCAGTCAGGCCCCGGATCATCTCCATGTAGCCGGCCGCCTGATCGATCGGCGCGAAGGGGTGCAGGTCGCCGAACTCCGGCCAGGTGACCGGAATCATTTCGCTGGTGGCGTTGAGCTTCATGGTGCAGGAGCCGAGCGAAATCATCGAATGATCCAGCGCCAGATCCTTGTTCTGCAGGCGCTTCAGATAGCGCAGCATGGCGTGCTCGGTGTGGTGCGTGTTGAACACCGGGTGGCTGAGGATGGCGTCGCTGCGCAGGAGCCCTGCCAACGGACTGCTCGAGGCGGCATCAAGGACAGCGATGTCGGGACGTTTGTCGGTCAGCAGGTGCAGCAGGTTGGCGACATCGTCGCGCGTGGTCTTCTCGTTGAGGGCAATGCCAAGCGTGCCACCGCCGACTCGTCGCAGGTTGTAGCCGGCATCACGTGCCGTCAGATGAAGCGTGTCGCTGCGTGCACCGAGATCGACGCGGATAGTGTCGAAGAATTGCCGGGATATTACGCTCAGGCCGGCCTGCCTGAGGCCTTCGGCGAGGATCGCGGTGAGGCGATGGATGCGTTCGGCGATGCGGCGCAGGCCTTGCGGGCCGTGATACACGGCATACATGCCGGCCATGTTGGCGAGCAGCACTTGCGAGGTGCAGATGTTGGAATTCGCCTTCTCACGGCGGATGTGCTGCTCGCGCGTCTGCAAGGCCATGCGCAGAGCGCGGTTGCCGCGCGCATCCTGTGAGACGCCGATAATCCGGCCGGCCACGGCGCGCTTGTGCTCGTCGCGCGTGGCAAAGAAAGCCGCATGCGGTCCGCCGAACCCCAGCGGTACGCCGAAGCGCTGTGCCGAACCGAGGGCGATGTCGGCGCCCATTGTTCCTGGTGATTTGAGCAGTACCAGCGCCATCAGGTCGGCAGCCACTGCCACTACCGTACCCCTGGCTTTGAGTGCGGCGATGGTGGTGCTCAGGTCGACGACCTCGCCGCGATCATCCGGGTATTGCAGCAAGGCGCCGAAGACCTCATGCCGTTCAGCTTCGTCGACCGTGCCGAAGATGAGTTCAAAGCCGAAAAAACCGGCGCGCGTCTTGAGCACATCGATGGTTTGGGGAAAACAGTGGGCGTCGACGAAGAAAGCGTTCGCCTTGGACTTGCTCACCCGGCGTGCCATGGTCATGGCCTCGGCCGCCGCCGTGGCTTCGTCGAGCAGCGAAGCATTGGCGAGTTCCATGCCGGTCAGATCGATCACCATCTGCTGGTAGTTGAGCAGGGCTTCGAGCCGCCCCTGGGCGATCTCGGCCTGGTAGGGCGTGTAGGCGGTGTACCAGCCGGGATTCTCCATGACATTGCGCAGGATCACCTTGGGCGTCAGCGTGTCGGCATAGCCCATGCCGATGAGTGATTTGCAGACGCGATTGCGGCTGGCGATCCGCTTGAGTTTTTCCAGGGCGACATGTTCCGGCTGGGCTTGGGGCAAGGCGAGCGGCGCCTGCAGTCGGATTGACGCCGGCACCGTCTGTTCGATCAACTGATCGAGACTGGTGGCGCCGATGGCTGCCAGCATCTGGGTGATCTCGATGGTGCTCGGGCCGATATGGCGAGTGATGAATTCATCGGAATTCTCAAGCTCGACGAGCGATGCAAAGTTCGCCATGACTCAGCCTTCCTCGGCGATCTTGGCGTAGGCCGCTGCATCCAGTAATCCATTGAGTTGCGTGGCGTCGTCCGGCTTGATCTGAAACAGCCAGGCGGCGTAGGCATCCTGGTTCACCGTTTCCGGCGTATCGCTGGCGGCATCGTTGCGCGCGACCACCTCGCCAGCAATCGGCGCGTAGATGTCGGAGGCGGCCTTGACCGACTCGACCACCGCACATTCCTCGGCAGCCTTGAGTTTGCGGCCGGTCTCCGGCAGTTCGAGGAAGACGATGTCGCCCAGCGCTTCCTGGGCATGATCGGTGATGCCGATTGTGACCAGGCCATCGGCATCGAGGCGAGCCCATTCGTGGCTCTTGGTGTATTTGAGGTTGGCGGGGACGTTCATGTGGTTCTCCGTAAGGGGTCAGGAAACAAGAATCTTGCCGTTGCGCGCGAAGGGGGGCTTGACGACTTTCGCCGCATGTCGCTTGCCGCGAATATCCACTTCGACCTGATCGCCCGCGTTCACGGTGTTGGGCAGACGGGCCAGGGCGATGCCTTGCTGCAAGGTAGGCGAGAAGGTGCCGCTGGTGATTTCGCCGCTGCCATGCGCGGTATGCACAACTTGATGGGCGCGCAGCACGCCGCGTTCGAGCAGCAGCAGTCCGGTGAACTGGCGCGTCGGCTGCTGCGCCAGCAGGGCGGCTTTGCCGATGAAATCGCGCTCATCCTGCAGGGACAGCGTCCAGGTCAGGCCCGCTTCGAGCGGCGAGATGTTTTCGTCCATATCCTGGCCGTAGAGGTTCATGCCGGCTTCGAGGCGCAGGGTGTCGCGGCAGCCCAGGCCGCAGGCGGCGACGCCCGCGCTGTGCAGTTGCGACCAGACGGTGGCTGCCTGCTCGGCTGGCACGGCGATCTCGAAGCCATCCTCGCCGGTATAGCCGGTGCGGGCGATGAGCCAGTCGCCATCGAAGACCGCCTGAAACGGATTGAGAGACTCGCTGACAGCGCGGCTGCCGGGGCAGGCTTGCCAGAATTTTTCACGCGCCTGTGGTCCTTGCACGGCGATCATGGCCAGATCGCGGCGCGGCGCCAACTGAATGTCGAAATCGGCGCCTTGCGCCTGCATCCAGGCCAGATCCTTGTCGGCGGTGCCGGCATTGACGACGATCCGATACGTCTCGAGTGTAAAGAAATACACGATCAGGTCGTCGATGACACCGCCGTCGGGACGCAGCAGGCAGGAGTAGAGCGCCTTGCCGGGCTGCTTCAGTTTCGCCACGTCGTTGGCGAGCAGCTTGCGCAGATAGGCCTGGGACCCCGGTCCGGTGAGGTCGATGGCGAGCATGTGGGAGACGTCGAACATCCCGGCAGCGCGCCGCACCACGTGGTGCTCCTCGATCTGCGAGCCGTAATGAATGGGCATCTCCCAGCCGGCGAAGTCGACCAGCTTGGCGCCGAGCAGGGCGTGACTGTCGTAGAGCGGTGTGCGGCGGAGTGTTTGCGATGGGTTAGTTTGCATGTTCAAGTACCTGGCAGATTTTCTTCATTATACTTCACATGAAAAGAAAAGGGGCGAATCGGTTTTGCCTATTCGCCCCATCTGTCCTTGGTACCTGAGAGATTGCAGCGGAAACCTCAGAAAGTTTCTTTTGCGTGCCCCTTCGGTGGGTGAGCCTCGCTCACCACTCTCCAGATTTGTCCTGCGTCGCCGGTTCATTTGCCTGAGCGGTTCCGGGAATTGCGCCTTCGGCGGTGATGCGATCACTCTCTCCCTGCGACGGAACAAATTATATGCTGGCTTGTGGTGTTCGTGGCAAGCGTTCTCTGCGGCGTCCGCTCAGTTGCGTCCGGAAGTGATTGAGCCGGATGTTAAAATGCTTCGATGAAACAGAGCACTTCTGAATTTATTCAACTCAACGGTTTGCGCGCCCATGTCCGCATCTGGGGACCGCGCGACGCGCCGACCCTGTTCATGCTGCATGGCTGGATGGATGTCTCCGCCAGCTTCCAGTTTCTGGTCGATGCTCTGACCCGCGAATGGCGGGTGCTGGCGCTCGACTGGCGCGGCTTCGGCCTGTCGCAATGGACCCATCAGAGTTACTGGTTCCCCAATTACATTGCCGATCTCGATGCCTTGCTGCGGCATTATTCGCCCGATGCGCCGGTCTGCCTGATTGGTCACAGCCTCGGCGGCAATGCCGCCTGCCTCTACGCCGGAATTCGTCCCGAGCGCGTGTCCCGCGTTGCCACACTGGAAGGTTTCGGTTTGCTCGCCACGCATGCGGATGAAGCCCCCGGTCGATACGCCAAATGGCTTGACCAGCAATGCAGCGGACCGGTGGTCAATCGCTATGCCAATCGTGCCGAACTGGCAGCGCGCTTGCAGCGCGGGAATGTGCGGCTGTCCTCAGACCAGGCCGCTTTTCTCGCCGGGTACCTGGGGCAGGAGGGTGATGAAAAGAATGTCGTGGTGGCAGCCGATCCCCTGCACAAGCTGACCAGTCCGATCCTCTATCGGCTGGAGGATGCCATGGCCTGCTGGCGCAGAGTGACGGCACCGGTATTGTGGGTGGCGGCGAGGGATTCCGTGATCATGAAGGATTTCGTGAGCGAGGCCGGTGCGGCCGATTACCGTGAGCGCATCGCCTGTTTCCGCGATATCCGGGTCGAGATGCTGGAGGATGCCGGCCACAACATGCATCACGACCAGCCGCAGCGACTGGCGCAATTGATCGAGGAATTTTTCTGATGCTCGCGCCCCTGTCAAAACCGCACGTTGCCAATGCCGACCTGCATTGTCACTCGACTTTTTCGGACGGTCTGCTGGCGCCCGCGGAAGTCGTACGCCGCGCCCATGCCAACGGCGTTGATCTGCTGGCCTTGACCGACCATGACGAGATCGGCGGCCTGGCCGAGGCACGCGCGACGGCAGCGGAACTGGGGCTGAGATTCGTCAATGGCGTCGAAATTTCCATCTCCTGGGGTGACGACTCGACCGTTCATATCGTCGGGCTCGCGATCGATCCGGCGAATGCCGATCTGATCGCCGGACTCGCGCAAGTGCGCAGTGGTCGTGACCAACGCGCAGTGCGTATGGCGGCAGAGTTGGACAAGGTCGGCATTCACGACGCCTATGAGGGCGCCTTGCGCTTTGTCGGCAATCCTGCGCTGGTTAGCCGTTCGCACTTTGCACGCCATATCGTTGCTGCGGGGCATGCGCCCGACGTGAAGACGGTTTTCGACCACTGGCTGGCCAAGGGCAAGCCAGGCTACGTCACGCATTCCTGGGCGAGTCTGGCCCAGGCACTGGCCTGGATCCATGGCGCCGGTGGCGTTGCCGTGCTGGCGCATCCGAGCCGCTATCGTCTCGGCAATCAGGAGTTGCGCAAGTTGCTCGTCGCGTTTCGCGATCTCGGCGGCGAAGGTATCGAGGTCCTGTCGGGTTCCCACGGCGATGATGAAGTTCGCGAAATAGCCCGCTATGCCAGAGAATTCGGTTTTCTTGCGTCGCGCGCATCGGATTTCCATGGTCCCGGCGAAAGCCGCATCGACCTGGGCAAGTTGCCGCAGTTGCCGGACGACCTGAGGCCGATCTGGGAACTGTTGAGTTAAGGTCGCTTTAAGTGTCCCAGTTTTTCAGCATCCATCCAGAGCATCCGCAGCCGCGCCTGATCAAGCAGGCGGCAGAGATCATTCGCGACGGCGGCTTGGTGGCATTGCCCACCGACTCCGCCTATGCCATGGTCGGACACCTCGGTGACGCCGGCCTGCTTGATCGCATCCGCAGCATCCGCGGCGTCGATGAACGCCATCATTTCACACTGCTGTGCCGCGATCTCTCCGAGATCGCGACTTACGCCCGGGTGGACAACGCCCAGTACCGTCTGCTCAAGGCCACCACGCCGGGCAGTTACACTTTTATTCTCGAGGGCACGCGCGAATTGCCGCGGCGCGTACTGCATCCGAAACGCAAAACCATCGGCTTGCGCATTCCCGACCATGTTCTGGTCCAGGCGCTGCTAGAGGAACTGGATCAACCGCTGTTGACCTCGACGCTGATCCTTCCGGGCGATTCGGCCCCTTTGGCCGATGCGCAAGAGATCCGCGACCGACTCGAGAAGCATCTCGAACTGGTAATCGATGCCGGCCCTTGCGGCAGTGAGATGACCACCATGATCAACCTCAGCAGTGGCGTTCCCGAACTGATGCGGGCAGGACGAGGCGCATTGGAACCCTTCGGTTTCGATTAGAATTCGCCATCCTCATGGAAAACCTTATACAGACGCTGGCGATCTGGGCCTTGCCAGTGGTCTTCGCGATTACCCTGCACGAAGCCGCTCACGGTTATGTCGCCCGCATGTTTGGCGATCCCACCGCATGGGAACTCGGGCGTGTGAGCCTGAACCCGTTGCGCCATATCGATCCGGTAGGAACCTTGCTGGTGCCTGCCTTGATCCTGGGCACCAGCAGCCTGCTTGGTAGTGGCGGCATCCTGTTCGGCTGGGCCAAGCCGGTGCCAGTGAATTTCAGTCGCTTGCGCAATCCGAAACGGGACATGCTGTGGGTTGCTGCCGCGGGTCCCGGAGCCAATCTGATCATGGCTTTGGGCTGGGCCTGCCTGATCAAGCTGGCGATCATGATGCCCGACAGTGTCTTCGCGCTGCCCATGGCTGAAATGGGCAAGGCCGGGATTACAATAAACGCTGCCCTGATGTTGCTTAACCTGTTGCCGATTCCGCCGCTGGACGGCGGACGCATTGCCGTCAGTCTGCTGCCGCACCGCCTGGCCTGGAAGTTTGCCCGGATCGAACCCTATGGCTTCGTGATATTGTTGGCGCTGTTGTTTACAGGCGTGCTGGGCGATATTCTCGGTCCGCTGATTTTTGGTTTCATCCACATCATTCTGCTGATTTTCGGTTTCTGACCACTCGACGATTCTATGTACGCTGAAAAAGTCCTCTCCGGCATGCGCCCCACCGGGCGCCTTCATCTTGGCCACTACCACGGGGTGCTCAAAAACTGGATCAAGCTCCAGCATGAGTATCCCTGTCTGTTCTTTGTCGCCGACTGGCACGCGCTGACGACCAATTACGACGAGCCGGGCGGCATTGTCGAGAACGCCTGGGAAATGATCGTTGACTGGCTCGCCGCCGGCGTCGATCCTTCGCAGGCAACGCTGTTCATCCAGTCGCGCGTGCCGGAACATGCCGAGCTGCACCTGCTGCTCTCTATGATGACGCCATTGGGCTGGCTCGAACGCGTGCCGACCTACAAGGATCAGCAGGAAAAACTCTCGCACAAGGACCTGACGACCTATGGCTTCCTTGGCTATCCCTTGTTGCAGGCAGCCGACATCCTGATTTATCGCGCCGACAAGGTGCCGGTGGGTGAAGACCAGGTGCCGCACATCGAATTCACGCGTGAGATTGCGCGACGCTTCAATCACATCTTCGGCCGCGAACCGGGCTTTGAGGACAAGGCCAAGGCGGCGGTGAAGAAGCTCGGCAGCAAGCGTGCCAAGCTTTACCTGGAATTGCGTACCCGTTTCCAGGAAAAAGGGGAGGAAGATGCCTTGGAGCAGGCGCATGCGCTGCTCGACGAAGCGCAAAGCCTTTCGCACGGCGACAAGGAACGTTTGTTTGGCTATCTTGAAGGTGGCGGCAAAATGATCCTGGTCGAACCCGATGCGTTTTTGACCGAAGCAGCGCGCATGCCCGGCCTGGATGGCCAGAAAATGTCGAAGTCGTACAACAACGCCATCACCTTGCGCGAAGATCCTGACAGCGTGCGCAAGAAAATTCGCACCATGCAGACCGATCCGCAACGGGTACGGCGCACCGATGCCGGCGATCCGGACAAATGTCCGGTGTGGCAGTTCCATGTGATCTACTCGGATGCTGCAGTTCAGAAATGGGTGCAGGGCGGCTGCAGAAGTGCCGGCATCGGCTGCATTGAATGCAAGCAGCCGGTGATCGACGCAGTGCTGAAGGAGCAGGAGCCGATGCATGAGCGTGCCCAGGTTTATATCGACGATCCGCAACTGGTGCGCAATATCATCGCCGACGGTTGCGAGAAGGCACGCAAGCTGGCGCAGGAGACCATGCGCGATGTGCGTGAAGCGATGGGGCTGGATTATTCATGACGCCGGATAACCTGGCCGAGGACGATCTGGAACTGGCCGAGCGGCCTGTGACCGATCCTGCCCTGGCGGCGGCCACCGAGCATCACTTGCCCAAGGTCTACGGCGAGCCGATGCTCGAAATGCCGCGCGACCTGTATATCCCGCCGGATGCGCTGGAAGTGATCCTGGAGTCCTTCGAGGGGCCGCTTGACCTGCTGCTCTACCTGATCCGCAAGGCCAACATCAGCGTGCTCGACATTCCGATGGCGGCGCTGACCTCGCAATACCTGGTGTATGTCGAGGCGATGCATCGGCGCAATCTGGAACTTGCGGCCGAGTATCTGCTGATGGCGGCGATGCTGATCGAAATCAAGTCGCGCATGCTGCTGCCGCGCCCACCCAAGCTGGATTCCGGCGAGCCGGAAGATCCGCGCGCCGAACTGGTGCGGCGCTTGCTCGAATACGAACAGATGAAGGCTGCTGCCGCCAAGCTCGATGCCATGCCCCAGGCCGAGCGTGACTACGAATGGGTCACGGTGTGGATTGCCGACAAGCTTGCCGAACGCCAGCCCGCAGTCAGCCTGCCGGATTTGCAGGCAGCATGGCTGACGCTGCTGAAGCAGGCGCGCATCATGCAGCACCACAAGATCAAGCGCGAAGAACTCTCGGTGCGTGAGCACATGAGCCAGATCCTGCGGCGTTTGCAGGGCGGCGCTTTTGTTTCGTTCGACCGGCTGTTCATCATCGAAGCCGGCATTTCCAGCCTGGTGGTCAGCTTCCTCGCCCTGCTTGAACTGGTGCGTGAGAAAATGATCGAGATTAGTCAGAGCGAGGCGCTCGCTCCCATCTACGCAAAATTGGCCGATGCAAACCCTATACACGCCTGAGGACTACAAGCGCGTTCTCGAGGCCGCGCTGCTTTGTGCCGCTGAACCCTTGCCGTTGGCCGAGTTGAAGCGTCTTTTCGACGACAGTTTCGACGATGACACCTTGCGCAGTCTGCTCGCCGACCTTCGCAGCGACTGGTCTCAGCGCGGTGTCGAACTGGCGCAGCTGGCGAGCGGCTGGCGCTTTCAGACCCGTCCCGAATATCAGCCTTACCTTGACCGGCTGAAAAATGAGAAAGCGCCGAAATATTCCCGCGCGGTCATGGAAACGCTGGCCATCATTGCTTATCGCCAGCCCGTGACGCGCGGCGACATCGAGGAAATTCGCGGCGTTGCCGTGTCCCCCAACATTCTCAAGACCCTCGAGGCGCGCGACTGGATTGATGCGGTTGGCCATCGCGATGCGCCGGGGCGTCCGGTGCTGTATGCGACGACCAGGAAATTTCTCGATGACCTGGGGCTGCGCAGTCTGGCGGAGTTGCCGCCATTGAGCGACGTCGAGAAGATTCTGGAGAATGTGGATGCCCCCGCCCCGCAAGGCTAAGACAGGTTCCCGCCGCAATACGCCTTTTCGCCCGCCGGCAAAGGCCGTGCTGCCGCGTGCGGAACGGGGAGGCGAGCGTTCGGCCGAAACGGCGGGCGGCCCCGAAAAAGATTTTCCTGGGGCAGTCCAGCGCAGCAAGGGCAAGGACAAACGTGCTTCAGCCGCACCGGAAGAAACCATCAAACTGCAGAAAGCGCTGGCTGATGCCGGCCTCGGCTCGCGCCGTGAACTGGAAGAATGGATCGCCGCCGGACGCGTTCATGTCAATGGGCAACCGGCACATGTCGGTCAGCGCATCAGTTCGGCGGACAAGGTGCGCGTCAATGGTCGGCTGGTGCATCTGCGCCTGGCAGCGGAGCGACGCCAGCGCGTACTGCTGTATCACAAGCCGGAAGGTGAAATCGTTTCGCGCGACGATCCGCAAGGGCGACTCAGCGTTTTCGACAAGCTGCCAAAAATACGCGGCGGGCGCTGGATCGCCGTGGGCCGCCTGGATGTCAATTCCTGCGGCTTGATGTTGCTGACCAATGATGGCACCCTGGCAGAGCGACTGATGCATCCGCGCAGCGAGATCGAGCGCGAATACGCTGTTCGGGTTGTCGGGGAACTAAGCCAGCAGAACAAGCTGCGGCTCACCGAAGGCGTGGAACTGGAGGATGGCCCGGCGCATTTCGGCCGACTGATCGACGGTGGCGGGGAAGGCACTAACCGCTGGTATCGCGTCACGATAGCGGAGGGGCGCAACCGCGAAGTACGGCGCATGTTCGAGGCGGTAGGTGTCACCGTGAGCCGCCTGATGCGGGTGCGTTACGGCCCGATCCAGATGCCGCCGCGCCTGAAGCGGGGGATGTTCCTGGAATTGGAACCGACTGAAGTCGCCATCCTGCTGAAGCATATCCCGGAGGCGAGAAGTACCCTGAAAATGCCGAAACCCCTTGAAGAAACTGAGGAATGAGTTGCTTAGCGGAGGGTGCTCGTATATAATTACCCCGTTTTGCAGCGAGCCGATTGTTTCTGAATGACGATTTGGCACGACTGACATTTTCCAGTTCTCCTGCGCATGTTTGAGCGTTGCGCGGCGATGGAGCACAAGAGGATGGGCGTTTCGCCCATTTTTTTTTGTTGTGGTGCAGGGTGGTACTGAGCGGTGTCGGCATGCAATTGGTTGAATTGATTGAACAGGCGGTTGTTGGACTGGGCTACGAACTCGTGGATTTCGAGACCAGCCCGCGTGCGCGGTTGCTGCGGGTGTTCATCGATGGTCCGGAGGGCGTGACGATCGACGATTGCACGGCAGTGAGCAACCATTTGTCGCGTCTGTTCGTGGTTGAGAACGTGGATTACGACCGGCTGGAGATTTCTTCGCCGGGACTGGATCGACCGCTCAAGAAACCGGCCGATTTTGAGCGGTTTGCGGGACATGAAGCGCAGTTGCGGATGCGTTTGCCGATCAATGGGCAGCGCAATTTCAGCGGTGTCCTGGCCGGTTTGAAGGATGATGCAGTGTTGTTGCAGGGGACCGAGGCAGCCTACGAGTTGCCCCTGGCGCAGATCGAAAAGGCCAGGCTGGTGCCGAAGTTTTAGTGAATTGAATCTGAACGCTATGAACGCGCAGGAGATTGCAAGATGAGTCGTGAATTATTGTTGCTGGTGGATGCCCTGTCACGTGAGAAAAACGTGCAGAAGGACATCGTGTTCACGGCACTGGAAATGGCGCTTGCTTCCGCGACCAAGAAAAAGATCAATGAAGAAGCCGACGTGCGCGTCGAAGTCGATCGCGAAAGCGGCGAATTCGAGGCCTTCCGGCGCTGGCTGGTGGTTGAGGACGATCTGGTCGAGAATCCCGAACAGCAGATCGGCCTGGAGGAAGCACGCCAGCAGATCGAAGATATTTCGCTTGAGGATTACATCGAGGAAACGCTGGAGCCGGTTGATTTTGGCCGGATCGGCGCGCAAGCCGCCAAGCAGGTGATCCTGCAGAAAATCCGCGATGCTGAGCGTGAGCAGATCCTCAACGACTTTCTCGAACGCAAGGAGCATCTGGTCACCGGCACCGTCAAGCGCATGGAACGTGGCAATGCGGTCATTGAAGCGGGGCGTATCGAAGCGGCCCTGCCGCGCGAACAGATGATCCCGCGCGAGAACCTGCGCCCCGGTGATCGCGTGCGCGCCTGGCTGATGAAAATCGACCGGACCGCGCGTGGTCCACAGCTGATTCTTTCCCGGACCGCGCCGCAATTCATCATGAAGCTGTTCGAACTGGAAGTTCCCGAGATCGAGGACGGTCTGCTCGAAATCAAGTCAGCCGCACGTGACCCCGGCATCCGCGCCAAGATCGCGGTCAAGTCCAACGATCCGCGTGTCGATCCGATCGGCACCTGCGTCGGCATGCGCGGTTCGCGCGTCACCGCGGTGACCAACGAACTGGCCGGCGAGCGCGTCGATATCATTCTCTGGTCAGCCGATCCGGCGCAATTCGTGATTGGTGCACTGGCCCCGGCGGAAGTCTCGAGCATCATGGTCGATGAGGAGAAGCACGCGATGGATGTGGTGGTCAGCGAGGACAACCTGGCCATCGCGATCGGCCGCGGCGGACAGAACGTACGCCTGGCGTCCGAACTCACCGGCTGGACCATCAACCTGATGACAGTGGAAGAGTCGCAGCAGAAATCGGAGCAGGAACATGACGTGATCCGCCAGCTCTTCGTCGAAAAGCTCGACGTCGACCAGGAGGTCGCCGACATCCTCATCGAAGAAGGATTTTCCACGCTCGAGGAAGTGGCCTACGTGCCGCTCACCGAAATGCTGGAGATCGAGGCCTTTGATGAAGCCACGGTCAACGAATTGCGCGATCGTGCGCGCAACGTGCTATTGACCGAGGCGATTGTCGATGAGGAACAATTGGAGCATGTCGCCGACGACATGCTGGAGCTTGAAGGCATGGACAAGTCGTTGGCGGCAAAACTGGCACGCCAGAATGTGCTGACCCGCGACGATCTGGCCGACCTTGCAACCGATGAATTGATGGAACTTACCGGCATTGAGGAAGAGCGGGCGAAAGCCCTGATCACCTCGGCGCGCGCACATTGGTTCGCAGAAGAATAAGCGCGGGGGACCGGCCATGGCACAAATGAATGTTGCACAATTCGCGAGCGAGCTGAAAATGCCCGCCAGCGCGCTGCTTGAGCAGTTGCAGAAGGCCGGCGTCAGCAAACAGGCTGCCGATGACGGCCTGACGGAGCAGGACAAGGCGAAACTGCTCGAGTACTTGCGCAAGTCGCACGGTGAGGTGGAGCCGAAGGCGAAGATCACCCTGACGCGCAAGAAGACCTCGGAAATCAAGGCGGCCGATGCCAGCGGCAAAGCGCGCACGATCCAGGTCGAGGTCCGCAAGAAACGTGTTCTGGTGCGGCGCGACGCCCCCGAGGTGGCGGCTGAAGTTGTGCCGCCTCCGGTCAGCGCGCCTGCTGTCGTTGCTGCTCCTGTTCCAGAGCCGGTCGCTGAGCCGATCGTTGAGCCCGTCATTGAGCCGGTGGTTGAGCCGGTAGCTGCGCCCGAGCCGCCACCGGTAGTGGTCGAGGTTCGTCAGGAAGAGGAAAAGCCCGTTGCCGCGAAGACCAAGCGCTCTGCGCCAGCGGTTATACCTGCAGAGGCCCCGGCATCTGCGACAAGTGCTGTCCCGGCTGCCCCGCCAACGCGAACGGTGCGGCATGTCATCAGCGCGGAGCAGACAGCCTTGCGCGAGAAGGAAGCGCAGCGGCGGGCAGAACTGATTGCGCGGCAGGCGGCAGAATTCAAGCAAAAACAGGAACGCGAGCGTGCCGGGGCGGAACAGCGCCTTGGCGAACAAACGGCTGCCGCTGCGCCCAAGAAAGATGCCGCAGCCCAGGCCACCAAGCCCGAAGCCGGGGCGGTGGCCAGCGAAGGGGTCTCCGGCACGCTGCATAAGCCGGCGGTCAAGCCGGAAGACAAGAAACCACCCAAAAAGGCCGTCAGTGCGACCTGGAAAGAGGATGCAGCGAAGAAGCGTGGCATCAAGACCCGCGGCGAAACCGGACCGAGCGGATGGCGCGGTGGTCCGGGCGGATCCCGACGTCATTCACGCAGCAGCCATGCAGAAGAGGCGCCTGCGGTGCAGGCACCGGTCGAGCAGGTCATTCGCGATGTGCATATTCCCGAAACCATCACGGTTGCCGATCTGGCCCACAAGATGTCGGTCAAGGCGACCGAAGTGATCAAGGCCCTCATGAAGCTGGGTTCGATGGTCACCATCAATCAGACGCTCGACCAGGAAACGGCGATGATCGTTGTCGAGGAAATGGGGCATCGGCCATTCGCCGCCAAGCTGGACGATCCCGATGCCTTCCTCGAGGAAGAACACGGCGAGGACAAAACCTATGAAATGACGGCGCGTGCGCCGGTGGTGACCGTGATGGGTCACGTCGACCATGGCAAGACTTCGTTGCTCGACTATATCCGCAAGGCGCGCGTGGCCCACGGCGAAGCGGGCGGCATCACCCAGCATATCGGCGCCTATCACGTGGAAACGCCGCGCGGCATGATTACCTTCCTCGACACGCCGGGGCACGAAGCGTTTACCGCAATGCGGGCGCGCGGTGCAAAAGCCACCGATATCGTGATCCTGGTGGTTGCCGCCGATGATGGCGTCATGCCGCAGACCAAGGAAGCGATCGCCCACGCCAAGGCAGCCAATGTGCCGCTGGTGGTGGCCGTGAACAAGATCGACAAGCCGGATGCCAATCCGGATCGCGTGCGGCAGGAACTCGTCGCCGAGAGCGTGATTCCCGAAGAGTTTGGTGGCGATACCCCCTTCGTCCATGTTTCTGCCAAGACGGGCGTCGGTATCGACGACCTGCTCGAGCGCGTGCTGCTGCAAGCCGAAGTGCTGGAACTCAAGGCGGCCAAGGATGCTCCTGCCAAAGGGCTGGTTATCGAGGCGCGCATCGACAAGGGCAAAGGCCCGGTCGCGACGATTCTGGTGCAATCGGGTACCCTGCGCCGCGGCGATGCGTTGCTGGTCGGCGCGGTGTTTGGCCGGGTGCGTGCCATGCTCGACGAAAACGGCAAGGCGGTGGAAGAGGCTGGTCCATCGATACCGGTAGAAATTCAGGGACTGACCGATGTGCCGAGTGCAGGCGCCGAGGCGATGGTGCTCGTCGACGAACGCCGGGCACGCGAGATCGCGCTGTTCCGCCAGGGCAAGTTCCGCGACGTCAAGCTGGCCAAGCAGCAGGCGACCAAGCTGGAGAATCTGTTCGAGAACATGGGACAGAACGAGGCGAGCCAGTTGGCGCTGATCGTCAAGGCCGACGTGCAGGGTTCTCAGGAAGCGCTGGTGCATGCCTTGAACCGGCTGTCGACCGAGGAAGTCAAGGTCAATGTCGTGCATGCCGCGGTGGGTGGCATCAGCGAATCGGATGTCAATCTGGCCTCGGCCTCGAAGGGCGTCATCATTGGCTTCAACGCGCGTGCAGATGCGCAGGCGCGCAAGCTTGCGGAAAGCCTCGGGGTCGAGATCCGTTATTACAATATCATTTACGATGCGGTAGACGAGATCAAGGCGGCGATGTCCGGACTTCTCACGCCGGAGAAGCGCGAGCAGGTGATCGGCATGGTTGAAGTGCGGCAGGTCTTCCGCATCTCCAAGGTGGGTGCAGTGGTGGGTGGCATGGTGATCGAGGGCGTGGTCAAGCGCGGAGCGCGGGTACGTCTCATCCGTGACAACCAGGTCATACACAGCGGCGAACTGGATTCGCTGAAGCGCTTCAAGGACGATGTCAGGGAAGTCAAGAACGGTTTCGAGTGCGGCTTGTCGCTGAAAAACTATAACGACATCAACGAAGGCGACCAACTCGAGATCTACGAGATCCAGGAAATCGCCCGCACGTTGTGAAAAGTTTTTCACGAGCCAGCCGGGTCGCGGAGCAGATCCGGCGCGAGCTGGCCGAGTTGATCCAACTCGAACTCAAGGATCCGCGGGTCAGTATGGTTACCCTGACGGACGTCGAGGTCACGGCCGACTACACCCACGCCAAGGTTTTCTACACGACACTGGCGGGTACCGAGCAACAGCCGCAAATCGCCAAGGGCCTTGCTGCCGCCAGCAGTTTCCTGCGGCGCGAATTGGGCAAGCGCATCCACTTGCATCATTTGCCGGAACTGCATTTCGTTTTTGACAGTTCGGTGGAACGCGGCACCTATCTTTCGCACTTGATCGATCAGGCCGTCCAGTTGCAGGCCGACGCCGACTCCGATCCCAAGGAACAATGAACCGGTGAATGCCCCGCGGCGCTTGCCCAGGCGCGCCATTGACGGCGTATTGCTGCTCGACAAACCGCTCGGTTTGACCTCCAACGCTGCACTGCAATCCGCGCGGCGCCTATACAACGCCGCCAAGGCCGGACATACGGGCACGCTCGATCCGTTGGCCACTGGTCTGCTGCCGCTGTGTTTCGGCGAAGCGACCAAATTTGCCGGCGAATTGCTCGATGCCGACAAAACCTATGCTGCAACAGTCCGGCTCGGCATCACGACAGACACTGCCGATGCCGAGGGGCAGGTATTGCAAACCAGGCCGGTGCAGGTGTCGGCGCAGCAAGTCGAGGCGGTATTGCGAGGTTTCACCGGGGAAATCCTGCAGGTGCCGCCGATGTACTCGGCATTAAAGCGTGACGGCAAACCCCTATACGCCTATGCGCGAGAGGGGATCACGCTGGAACGAGCACCGCGACGTATCACGATACATTCAATCGAACTGCATCAGTTTTGCGAGGATACCCTGTCATTGACCGTCGTCTGCAGCAAGGGAACCTATATCCGTACCCTGGCCGAGGATATCGGCGCCGCGCTGGGCTGCGGTGCCCATCTCCAGGCCTTGCGGCGGACCTGCATCGGTCGCCTGCAACTGGACCGCGCCGTGCCCCTGCTTGACCTGGAGGCGCTCGATCAGCAGCAACGCGATACCCGGTTATTGCCCGCAGATGCATTGCTTGAGGGCTTGCCGCGGGCTGAACTCGACAGCAATGGTGCCTTGCGCCTGGGGCATGGCCAGCCGGTGCGCTGGAACGGTACGGCAGGACGCTGGCGTGCTTATGCCCAGGGGGCTTTTCTCGGGCTTTGCGAACTGGACGAGGCGGGCTGGCTGAATCCGCGGCGCCTGATAGCCGCCACAGAAGAAAATACTCCGGCAAATGCTTGAGTTATCGCCCATGCTCCGGCTATAATTCAATGTTTTCAAAGCAACCCAAAGAGAAACCAGATGGCAATTTCCACAGTTGAAAAAGCAAAAATTGTTGGTGAATACCAGCGCGCTCAGGGCGACACCGGTTCACCTGAAGTGCAAATCGCGCTGCTCACGGCCCGCATCAACGGCTTGACCGGTCATTTCAAGGCCAACGTCAAGGATCATCACTCGCGCCGTGGCTTGCTGATGATGGTTAACCAGCGCCGCAAACTGCTCGATTACCTGAAACATAAGAATGCCGAAGGGTATCGGACGTTGATCGGCCGCCTCGGCCTGCGTAAATAAGCCGAGAACTTGCAGACTGGATGAAGTATGAGGTGGTGAGGTGTGCGGAAAATTCCAAAGCACCGAACTTACCGGCAAGCACAACTGACACGCCGGCGCTGACCTGATGATGGCTGCGCCGGCGTTGTTGTTTTCGGGTGCGTTGGCACAATGATGAATGCCAGTCGCGCCATGTCGCCATGATGAAAGGATAGTCACTTGCTCAACCTGATCCCAACCAAGAAAAGTTTTGCCTACGGCGCCCATACCGTTACCCTGGAAACCGGCGAAATTGCACGCCAGGCCGGTGGCGCGGTTCTGGTTTCGATGGATGACACAGTCGTGCTGGCCACGGTTGTGGCCCAGCCAACACCCAAGCCTGGTCAGGACTTTTTCCCGCTGACCGTCGATTACATTGAAAAAGTCTATGCTGCCGGCCGTATTCCTGGCGGCTTCTTCAAACGCGAGGGGCGTCCCTCGGAGAAGGAGACCCTGACATCGCGCCTGATCGATCGTCCGATTCGTCCCTTGTTTCCGGAAGGCTTCACCAACGAAGTCCAGGTGATTGTTACAGTGATGTCGAGCAACCCGGAAGTGGATCCGGATATTCCGGCCCTGATTGGCGCTTCCGCAGCACTCGCGATTTCCGGTTTGCCGTTCAATGGCCCGATTGGAGCGGCGCGCGTCGGCTACATCAATGGTCAGTATGTGCTGTGCCCGACCTTGTCGCAGGTCAAGGAAAGCCAGCTTAATCTGGTGGTCGCCGGCACTGCCACTGCGGTGCTGATGGTCGAATCCGAAGCCAAGCAGTTATCCGAAGAAGTCATGCTCGGCGCCGTGGTGTTTGGTCACGAACAGATGCAGGCTGCAATCAAGGTCATCAATGAACTTGTTGAAGTCGCCGGCAAGCCCGAGTGGGATTGGAAAGCGGAGCCGAAGGACGAGGCTCTGATTGCCAAAGTGGTGCAGCTTGCAGAAGCCGAACTGCGCGAAGCCTACCGGATTACCCAGAAGCAGGCACGCACCCTCAAGACCCGCGAAATCAGCAACAAGGTCGTGGCGGCCCTGACCGAAGGGGATGCGCCGGCAGATACAAATACCATCAAAAATCATATCTTCGATCTGGAAGCGAAAATCGTCCGCAATCAGATACTCAACGGCGAGCCACGCATCGATGGCCGCGACACACGCACGGTGCGTCCGATTGCAATCCGCAACAGCGTTTTGCCGCGCACCCATGGTTCGGTGTTGTTCACCCGGGGTGAAACGCAGGCGCTGGTGGTGGCCACGCTCGGCACCGGTCGTGACGAGCAGATCATGGACATGCTGCAGGGCGAGTATCGCGAACGCTTCATGCTGCATTACAACATGCCCCCCTTTGCAACTGGTGAGACTGGTCGGGTGGGCACACCCAAAAGGCGCGAAATCGGCCATGGTCGTCTGGCCAAGCGTGCGTTGATCGCAGTCCTGCCTACTCCTGAAGAGTTTGGCTACAGCATGCGCGTGGTTTCGGAAATTACCGAATCGAACGGGTCCAGTTCAATGGCCTCGGTTTGCGGCGGCTCGCTTGCGCTAATGGATGCCGGTGTGCCGCTCAAGGCGCATGTTGCGGGTATCGCCATGGGCCTGATCAAGGAAGGCAACCGTTTTGCCGTGCTGACCGACATTCTCGGCGACGAGGATCATCTCGGCGACATGGACTTCAAGGTGGCGGGAACCACTGAGGGCGTGACTGCCTTGCAGATGGACATCAAAATCCAGGGGATTACCAAGGAAATCATGCAGGTCGCCCTGGCCCAGGCCAAGGAAGCACGCATACATATTCTCGGCTTGATGCAGGCTTCAATGTCGGGACATCGCCAGGAAGTCTCCACCTTTGCGCCGCGCATGATCACCATGAAGATCAATCCCGAGAAAATTCGCGATGTGATCGGCAAGGGCGGGGCGGTGATTCGTGCGCTGACCGAGGAAACCGGCGCGGTCATCGATATCGAGGACGACGGCACCATCACGATCGCCTCGGTGAGCGCGGATGCAGCCCAGGCGGCCAAGAAGCGCATCGAGGACATCACTGCCGAGGTCGAGGTCGGCCGAATCTACGAAGGCACGGTGTTGCGGCTGCTTGATTTCGGCGCCATCGTCAGTTTGCTGCCCGGCAAAGACGGACTGCTGCATATCTCGCAAATCGCCAACGAGCGTGTCAATGCCGTCGCCGACTATCTCAAGGAGGGGCAGGTCGTGAAGGTCAAGGTCATCGAAACCGATGACAAGGGTCGGGTGCGCTTGTCCATGAAGGCAGCAGCGCCACCACCCGAGCAGCCTGCTCCGGCGCAGCAGTCGTAATCGCACTGTCTGAACAATAAAAAAGGACGCCGTGAGCGTCCTTTTTTATTGCCTGCTGTCTTGAAAGACAGCAGGGAGATTTATTCACTTGGCAACTTGTTTTTCGCGCAACTCCTCAAGGGTCTTGCAATCGATGCAAAGCGTTGCCGTCGGGCGAGCCTCGAGTCGCTTCAGGCCGATTTCGACGCCGCAACTGTTGCAGTAGCCATACTCGCCGTTTTCGATGCGGTCTAGCGCTTCGTCGATCTTCTTGATGAGTTTGCGTTCCCGATCGCGGTTGCGCAGTTCAAGGGCAATATCCGATTCCTGGCTGGCACGGTCGTTCGGATCGGCGAATACCGTTGCTTCATCCTGCATGGTGTGGACAGTACGCTCCACATCCCCCAGCAGTTCTTCCTTGATGGACTGGAGGATCTTCCGAAAATGCGTCAATTGCTTGCCGTTCATGTACTCCTCACCCTTCTTCGGCGAGTACGGCGTGTGCTGCTTTTGCTTTAATTCATCAGCCATTGGGTTGCGGTCCGTCAGCGGAAAAGGGAGCTTTATAAACGAAATGCGTGCGCACCGCAAGTGAAAATCTTGCAGCTTCAATACCACAGCAGTGGGTGCCGGAAAATTTGACCCCTATCCTTGGTGTGCGTAGAATACGCCGCTCTCGGGGCGTAGCGCAGCCCGGTAGCGCGCTTGCTTTGGGAGCAAGATGTCGGAGGTTCGAATCCTCTCGCCCCGACCAGTGACCGATGGGTGCCCGTAGCTCAA
>JBAYVV010000017.1:0-40043 GCA_041674465.1 Sterolibacterium sp.
ATCGGCGCCACTTTCAGCGAGGCGATGGACCACCTGACCATCACCAACATCAATTACACCCTGACCACCGATGCCGGTGCCGTGGTCCCTGGCACCGTCAGCTACGCGGGTGTGAGCGCGGCCTTCAAGCCCTTGACGAATCTGGCCAACAGCACCCACTACAACGTCACCATCAAGGGTGGCACCACCGGCGTCAAGGATCTGGCCGGCAATGCCATGGTCAATGACTTCAAGATCGGCTGGACTACCGCTGCAGCGCCGGATACCACAGCACCGACCGTCACCACTACCGTGAATGCCAACGGTGCGATCAATGTGGCCGTCAATACCAAGGTCGGTGCCACCTTCAGCGAGGCGATGGATCCCCTGACCATCACGAATGTCAATTTCTCGCTGAAAAATACGGCAACCGGCGCAGCGGTGGCAGGTACAGTCAGTTATACCGGCTTGAACACAGTATTTATTCCGCTGAACAATCTCGCCTTCAGCACCAATTACACCGCCACCATCAAGGGCGCCACCGGCGTCAAGGATCTCGCCGGCAATGCCATGGTCAATGACTATGTCTGGAGCTGGACTACCGGTGTCGCTCCCGATACCACGCCACCGACAGTCACCGGCACCATCAACGCCAACGGTGCGACCAATGTGGCCATCAACACCAAGGATGGCGCCACTTTCAGCGAGGCGATGAATCCCTTGACCATCACCAACCTGAATTACACATTGAAGGAAACCCTCAGCGGCAATCCGGTCGTCGGCACGGTCGGTTACACCGGTGTCCACGCGGTGTTCATCCCTCTGAGCAATCTTGCCTACAACACCAACTACACCGCAACCATCAGGGGCGGGATCAGTGGCGTCGAGGACATGGCCGGCAATCCGATGGTCAGTGACTTTGTTTGGAGTTGGACGACCGGAGCGATCCTGGATACCTTCGCACCTGCCATTATTGCGAATTTCCCGCTTGCAGATACCAATCCGCCAGGGGCCGGAGTTGTGCCACTCAACACGCTCGTCACAGCCACCTTCAGCGAAGCAATGGATCCACTCACCATCACTGCTGCAAACTTCAGGTTGGTATGCGCCACAAGGCCGCCTACAGCAGCGACTGTCAGTTACGTGTTAACCAGTAATAGTAGCGTGGCGACCTTGAGGCCTTTGAATGATCTCCTCCAGGACGATCCATGTACCGCTACCGTCACCACCGGCGTCAAGGATCTTGCCGGTAATGCCTTGGCAAGTGACTATAACTGGACCTTCAGAACCGAGACTGCGGCTGCAGAAACCACAACCACTACAACCACGACGACCACCCACTTCCTCAGAAGAGCAGCTGGCTTTGCCGTGCTGGCCGGAGCTATCACCAATAATGCCGCTACGACAGTGATCAACACCGGTGATGTTGGTGGGTCATCAATAACAGCAGCTCCTACCATAAGCAGCGGTGCCTATTACACTACCGGTGCCCCAACCTATGACAACGCAATGACTGATCTGCCAGCTGTCATTGCCGCTGCCAGGAGCACTATCACCTATCCTTGTGCCACTACCACCGCTGGCGGGATGGGCACCGTCACTATGACACCAGGCGTACATTGCATCGCCGCAGATGCTGCGATCAGTGGTGTCGTGATCTTGACGCTGAACGGCCCAGGTGTTTACATGTTCCGCACTGCCGGTGCATTGGCCACATCTGCCGGTTCGAGTGTGGTATTTAGTGGCGGCGCGAACAATACCAATACCACTGTGTACTGGGTAGTAGGTAGTTCTAATGTCGGCTCTCCTGGCACATTCGTGGGTACTATCCTGTCGGATGGAGCGCTCGTGCTAGGCGATGGCGATACCTTGTTAAATGGCCGTGTGTTGACGACCGCCGCAGTGACCCTGACCAACAACACGATCACCAAGCCTGTCCCGTAAGGCTTGAGGCATTAAACCAAAAGTCGGCAGAGCCCTCTCTGCCGACAATTCACCCAAAGCAAAGCATTCAAATTTCCAAAACCTTCTGGAGAACACCATGAAATCAGCAAAATCCAAATTCGCAAAATCCTCAGGCAAACTCACGCTGCTCGCCCTCGCTGTCATCGCCAGCCCTTACGCCATTGCAGACGACTCCGGCTGGTATGGCGGAGTCGGTGTGGGGCAGGCGAAGGCCAAGATCGACGATGCGCGGATTACCAGCGGGTTGCTGGGCGGCGGCTTTGCCACGACCTCGATCAAGGATGACAACCGCGATACCGGCTACAAGGTTTTTGGCGGCTACCAGTTCAACCGGAATTTCGCTCTGGAAGCGGGGTATTTCGATCTGGGCCGGTTCGGCTTCGCGGCCACCACGGTGCCGGTGGGTACGCTGAATGGCAGGATCAAGCTGCGGGGCGTGAATCTCGACCTGGTCGGGACACTGCCGGTCACGGACAAATTTTCCGTGCTGGGCCGTGTGGGCGTGAACTATGCCGAAGCTCGGGATTCCTTCACCGGAACCGGGCTGGTGAATGTGATCAATCCCCGACCAAGCAAGAGCGACACCAACTACAAAGTGGGCCTCGGGCTGCAGTATGCGTTCACTGAGTCGCTCAGCATGCGCCTCGAAGCGGAACGCTACCGGATCGACGATGCCGTCGGCAACAAGGGTGACGTCGATCTGGTTTCGCTCGGCCTGATCTACCGCTTTGGCGCGAAAACGCCGGCACCGGCACCGCGTGCCGAGACGCCGCCGCCTCCGGCTGCCGCTCCGGTCACCCGTGAAGTCGTCATGGCGCCGCCACCACCAGCACCCATACCGGCACCGCCGGCACCTGTGAAAGTGAGTTTTGCTGCGGATTCGCTGTTTGGATTCGACCAGTCGACCGTGTCGCCTGCCGGCAATCAGCACCTCGACAAGTTTGCCGCCGACCTGCGCGGAACCAAGTATGACGTCATCAACGTGACCGGGCATACCGACCGGCTCGGTTCGTCTGCTTACAACCAGAAGCTTTCCGAGCGCCGCGCCGCAGCGGTCAAGGTCTATCTGGTGGAATCTGCAGGAATCCCGGCCGACAAGATCTCGGCCAGGGGCGTCGGCGAAGCGGACCCTGTTACCAAGCCGGGTGAATGCAAAGGCGAAAAGAAGACCAAGCAGCTTATCGCCTGCCTGCAACCCGATCGCCGCGTGGATGTGGAAGTCTCCGGCACGCGTGTGGTCCGCTAGTCATTTGCTAAAGGAAGCCAAAATGAACTCATTGCAGAAATACAGATTGCTCGGCATCGCCCTGGTCGTGGTTGGACTGACGGCTTGCGGCAAACCGGGCCCGGCGGAAATCGCCGGCAAAAAGATCGACCAGACGACCGATGACGCCGTCAAGAAAATCAACCAGACCGCCGACAAAGTCGGCGACAAGCTAGGCGAACAGGGCTTCAAGGCCGGCGTGGCGATCGATGACGCCGAGATTACCGGCAAGATCAAGGCCGCCATCTTTGCCGAGCCTGGTCTCAAGTCGATGCAGATCAGCGTGGACACTGTCAAAGGTGTGGTGACGCTGACCGGCTCGGTCAGTACCCAGGCAAACAGCGATATGGCGAAGGGACTGGCAACTGCGGTGGCCGGTGTCAATGGCGTTGTAAACAAGCTGATGCTGAAGCCTGTCAGTTGATCTGCCATCCACCACTAACGCTCATGGCAGTATAAGCCACCCATTGAGGATGAAACACGCGAAAGCGGCATAAAGACCCGCCCCCTCCCGTCCTCCCCCTCGCGGGGGAGGCGATTGGTTTGCTCGCTTCGCTCGATAGTTCACCCGGCGGTCGTTTTTGTTGCTTCACGCTAAAGGAGCAGGACAATGGAAATGCAAGAAGCCTATCAGAAAAAAATGTCGGCGCAACTCAAGGAATGGAATGCCCAGATTGCCTTGCTGGATGCCAAACTTGAGAACATGAGCGCTGACCTTCGGGTCGAGCGTACCAAGCATCTCCATGCGCTGCGCGCCAGACAAAGTGCAGTCGCAGAGAAAATGCTGGAACTGGGCAAGGCCAGTGGCGAAGCCTGGGAGCAGATCAAGCAAACCACCGACAAGGTCTGGGATGACCTCAAGAAGGGGCTGGTCGAAGCCCAGTCGAAATTCAAGTAACTTTCTTGCCGCCTGTTTGAGAGCCTCGAACTCTCATGGCAGCGAAAGCCACCAGCAGATGATGAAATACGCGAAAAGCGGCATAAAGACCCGCCCCCTCCCGTCCTCCCCCTCGCGGGGGAGGCGATTGGTTTGCTCGCTTCGCTCGATATATCACCCAGCATCATTTATGTTGTTTCACGCTAAAGCATGAACCTGAAATTGATCCTGATCCTCTTGCTCTCAAGCCTGGCGGTGATATTCGTCGCCCAGAACGTGGCCGTCGTCGAGATCGGCTTCCTCTTCTGGCGGTCGTCGATGTCATCGGCATTGCTGATCTGTTTTACCCTGATGCTTGGATTTATCCTGGGCTGGTTCCTGCATGGCTACCTGTTGTATCGGAAGTCCCGGCGTACGTCTGTTTATGACTAGTGGATTGTTTCTAGGGTAACTAGCCCATGATCCCGGCATAAGTCGCCTTGTCGGCTTCATAGCAACTGCAGGAGGCGGCTTCCAGTCCGCTGCGATCATGAATCTGGATATTTCCGCGGCTATAGCTGATCAGCCGGCGCTTCTGGAGTGCCGTCGCCGCGCGGGTGACGCCGACGCGGCGCACGCCCAGCATGTAGGCCAGGAACTCGTGGGTGATGTGAAACCGGTCCGAGTGCGCCCTGTCCTGTGTCATCAACAGCCAACGGGCGAGGCGTGCTTCCACCACATGGTAGCGGATGCAGGCAGCCGACTGTGCGAGCTGTCCCATCAACACATACAGGTAGCGCTTCAATCCCCGCTGCAGCGCAACGCTCTGTTCCAGCTCGCGGCAGAACGGCTCTGCATTCATGCGCAATGCGGTTCCCGGTCCCTGCACCAGGGAATGCAGCGGAGAAACATTCACGCCGAGTACCAGAGAGGCGCCGAACATGCCTTCGTCGCCGACCAGGCCTACTTCCAGACTGGCACAGCCATCGATTGACGACACCAGGGAGATGAAGCTGTTGGTGGGAAAGTACACGTAACGAATGCGCTCGCCAGGCTCGGAAAGAACTTCGGAAAGCACCAGATCGACCGTCTCGCAGCCCGCCAGAAAATGCAGCCGGTCTTTACGCGGCAGTGCTGTGATCAGCCGATTGGTTGGCGGGGCAATGGCGGGCATGTTGCGTCTCCTTGTGGCGGGAATTGCCTGGAATATATTTAATGAAACGCCTTGACCCAGCGTATCGATATTGAACTGCGCCGTGGCCTGATCTCGATCCGTTCGCCCTTGGTTTCAAGCCGCAGGAAGGGAGTGGGGGTAGCGGCTTTGCTGTCGATAAAGTTTGTCCAGTGGTCATTGGTTGTCCATGCGACGTCCTTTGCCAGCGCCTCAGTGACCGGCGCCCGGTACGAGCTGCTCAATCCCGGTCCGTAAGGCGAGATGCCCGCCTTGCGCATGGTGACGACGGGCACGAGACCCAGGCTGAGCTGGTAAGACTGGGATCGGGTTGCTCTACCCAAGTTGAATTGCGCAATCTGGACGGATGGGAAATCGAACTCGTTCGAGACAAGGCCATTCTCCGGCGCTGCCGCATGTGCCACGACAGTCATTCCCAGAAGCACCAAAGCTGAACCCAAGTGACGCATGATCGTTTTCGTGCATTGTTAAATATTGAAAGTACATGATCATGTTGAGCGCTATTTGCTTTTTAGTCTGTACGTCGCCGCACCAACCTGCTACATACTTTTCGTTGGCCGGAGGCTGCCGAAGTCCAGCGCATACTGCCGGGTGAACTCCGCGCCAAAAAAGAATATCTGCGCCGAGTAATAAATCCAGAGCAGCAGGGCGATCAGCGACCCCGCCGCACCAAAGCCGGAGGTCACGCCGCTGGTGCTCATGTACAAACCGATGGCGTATTTCCCCAGACCGAACAATCCGGCCGTAAATGCGGCGCCAATCCATGCATCGCGCCAGGACAGCGGCGCATCGGGCAGCGCCTTGAAAATCACGGCAAACAGGCAGACGTTAACGCCGAAGGCAATTGCGGAGGAGAGCAGGCCAAGAATGCCGTAAGAATCGCTCCAGGTTCCACCCGTCTGGCGCTCGAGCACGACCAGCGCCGTGCTGATCGTGAGAGAAACCAGCAGCAGGAAAGCCAGCACCAGTACCAGCCCGAAAGAATGGAGCTGGGTGCGCAGGAAGACGATGATGGCCAGACCTTTGGGTGGCTCGGTACCCCACAGCGCGTCGAGGCTACCCTTCAGTTCAACGAACACGCTGGTGGCGCCCACCAGCATCACAATGCTGGCGATCAGGGTTGCCGTCAGGCCGCGCGCGGGATCATGCGCACCGGCCAGCAAGCTCTGTATCGTCTGCGCGCCATTTTTGCCGACCAGATCTTCCACTTGCGCAATGATGTCGCCTTGTGCCGCTTCGGCGCCAAAGAAATAGCCGGCGCCAGCAATCGCAAGAATCAGGATGGGGGTCATCGAGAACAGGGTGTAAAAGGCCAGCGCGGCGCCTTTGCTGCTGTCTCGATGGTCGATCCAGGCGTTCAAGGCCTTGACCAGTACGCTCTGCATACGTCGATCGACTATCGACTATTCCGATGCGCAGCGCCGATTCAAAACCAGGCTGGTCACCACACCGACGATCAGGCTGAGTCCGGCAGCGACGCCGATGGCTTCCCAGGGATATTCATGCACATAGCGATCGGTTCGCTGTGCTGCCGCCTGGGTTCTTTTGACTGCATCGTGCTGGAAATTGCCGAGGCGTTGCCTGGCAATCGACAGGTTTTTTTCCACGCTGGCGCGCAGGGCGTTCGCACCCTCGCCACCGGCCGTGGAGACAAACTTGAGCAATTGCTCGGTTTCGCCAACCAGCGTGTTGAATTCGTTGACCAGTTGTTCTGTTGTGACGTCGATCGCATGGAGTGTCATGATGTTCTCGCAAAAAGTTTAAGGAACGATGAAGGCGCAGCGCTTGCGATCACCGTATTCGGATTATCGACAACCCTGAAAATTCTGCTGTGCGCTGGCGTACATAGATGACCGGAGACTCCGGCGCAGCTACTTGCAGCCACGCTGCAGACGCGCCCGCAGTGTAGCGATTTCATCGAGCAGGTCGAGCGCCAATGCCACGCCGGGCGGGTTGATTTCGAGGTCGCGCGTCAGCCTCAGCGCCACCCGCGCGCGACATAGCGCCACGCCGCTGAAACGCCACTCCTGGGGCGAGGTGCCGAGAGGTTCCAGCACGCCCTCGAAGACCCAGGCCAGCACATGCGCCTGCTCGGCGCTGCAGGCCTGGCAGAGTTCGGACAGCGTCAGCTGCACCGCCTCTTCGACCACCTGTCCCTGAATGAATTTCCTATTGGCCGGATTCATGGCAGCGCATCCTTGAAGTGTGTGCGGGGATTGAAGTCGAATGCCAGCGCCATCGACTGGTAAGCGGCGCGCTCGGCGTCGGAGGCGGCTGGTGGCAGGGCGATCGACAGCAACGCATACAGGTCGCCCGGCGGTGAGCCCGGGATGCCCCGGCCTTTCATGCGCAACTGGCGACCCGCGCCGGAGTTGGGCGGGATCGTGAGTTGCACCGGGCCAGCGGGTGTCGGAACGGTGACCGGGGTGCCCAGCGCGGCTTCCCATGGCGACAGCGGCAGTTCCAGATAGACATCGCGTCCGTCAACGCGAAACTGCGGATGCGGGTTGAAGGCGATTTCCAGATACAGGTCGCCGGGTGGGATTCCCGTCTGTCCCGGCGAACCCTGGCCGGCCAGACGCAGGTGCTGTCCGGCGCGAATGCCTTTGGGAATGCTGACATCCAGCTTGCGTTCCTGCAGCGTGACACGGCCCTGCGCATCGAGTTCCGGCATGCGCAGGGAAATGCTGCGCTGGGCGCCGTGGTAGGCGTCGGCGAGATCGATGGATACCTTGGCGTGGTGATCCTGGCTCTGCGCCTGCTGACGGGAACGCTGCCCGTCCCGGGCCTGGCGGCCGAACAGGGCTTCGAAGAAATCGCTGGCATCGGAGGCATGACCTGCCCCGAATTCACTGCCGGAGAATTCGAATCCCTCATCCCAGCCCGGCGGCGGCTTGAAGTCCTGTCCGGCTTTCCACTGGCTACCCATCTGGTCGTAGGCCGCGCGTTTTTCCGGATCTTTCAGCACCGCATTCGCTTCGGCCAACTCCTTGAAGCGTGCTTCGGCGTCCGGCAGCTTGCTCACATCCGGGTGATACTTGCGCGCCAGTTTGCGATAGGCGCGCTTGATCTCGTCCTGTTTGGCGTTGCGCGCAACGCCGAGAATCTCGTAATAGTCCTTGAATTTCATGGCGCGGGCTGGCGACTCAGGTTTAAATGATTCCGATCAGGCATGCATCATCCGGAAATTTTATTTTCGGTTCCGTACGCCAGCGTACAGAACGGATTCCTGGCACGAGGCAAGATGACAGCGGAGGTTCGTTGCAGGTCCTCCTCCCTTCCTAGGCGAGCCTTCTGTAGCAACTGGCCTGGAACGGCAATCCCGTTCCAGGTCTTTCTTACCAGCGCCACACGATCCATGACCGAAAAGACATGCGGCGAAAGTGACGCTGCCTTATCAACCGGAGCCCAATATGAAAAGCAAATCAGTTATATCCGTCTTACTGGCAATCGCAATGACCACGGGGGGATTCGCTTCCGCCCAGGGCAACAGCGATCACAATAACCGCGGCCGCAACGACGAGTCACGCGGCCAGCAGGAGCAACGCGGCAATCAGGGACAGCATTCCGCGCGACGCGATGAGCGTCCGCAATACGATGGACGCGGCGATGGTCGCGGCGATGGACGCGGCAATGACCGCTACGACGAACGCCGCAATGAGCGCGGTGCAGGCCCGAATCATGATTTCCGCCGGGGCGAGCGCCTTCCGGTCGCATATCGCCACAGGAATTATGTAGTCGATGACTGGCGCGGCCATCAGTTGAGCGCCCCGCCGCGCGGCTACCACTGGGTTCAGACGGGTGGCGACTATGTCCTGGTGGCCATTGCCACCGGCGTCATCCTGCAGTTGCTGTTGAACAACTGAGACCAACAATCACGGGTCTATGTGTGACAGCGCACAGATCAGTTGCTGCAGACAGCCGATAGTCGTCACACGGTCTGCAGTTTCAGGCAGAGCAGACCTAACCCTGTCATTACCGGAGAACAATATGAAGCCCGTACTAAGAAATCTGATGAACTATATTCTGGTTGTTGCACTGATCATGGCGCCTTTCCAGTCTGGACAGGCCAGCATGATCGGCGCGGATCAGGTGAACACGACAGTCACTGCCCAAGCGGATCGTATTGCCGTGACCAACCTGCTGAACCGCGCCTCGACCGTCAGCGAATTCCAGTCGCTGGGGCTTGACGCCACTGCGGCCACGGAACGTCTGGCAGCCATGACCGATGAGGAAGTGCACACGCTCGCCGGCCAGGTCAATGCCGTACCTGCAGGCGGAGATGGCCTGGTGGTACTGATTTTGGTGGTCTTCTTCATCTGGTATTTCGCGTTCCGCCGCTAGTGCCCGCAGTTGGATCTAGGGTGCTAGTGCCCGTAGTTGGGTCTAGGGTGCTAAACCCTGCGCATGCATAGAAATATGCAGCCGGCAATTCAGCAGCTTTTGAATTGCACCCAAAGCGTTCGCCTCGCAGCGAGCGCTTTTTTCATGCTCGCGCTGCTGTCCGGCTGCGCCTCACTGGTGCCGCAGACCATGGGACTGCGCGACGCCTGGCCGGCGGGGGTCGCCCACCGGATCGAGTTGGCCGAAGTGCCATTTTTCCCGCAACAGGATTACCAGTGTGGCCCCGCCGCCCTGGCGACAACCCTCGTTTATGCCGGGGTCAAGACCAGTCCCGAGGAACTGGTCGATCAGATTTATCTTGCTGCACGGCAGGGCAGCCTGCAGGCCGACATGCTTTCCGCGCCACGTCGCTACGGCATCGTCTCCTACCCGTTGGCGCCGCGTTTCGATGACCTGCTGCGCGAAGTGGCAGCCGGCAATCCGGTGATCCTGCTCCAGAACAATGGCATCGGGCCTTTCGCCAACTGGCACTACGCCGTGGTGGCTGGCTTCGATTATCCGGCAGGGGAGCTGCACTTGCGCTCAGGGGAGAGCCGGAGCCTGGCCGTGCCGTTCACGATTCTTGAATACAGTTGGAGGAAGGGGAATTACTGGGCCATGGTCACTCTGCCGCCCGGACGCATCCCCGTCACGGCTACCGAATCGGGTTATCTGGCGGCCGTCAGCGCCATGGCAAGGGTGGGTGATGCTGTTGCCGTCAGGCAGGCCTATCAGGCGTTTCTGCAGCGCTGGCCGGACAATCTGACGGCGAGCATCGCTCTGGCAAATAGCTACTACGAAAATGGGATGCTCCGCGATGCAGAGGCTCTGTTGCGTCAGGCTTTGGAGCGGCATCCGGAGTCAGTGGTAGTGCTCAACAACCTGGCCCAGATCCTCTCGGACCAGGGGCGCAATGACGAAGCGCTGAGATTGATTGAACAGGCGGTCCAGGCAGGGGGGCCGTTTGCAGGTGCTGCCCGTGAAACGCAAGCGTCGATTCTGCAAAGGATGACGAAGAGCGAGGCGCCGGGTCTGGCGCCCTCGCGGTAATCAGGCCATGCTTACGGTAGATCCACCGGTGATCGAGAGCAGGGAAGTGGTGCCGGTGAGCTGGACCAGCTGGTCATCGGCATTGCCAATCGCCGTGCCGGCGTAATAGACGTAGGTATTGCCGCTGTCGACGAACATCGCGACCGAACCGGCCACATCGAGTTCGGCGTCGGCTTGAAGTGCAACAATCTTCAGCGCCAGACTGTTGTCCGCGGCATGAAAGGTGATCATGCCGGCGGCAGAGGTTTGCACGTTGGTGCCCGCCGCCAGGGCGGAGGCATCGGCTGCCAGCACGCTGGTGGATGCGCCGAAGTTGAGGATGTCGGCGCCGGCGACGTTGAAGTCACTGATGATGTCCATGTACACCCCGATGATCGAACCGTCGGCGCCAAACGCAAATGTGTCGGTGCCGCCGCCGCCCGTGATCGAATCTGCGCCGGTTCCGCCGGTGATCAGGTCGTCGCCCAGGCCGGCTGAAATGGTGTCGTTGCCGGCGTGGGTGGTGATCGTATTGCTGGTTCCTGCTGCCGATTTGGCCGTGATGGTATCGGCACCCGCGCCCGTTTCGATCGTCTGCGGACCTGAAGTAGAGGTGGCGTTCACCGTGGCAGCGCTGGTGCTGGTGCTCGTAATCGTCTGCGCACCCGAATTGTCGGTGGCTGTCACCATGATCAGATTGGCGCCATTGCCGCCCGCATCGCCGATGGTTTGTGCGCCATCGCCCGTGGTGGTGGCGGTTACGGTGGTCAGGCCGACACCCTGGACGGTGATCGCCCCGGCGCCGGACTCTGCGGTCACGCTGGCCGCACCAGTGCCAGTGATGATGGTCTGCGCCCCGGCAATGGAGGTCGTGGTGAGTGTTGCCGTTCCGCCGAACGAAGTCATGTTGATGTCAATCGCGCCCGCACCGGTTGTCTTGGTCGTCAGATCGACTCCGGTAACGCCGTTGCCATGGAATGCGGCTTCGAACTGGGCACCGGTGGTGATGGTTTGCGCACCACCGCCGGTGGTGTTGATCACCAGCTTTTCGATATTCCTGATTCCCGTCCACAGCACGTCAGGCGGGGTGATGGACACATCGAACAGATGCGAGATATCCAGCGTGTCGGTGCCGCCACCGCCATTGAGCATATCGGTGTCGTTGAAGGTATCGGTCACTGCCGCATCGTAGGTACCGGTAAAAGTCTCGTTCGCTGCAGTGCCGGTGAATGACGAACCCGTGTCGGCAGCGGAAGTGAGCGTGAAGCCTTGTGCAGTGGCCGGGGTGACCGCGGCGGTATTCGCCGCCTTGGCCGTGATCACGGAGGCCGCATCGCTGGTGACGCTGGCAAGCGCATTGTTCGCCAGGGTGATGTCATCGCTGCCCAGTACTTCGGCAAAGTGTTCGCCCACCATGACCTTGTTGTTGAACAGGGACTGGGAAGTCAGGCCGGCCGCGGCCCCGCTGCCGGGGAAGTTGACGACAGCAGTAATCATGTCGCCGATGACCTCGCCAACGGTCTTGGTGTTCAGCTGGGTAGACCAGTAGGTTTTGCCTTCCGCATCCGGCGTTCGACCCAGCGTGTTGCTGTAAAAGGTCTCGATGATCTGGTCGTTGCTGAAGCTCGACGGATAGGTGACGCGTGCCGGGGCGGTGTTGTACATGTCGACGGCGACTTGCGCCATGGTACTGCCGCCGTCCATCTTGGCGGTCCAGTAAGCCAGGCCGGTGGCGTCAGGTGCACGGAAAAACAGTGCGGTGTACAGTTGGGTAACCTGGGTGTTCATTTGTGCGGTGGCAGTCATGGTCGTGTTTTCCTTGTGTTGTCTTTGCCGATGGGGCTAAGTAGAGACCAACACTAGCACCGGCGCGAGCATCGTTCCGTTCGCTGGAGCACTTAACGGGGATCGGCCTTTGGCGGGCGCCAGGTGCTGGCCGCCTCATTGCACAAGCTGGCCAGTTGCACCAGGACGGCCTGCACCGCACGATGCGCTGCAACGACGCCGCCGTAGGGAGTCTCGCTCTCGGCCACCACGCTTTCATCGAACTCGCGTCCGGCCAGCACCCGGCGCGTCGCGTTGTCCACGACATAAGCGCGCAACGTGAACCGCACCCGGCCGGGCAGGCTGCCGACCTCATGCTGCAGCCGGATGATCTCGGTATCCAGGCGCAGATCGCCAACCGCGGCGCTCGGCGTCAGGATGACGGCGCGGATGGTGCTGCCGTTCTCTACTGCGGCAATGATCAGCGGTGCGAGCATGCGCGCCGGCGTATCGACCCACTCGCTGTGTGCGTAATACTCGAGCTGGTGTGCCGTGCGCACGAAGATGATGCGCTGGCTGTCGAAACCCGCGGCCGCATGCGGCGGATTGACGATCAGCGTGGGGCCGGTCGTGGGCCTGGGTGCCATTGCCTGCGCGGTCGCCGGGGCTGTGCCGGACGCATTGTCGAATGAATAAAATGCTGGCAGCGGAGTCGGCGGTCGCAGTGAACTGCAACCGCCCGCCAGGAGCAGCAGGATGGCGCCGAGTTGGCAAAGTCGTGGGTGGATTGAGTGGGTCATGGCCGGCCTGGTCCTCCTGGTGTTCCGGTTGAAGATTCTCCCGGTCCTTCAGATACCTGCCCGTGGCCAAACAGCAGACCGGACGGATTGCGTTCCGTCTGTTCGCTCAGGCGGCGCAACGACGTCGACAGGACGCCGAGTTCGCCGAGCAGGCGTTCGAGTTCGGGCAGGGTTTCCGCAGTAAAGCGATTCAGGTCGGCACCGAACGAGTTGAAGGTTTTTCCGGCACCGGCGCTGGTTCGGGCCACTTCATTGCCCATTTTTTCGACGGCTTCGGCGCTGTGTCCGATGCGCTCGATCACGGGACCGAGTTGCGCCGTGGCATCTGCCGTATTCGCGAAAGTCCGGGCAGCATGCTTGATGCCAGCATCGAGTGCATCCTTGCGCGCGGCGAGCGTGCGTGAAAGCGTGGCGATGTCAGCCAGGGCACTGCTGAATGCCACACGATTTTCATTGCTGAGAATGGCGTTGATGTTGCTTGTCGTGCTGTCCAGCTTCGCCAGCGCGCTCGTGAGCACGTTTTCGAGCCGGGCGCTGAGCGAGGGTTTGGTCTGGATGACCGGATACGCGTTGCCGCTTGTCGTGCGCAGCAGTGGCACATCCTGCGCGCCGCCGCTGAGCTCGACATAGGCGATACCCGTCAATCCCTGCGTTTTCAGTACGGCAACCGTATCTTCCTTGACTGGCGTGCCGCGCTCGATGGCGAAGAGCAGGATCACCCGCGCCGGGTTGACCGGATCAAGCCGTATTTGCCGCACCTTGCCGACATCGACTCCGTTGAACTTCACCGGTGCGTTCAGATTCAGTCCGGCCACCGACTCGTCCTCGACTGCCTGGTACAGGTCATATTGATTCCGCAAAGCGCCACCGGCGGCAAGCCAGAGCGCAACGACGACCAGCACGGTACCCAAGATCAGGACGAAGGCGCCGACCAGCGCATAGTTCACTTTGGTTTCGATGATGGCCTCCTGCTGTTCCCGGTGATTTGTTCTTCGGCTTGCGCCTGGGCGGCGCGCGCGCGCGGGCCGTCGAAAAATTGCCGGATGGCGGGATGGTTCATTTGCGACAGCTCGGACATCGAGCCGACACCCTGCACCTTTCCCTCGGCGAGAACGGCGACGCGGTCGGCAAGTTGCCACAGCAGATCAAGATCGTGGGTGATGATGACGATGGTCAGGCCGAACTGGTCGCGCAACTCGCGCACCAACTGGTCCACGCCACCGGCGCTGTGGGGGTCGAGACCGGCGGTCGGCTCGTCGAGAAACAGCAGTTCCGGGTCGAGCGCCAGCGCACGTGCCAGCGCTGCGCGCTTGAGCATGCCGCCGCTGAGTTCGGAGGGATACTGCAACCCGACTTCGGCGTTGAGACCGGTCAAGGCCAGCTTGGCCACAGCGGCCGCGTCGACCGTTGCATCGTCGAGCTGGCGGTGCTCGCGCAGGGGCAGGCCGATATTCTCTGTGACGGTGAGCGAGCCGAACAGGCCGCCCTGCTGGAACATCACGCCCCAGCGCAGTCGCAGCGCGAGCGCCTGTGCGCTGCCGAGGTCGTGCAAGTCGACGCCCAGCACCCGGATGGTGCCCGAGTCCGGACGCTGCAGCAGGATCATTTCGCGCAGCAGTGTCGATTTGCCGGAACCGCTGCCGCCGATCAGGGCGAATATTTCCGCGCGCTGCACGTTCAGGTCGAGTTTGTCGTGCACCACGTGGTCGCCGAAGCGCGTCGACACCTTGCTGATCTCGATGACCGCCGGACTCATGTCAGAGATCCAGTGCGCTGAATGCGACCGAAAACAGCGCATCGGCCACGATCACCAGGAAGATAGCCTGGACCACGCTGCGCGTGGTCTGGCGGCCGACGCTGTCGGCGCCGCCGTGGGTGCGAAAGCCCTGGAAACAGCCCACCACGGCGATGATGACTGCGAACACCGGCGCCTTGCAGATGCCGATCAGATAGGCGGTCACGCTGACGGCCTTGCCAAAGCGGTCAACAAACTCGGTGGTGCCGACCCCCAGCTGCGCGCTCGCCATGAGCATGCCGCCGAGTACGCCGAGAGCGTCTGCAAACACCGTCAGCAAGGGCAGCGCCACCAGCAGCGCGAAGATTTTCGGCAGCACCAGCAGCTCCAGCGGGGCGATGCCGAGCGTGCGCAGGGCGTCGATTTCCTCGGTGACCGACATCGTGCCGATTTGCGCGGCATAAGCGGAACCGGAGCGCCCGGCAACGATGATGGCCGTGATCAGGGGTGCAAATTCGCGCAGCATGGACAGGCCAACCAGGTCGACGACAAAAATGTTGGCGCCGTACTGCCGGAGCTGGTCGGCACCCTGGTAGGCGACCACGACCCCGAGCAGGAACGACAGCAAACCGACGATGGGCAGGGCGTCGAATCCGGCGCTGCGGATGTTGTAGAGGATGGGGCGCCAGCGGATGCGCCGCGGATGCGCGATGCATCCCGCCAGCGCCAGCGCGGTTTCGCCAATAAAGCCGAGCAGGGCCAGTGCCTGTTCGAGGAGGTCAGCCGCCGCGCGTCCGACGCTTTCAGGCACCGCCATAACTTGGCTGGTGGCAGGTGTGAGCGGATGGGTGGTCGGTTTCATGGGTGGCAAGCTAAATCAAATCGCTGGCCGGGTATGTACGGGAACGAACGGAAGGCACCTGGCGGGAACGGATAATCACCGGCAACATTCGCACTGCATACGGATCACCATGGCACTGTCTCGTTCGCTGCAATGGATTGTTGGCATCGTCGGGATAGTGCTTGCCCCGGTTGTGCTGGCTGTCCTGTTTGTCGCCATTTTTGGCTGGAACTGGCTGCGTGCGCCGATCGAGCGCATAACACTGGAAAGCACCGGCCGGGTTCTGGCGATTCAGGGCGACCTGAAGGTGGAATTCCACTGGCCTTTGACGCGAGTTCACGCGACCGGAGTCCAATTTGCAAATCCGGACTGGGCCAGGGAAAAACAGATGGTTTCTGCTGATGCGGTGGACATCGCGCTGGATTTGCCGCAACTGCTCAGGCAGAACGTCGTATTCCCGGAAGTTCACCTTGAACGCCCCAGCGTTTTCCTTGAACGCGGCCCGGAGGGTCGCAAGAACTGGCTGCTGGATCTCAAGCAGCAGGACGAAGCCGAACGCATCCAGATCGGCCGTCTGAGCCTGGATCATGGCGCGCTCAGTTATGACGATCCCGAACAGAAGACCAGCATCCGTGCCGAACTCTCGACCGCCAACGCCAATCAGTCCGTTGCCGGCGTCATGTTCACTGCGCAAGGGCAATACAAAGGCCTGCCACTCAATGCCAGCGGCAGCGGCGGAGCGGTGCTGGCCCTGCGTGACGAAGACACGCCTTATCCGCTGAAACTCGATGCCCGTGTTGGCCACACCGGTGTCCAGATGGATGGCAGCATCACCAGCCTGCTCAAGTTCACCGCCGTGGACGTGCATCTTGTCCTGCGCGGCAAGAGCCTGGAACAACTTTTTCCGCTGCTCGGCATCGCGTTTCCGGCGACGCGCGCCTATTCGATCGAGGGTCATCTGTTGCACGCGGGGAATACCTGGCGCTACGAGAAATTCTCCGGCCGGGTCGGCAACAGCGACATCGCCGGCCGCTTGCAAGTGGTTACCGGCGGCATACGCCCGGCACTCCAGGCTGAGATGGTGTCCACCTTGCTCGATATTGAAGACATCGGGCCACTGATCGGTTCACGGCAGGCCAAGATCTCGAACGACCAGCCAGTACCGCTGCGTGTGCTGCCGGACCTGCAGTTCCATACCGACCGCTGGGACAGTGTAGACGCAGAGGTGAGCTACCATGCCAAAACCTTCCGGCGCCCCAAGGAATTGCCGCTGGAAGACCTGGCCACGCATTTGAGCTTGCGCGATTCTGTCCTGAGGCTCGACCCCCTCGATTTCGGTCTGGCCGGGGGACACCTCAATGCCGTGATCTCTCTGGATGGACAGCAGGATCCGATCCGGGCGCACATCCAGGTGAAAGCCAGCAAAATCATTCTCGCCAAGCTGTTTCCGACGATCGAGCCGAATAGAACCAGTTTCGGCCAGGTCTATGGCAGCGTCGATGTCACAGGGAAAGGCAATTCGGTGGGGCGCATGCTGGCGAGTTCCAACGGCAAACTCGGACTGGTGATTGACGGTGGCGAGATCAGCAAGCTGATGATGGAAAGGGCCGGCCTGCATCTCTGGGAAATGATGGTACTCAAGGTCAGCGGCGACAAGCTCATCAAGGTACGCTGCGGGGTGGCCGATTTCAATATCAGGGAAGGCACCATGCACGCCATCGCGCTGATTTTCGACACCGAGGTGACCACCATTGCTGCGACCGGCAGCATCGATCTGGGCCAGGAGACGCTGGATTTGACGCTCAATCAGAACACCAAGAATACCAGCCCGCTGGCTTTACGCAGCCCGATTTATATTCGCGGCAGCTTTGCCAGGCCCAAGGTCAGCGTGGACAAGGGACGGGTCGCGGTGCATGGCCTTGGCGCAATCGCGCTGGGCATCATCAATCCATTGCTGATGCTGATTCCGATGATCGATGCCGGCCCGGGAAGCGATAGCGATTGCCGGCACCTGATCCGGAATGCAAATTCAAAAAAGGGCAAATAACTTCTGACGCTTGCAGAAGGTCAGACGAGATCAGATGATTCTGCGTCCGCTGATGATCCTCAGCAAAACCACGACAATGGCAATCACGGCGAGGACGTGGATGAAGCCTCCCATGGTGTTTGCCGTGACCAGCCCGAGCAACCAGAGCACGATTAAAACGACGGCGATTGTGTATAGCATTGGATGTCCTTTTTCAAAAGTCGCGATTGGGAATCAGGCGAGGTATCCGACCGCTGCTATTCGGTCAGTACCTTGTCCATGTATTGGCATGTTACTCAGGTGGCGGCAATCGTCTGTACGCCAACCCACACTGTGCTCACGTCTCGGGCTGATGGAATGTTTCGTTGTGTTCGTCAACGCACAGAGTTTCGTCCGTTCGATTGTTAGGCTTGGTTTGTGAGCCAATGGGTGGCTTGCAGATGTGAGCTTCATCAATCGTGATTAGGAGAGCATCATGAACAAGGACCAAGCCAAAGGACGTGTCGAACAGGCAAAAGGCAAAATCAAGGAAGTCGCCGGCCAGGTGACGGGCAACAAAGATCTGGAACTGAAAGGAAAGATTCAAAATTCCGGCGGCAAAATTCAGGCAGGATTTGGTGACCTGAAGGAAGACATCAAGAAAATCGCGCACGGCGAATAATTCAGCCCTGCCCCCTGCAACCGCGGTACTTATTTTGCAGGGGGAGTGCCGGACTCTGAATCCGGCATCGTGACCGGCTCATCTGCCAAGGCTTCTTCAGCGGATGCCGGGCGCACCTGTGGGTCGTTGCGCTCATCCAGGGCGGCCAGCACCAGATCCGGATTCATCGATTGCAGCAGTGCGTCCGCCTCGGGATCATGGCGGTTTTTGACATTGGGCAAATCGCGCCGCAACTCCTCCAGCAGGTCGATCAGCTTGGCGGCCTTCTGCTCGGTCAATAAAGTGACCTTCAGGTCGAGATGCGCCCGCTGCTCTTCGAGCTTGGCGAATCGATTCTGCTTGATCAGCACAATGGTCGTGGTCAGCAATGCGGCCAGGCCGACAATGCCCTGCAGCCAGAAATAAGGTGCAGGGTCGAATTCGACCCAGCCAAGCAAGCGGGAAAAATCGTTGGCGAGCATCCAGATTGCGATAAACAGCAGGATGATGCCCAGAAAAACCGGCTGTCCGATATACAGGCTGATGCGTTCGAGAATCCGTTGCGAGCGGCTGATCTTGCTGTCTTCGCGGGTATAGAAGTCAAACACGGCCTCAATATTCTGGCTGATCTGATCGCGTTCGGAATCTGCGGCCGACTCCTTTGCATCGGGATGTTGTGCCTGAGAAGGTTGGGCCATCATCGAAATCCTTTGAGAGCAGGTCATCCCGGAAATTGGGCTGCACCCTTCGATTATGGCGATGATTCAGCAAGCCGTATGTTTGCCAACGCACAGAATGGCCACAGACTTGTTCCTAAGATTCGCTGCGTGATGAACACGGAAGCCGCGAAAATGAGTGAAGCAGCCAAGACACTGGACGAATCCGAGGAGCGCTATCCGGCAGCGTTACCAGGGCTGCCGCATTCTGGTGGTGGACGACGATCCCTTGAACCAGGAAGTGGCGCAGGTTCAACTGGAAGCCGTCGGTCTTGTCGTCGATGCGGCGGCGGACGGCGCCGAGGCAGTCGCCATGGCGCGCGAGACGTGCTATGCGTTGATCCTCATGGACATGCAGATGCCGAAACTCGGCGGGCTGGATGCGACCCGACAGATACGGCAGCTTGCCGGGTATGCTCAAACACCGATTCTGGCCATGACGGCCAATGTCTTTGTCGAGGACAAGGCACACTGTTTAGAAGCGGGCATGAATGACTTCCTGATGAAGCCCTATGCCCCGGAGGTTCTGTTTGCGTTGGTGTTGCAATGGCTGAATCAGAAACCGGCAGCAGGATCGGCACTGCCGCGCAACCCGGTAGCGAGTTGAAGTGAATTAATTTAGCTTATCAACGCGATAGGGCGTACTGTGACGGATTGGCAAAGCCTGCAAGGCAGGCGTTAACCCAAGCGTGAGGTGTAATGGCCAAGAACAGCAGAAGACCGAGCGCCCTTGAATTGCGTCAGAGTGCCGAAGTGCGCCTGGCGCAACAAGCCCCGCAGGCATTCCCGGAAGAAGTCGATGCCCAACGGTTATTGCATGAATTGCAAGTGCATCAGATTGAACTGGAGATGCAGAACAGGTCGTTACAACTGTCCCAACTCGAATTGGAGTCCGAGAGAGCCCGCTATAGCGACCTCTATGATCTGGCACCGGTCGGCTATTGCACCCTCAGTGAGCAAGGACTGATTCTGCAAGCCAACCGAAAGGCGGCTGACCTGCTCGGGATGTCGCAGCATGCGCTGGTAAATCAGCCCATTACCCGCTTCATCCATCGCGATGATCAGGATCGCTACTACCAGCATTGCAGCCAACTCAAAGCGTCGGGCGAATCTCAAGCCTGTGAGCTGCGCATGGTACGCCTGGTGTGTGGCGAGGCCCTCCCGTTCTGGGTGCACCTGGAGTCATCTGTCGACAAAGTCACCCATGGAAAAGTATTCTCCCGAATCACACTGAATGACATCAGTGCGCGCAAACAGGCAGAAGAATCTCTCAAGTTATTTCATGAACAACTGGAATCTCTGACTTCCGCCATTCCCGGTGCGGTCTACCAATACCAGAAAACGGTTGTCGGAGAATCGAAATTCAGTTATTTCAGCAGTGGCATCGAAGATATCTTCGGGGTTACTGCCGCCGAGGCAATGAGGGATGCGGCCTTGTTGAGCGAGCCCATCCTGCAGGAGGATCGCGCAGCTCAGCTGGAAGCGGTGCAACGATCCGAAGCCGGTCTCAGCCTGTACGACCATGATCATCGCATCCGCTCCAAAAACGGCAAGATCAAATGGGTTCGTGGCCGGGCGATGCCGCTGCGCCAACCGGACGGCTCGGTGCTATGGAATGGCATTCTGAGCGACATCACCAACGAGAAGCTGGCCGAGAACCAATTGCTGGAAATGGCATACGAGCTTGAACGGCAGGTGAATGTCAGAACAACCAGTTTGCGAAAACTTGCGGCGCAGTTGACCATGACCGAGGAACGCGAGCAGCGCATGCTGGCGCAAGAACTGCATGACAACCTCAGCCAGTTGCTGGCCGTGGTCAAGATCAAGCTGACGACGCTGGTCAGGATCGCGCCCAAGCCTTCAATCGATGAGATTGTGGCGCTGGTAGACAAGGCTGACCAATCCGTGCGAACGATCACCCGGCACTTGAGCCCACCGGTGATGCGTACCCTCGGCTTTGCGCCGGCGCTGAAATGGTTGTGCGATGAAATGCATCGTACCTATGGTCTCAGCGTGGCGATCAAGGAAGCCGGAGAACCCATAGCGCTGGTCGAAGTCGTCGAGGTCGTGCTGTATCGTTCTGTCCGCGAACTCCTGATCAATGTGGCCAGGCATGCCAAGATCGGAGAAGCCGGTTTATTCCTCCAGCGCGATGACAGCCGGCTGATGCTTGTGGTGAGCGATGCGGGCTGCGGTTTCGATTCCGGCACATTCCGCGAAGCATTGGCGGGGCAACACAGCTTCGGCCTCAGTTCCATCTTCGAACGCATTACCAGCATCGGAGGCCAAATGGATGTGGATAGCAGCCCTGGCGGTGGCAGCAGGATCACCCTGTCGATGCCCTATGCCATTGCAATGCAGGCGTTACAGCCCTCATGATCCGGATTCTGCTGGTCGATGACCATACCCTGGTCCGGGAGGCGCTACGGGTCGTCCTGGAGCAGGATAACAACATGCGGATCGTTGGCGAAGCCGGCGACGGAGAGTCTGCATTGCGAATGGCGGAAGAGCTGGCGCCTGACGTGGTGGTCATGGATGTCGCCTTGCCAGGTCTGTCAGGCATAGAAACCACACGTCGACTGCTGGCAAAACAACCTGCCATCAAGGTGTTGGCGCTGTCCACCCATCTGGATCAGGGAACCATCCAGCAAATGATCGATGCCGGGGCCCTGGGTTACATCGCCAAGTCGGCGGCTGGCATCGAGTTGGCGCAGGGCATACGCAATGTGTTCGAGGGACGCCGCTACCTCTCCATCGATGTCGTCGCGCAGATGACACGGAGCTTGCAGGTGAAACGCCCCAGCTCGGGGACGCTCGGCAATTCTTCCTTGTCGAAGCGTGAACTACAGGTGGCCGCGCTGCTGACTCAGGGCAGAACCGCACCGGAAATCGCCAATGAATTGCACGTTTCCTCCCGAACTGTCAGCACGCATCGGCGTAACCTCATGAGGAAGCTCGATTTGCACAATGTGGTCGACCTTGCCCGATATGCCATTCGTACGGGTCTGGTTTCGCCCTGATATCGGTTTCGGTCGAATTGCCTGCGGCTGACCTGGGCAGCGTTCCTGCGCTGGCTCGGGGAAGTTCGATTTCTTGAGGATGAGGTTCCGGTAGCAGACGATCGGACTCTTTCTTCACTACCGCGTAGCATTCGCATACTTTCGCTTCCAACCGGGTGCGATCCAGCACGGTGATGTGGCCACGACGGTACTCGATCAGCCCGGCCTGCTGCAAGTGTCCGGCAGCCTCCGTAATCCCTTCGCGGCGAACCCCGAGCATGTTGGCGATTTGCTCCTGCGTCATGACCAGCTCGTTGGAAGGCAGGCGGTCGAGTCTCAGCAGCAGGCAACGGCAGAGTTGCTGCTCCAGGGTGTGATGCCGGTTGCACACCGCCGTCTGCGCCATGTGCGTCATCAGCGACTGGGTGAATCGCAGCAGCAAGTCCTGCAACTTACCAGGATGATTGAAAGCGGCTCTCAGCAGCATCGCCGGCAGCCTGTATGCATGGCCGGCACTTTGTACCACGGCCTGGGAGGTCGAGGTTTCACAACCCATGAAGATGGAGACCCCGACGATGCCTTCGTTGCCGATGACGGCGGTTTCCGCCGAGGCGCCATCTGCCAGGATGTAGAGCCGGGACACGATGGCGGTCGTAGGGAAATAGCCGTGCCGCATCTTTCCGCCGGAATCATGCAGTACGTGACCAAGCAGCATCGGCACCAGTTCCAGATCGGGTAGCAGATGCCGGTATTCCTCGGGCGGCAGGGCGTCGAGAAGGTGGTTCTGGTGCGGGTCGTGTCGTTGGAGTGCTTGCATGTTCGATCTCCCAATCAATGGCGACGATAGAACGACCTCACCGTCGCACTCTCCCACTCTCCAATACAGCAGAAGCAACACAATAATCTGCATGTTGCTTTGCAATATAGGATTTGAATTGAGATGAAGATATACGCCAATTGACGTATTTTCAGATACGGAGGAACGCCGTCCGATTTTTCGAGGACCGGTAAGGGAGCGAGCGTTACAAGTCGCTGATCGAGCCACTGCCCAGCAGCGGTCCATCAGTGGCCATCAGCGCAAGCGCTTGTCCTGCTTACTTCTTGTTTGCAGTCACGTGCGTCTTGTTCTTGCCCTGCAAGGACTTGATTAGTCCGTCGATGCCGCCGGTACGTACTTCGGCAGCGAACGATTCGCGATAATTGATCACCAGGCTGATGCCGTCGACCTCGATATCAAAGACTTTCCATCCCGTGGGCGAGATCTCCAGGAAATAATCCAGCGGAATCGCCTTGCTGCCTGCCTGGACCACCTGGGTGCGCACCTTGACTTCGGTATCGCCTGCATTCATCTTGAAGGGCTTGAATTCTATGGTCTGGTTCTTGTACTCGGTCAGCGCCTTGGCGTAGGTACGGACCAGCAAGGCATGGAATTCCTCGGCCAGTTGCTTCTGTTGCGCCGCGCTGGCGTTTTTCCAGTCGCGTCCGACGCCAAGCTGGGTCATGTGCACGAAATTGAAGTGCTGCTGCACCCTGGTTTCGATGAACTCCATGGTCTTCTTGCTGTTGCCGGCGTCGCTGCGGATGACCTGCAAAACCTCGTTGGTGACGGTCTTGACCAGGACATCCGGAGCAATGCCGGCTGTCAGGGCTTGTGCCAAAGAGAAAAACGAGAAGAACGCGGCCAGGAGCAGCAGGACAAACGGTTTCAGGTTCATGTGTGTTTCCCCAAAAGTGATAAGGACAAGTTTGGAAGAAAGCATGAACCCTGCGCGATGCGCAGTCCGTGCGTCAGCGAACATATCGCATTCAGGTAACCCAAGTCTGTGTGTTGGCGTTGTGCGCGCTAGCGCACAGAGAACATGTTTGATTCGGTTGATGATGACGGCAATGTCTGGTTCAGATCAATGGTAGCCACTGCCTGCATTTCACCGCTCTTGCGGGCAGTTTGAAGAATCCGGGCAAAGCGGAATTTGCATCAATAGGGGATCGGAAATCATCATGACAAATACTTTGAAACAGAAGCAGATCAGTCTGGCCGTAACGTGCGCTCTTGCGCTGGCATTCCTGTCCGGCACCGCACAGGCTCAAATCAATCCGGCAGACACAGGCTATCTCGGCGACTCGCGCGGCACCATTGTGCGCAGCAACTACGGCCTGTGCTGGCACAATGGCACCGGTCCCGCGGCAAAGACGCCCAACGAGTGCGACTCGGATGGTGCTGTACCTGCCGTCAAGATGGCCGAACCGGCCAAGAAGCCGATCGTGGTGGCTGCCGTCCAGGCGCCCGTCGCCAAGCCCGCAGCCCAGAAAGTGACGCTGGATGCCGATACGCTGTTCGATTTCGACAAGGCGGTGCTGCGACCCGCGGGACGGACGGCGCTTGATGAATTCGTCGTCAAGACCAAGGACATCAGCCCGGAAGTGATCGTGGCGGTGGGCCATGCCGACCGTTTCGGTTCGGAACCCTATAACCAGCATCTGTCCGAAGCTCGTGCAGAGGCAGTCAAGGCCTACCTGATGAGCAAGGGAATTCCTGCAAACCGCCTGCAGACCGAAGGCCGGGGCGAGACACAGCCAGTCACCAAGGCCGACGAATGCAAGGGTGCCAAGAGCGCCAAGGTCATCGCCTGCCTGCAGCCGGATCGTCGCGTCGTTGTCGAAATCGTGGGAACACGGACTGCCATGTGATCGTCGCATCACTGACGCGCAACACCCAATGCCCGGGCGCACGATTCATTCTGCACCTGGGCATTTTCGATCCATGAAGCGATTGCTCCTGCGGCGGCTTTTCTGCACAACGGCTGGTAGCGCTTTGCTCCTGGTCGCGCTGACTTGCGGCGCGGCCGAAGGAGATATCGAGAAGGGCATCGCGGCCTACCGTCGCGGCGATTACACGGCGGCCTTCGCGGAGTTCAAAATTGCCGCCAGCCAGGACGATCCTTTCAGCCAGAATGTACTGGGTACCCTGTATGCCGATGGGCATGGCGTGGACGTCAATTACAAGCTGGCCCTGGACTGGTTCTCCAAGGCACAGGCTCTGGGATCTGTTGAAGCGACGGTGAACCTCGCCCGGATGTATGAATCAGGTCTGGGCGTGCCGCGAAACCAGGCCGCAGCGCTTCAGTATTATCGCGATGCGGCCCGTGCCGGATTTCAGCCCGCCATCGTGCGCATGGCCGAAATTCACGCCAGGGGCGAGTTGGGCGTCACGCCGGATAGGCAGGTGGTGTTGGACTGGCACCAGCGCCTGTCCGGGCCAGCCGCAAGATTTGGCCCTGCGGTGACGCTCCGGCCTGCTGCGCCGCCAGTGCCCGCAGTGGGGTCTGGGGTGCTGGTGCCCGTAGTTGGGTCTGGGGTGCGAGTGCCAGTCAATATGAAGAAGGCGGCACTTGCCTCTCTCGATAAGGACGCGATTTTCGAGAAACAACTCTGGCAGCGGCTCGATCGTTATCAGCACAGCGAACGCAAATGGTTTGTCGCAGCGACTGAAAGCACACCTGTGCTGGCTGCGTATCTCAAGGACCTCCGCGCGCAACTCAAGGGCCGATCGGCGGCCGCATTCATTGCTGCCAAACGTGAAGAAAGCATGCTGGTGACCCTGGCCATCCTCAGGGACGGCGCGTTAAGAGACGTCGAACTGAGCCAGGGTTCGGGAAACTCGGGCAGGGATCACAGGGTTCTCGCGTCATTGCGGCAACTCAAGCGCTTCGATCCCTGGCCCGCGCAAGCGGACGGCAGCGCCGATGTGCTGATGGTCACCGCCAGGCTGCCCATTGATTAGAAGCTGCGCGAGCGCAGGTCGTTCTTGCCGCTTTCCTTGACCTCGTACATCAAGTCGTCGGCGGCCTTGAGCATCTCGGGAAACAGACGGTCGGCTTTTTCGAACCAGGCGATGCCGACGCTGGCTTTGACCGGGGCGTAGTCCCGCAGTGCGAGGTTCACCGCGATGAAAATCTTCCGGCCTGCCGCCACGGCATCGGCATAACTGATCTGGGGAAGCAGGATTGCGAATTCGTCACCGCCCAGGCGGGCAACGCCATCGCTCGAACGCAAGGCGCTTAAAAGCGCCTTGGCGGTCACCCGGAGGGCCGTATCGCCCGCGTCATGTCCCTTCGTGTCGTTGAGCTGCTTGAAGTCGTCCAGGTCGAGAAAAATCACGGCCAGGGCGTAGCCATAACGTTTCGAGCGTTCGACTTCGGCAGCGCCTGCCTGGAGAAATGCACGGCGGTTGTGCAGTCCGGTCAGGGCGTCGTGCGTGGCGTGCTGATGCTCCCTTTCCAGCAGTCGATGCACCTGGGCGGCAAGAAAAGCCACCAGGCTGTACATCATCAGGCGCGTGATGGCATTGGCCCAGGGAATCCAGTTTGCGCTGAATTCCCGCTCTGAAACAATATCGGCCACCGCCCACATGGCTGCCGCCAGAAAGGCCATCATCAAGCCATTTCTGATCCCGCCCAGCCAGGCAATCGCCAGCACGGGCAGCAACGCCAGGGATGTGAAAGTGAAATCGGCGTCGGTGGTTATCCGCAGGACACCCAGCAGGCAGACGGCTGTGACGCACAGGCTCCAGGCAGCCCAGCGGCGCCAGCCGGTCCAGAAGCTGCCGAGGAGGAAGTCATATCGCATGGGTGGATCACCTTTATCTGTCATCATGGAGGAAACTTCCAAGCGTGTCTGGACGCTAGCGTACAGATCAATCTGGCCATGGCGCGCACAATGGGCACACCGCAACAAGGCCTATAGTCATCAGGGTTCAGAAGTGTCCGCCTGAGGGTCGCCAGCGGATTCAACTTCTGATCGAGAAGAACGTGCTCACAAGACGCGAACGCAACGTAAACTTAGACCTGCACCGGCAACCGCAGGGAGACAAGAATGCCGGGGCGGGCCAGTACGCCCTGGGCAGGATTCTCGTTGCGGACGGCCAGATCACGCCGGAGCAACTGGAATGCGCCCTGCGCCGCCAGGCGGCAAGTGGCTTGCGCCTTGGCGAGGAATTGATCCAGGCCGGCCATGCCAGCAGAAGCCAGGTAGATGGCGGCTTGCAGATGCAGCGCAAGCTCCTTGCTTACGCACTGGTGGCTGCGGTCGCACTGGTTCCGCTGGCCGTCATCTCGAACGCAGCAGAAGCGGCGCAGAAAATCGCAGCCCTGGCGGTTTCCGCCACGGTGGTCGCCAGCGCCAGGGTGCGCATGGACTACCAGGCGACAGAACTCAAGATCGGCCTGGCCGATATCGCGCGCGGCTACATCGAGATTCCTGTCGCATCGCGATTTTCTGTGCGTACCAACAGCCGCGCCGGCTATCTGATGCAGTTTCATCCTGTCGGCAACCTGTTCGAGTCGGTGCAGGTCAAAGGTCTGGGAGAGCTGGTTCAGCTTGGCCATGACGGCGGCGCCATCGTGCAGCGCGGCACGCAGCCGCCCGGCCTGACACATGAATTGAGTTTTCGGTTTACCCTGAGTTCGGACACACAGCCGGGGCTGTATCCCTGGCCCTTGCTGCTCACGGTGCGGCCGCTGTGAGGAGGGGATGCAAATTCGGATACTGGCGATCAGAGTGGCGTCAGATCATCCGCTTTGGCCATTTTCTGGCCGTATGAAAGACGCGCAATACTTCCACTGTGTCACCGCGTACGCGATAGGGCAGGATGTACGAGAATCGCGTCACCACCAGTTCCCGAGTGCCTGTAATGCGGCCAGGGCGTCCTAAATGGGGATGATCCGCCAGCGTGGATGCACTGTCCCGCATGTGCCTGACGAATTCCCCCGCTGCGCGAGGGCTGTCCTTGGCAATGTAGTCAGCTTCGTCGCTCAGATTTTCCAGTGCGCGACGCAGCCACTTAACCGGCATGCTTTCTCACGACGGCGTCGACCTCTTCATCAGACGCAAAATCATTGGCGTCCGCCTCTTTGAGGGCTTGCTGTATTTCACCAATCTGCCAAGCCTCAAGATCCAGGTATTGACGAATCGCTTCGCCAGCCAGGTAGGACTTGGAACGATGGGTGGCGTCAGCCAGCTTGTCGAGTTGTTCCTTCATCTCTGAGGGAACGCGTAGTGTCAATGTCGTGGTTTCCATTTTCGATCATTGTATTGCAATGTGTACAAGTGAATGCTATCACTAAATTACGGGACGCGATCATCGGGCGAACCGTATCCATGGCTAACGCTTGATCCGGATGCAAATTCAAAACGTGATAGTTACCGTGATGTTGTCGGTATAAGTGCCGACCGCCGCATCCTGCCCGGCAGGGATCTGGCCGTAGATACTGAAGATCGTGGTGGCCTTCTCCGCCGCTCGCATCACGCGGCTGCCACCGCTCCCATCGCCCCAGACCCTAGTACGCGCGGCGCTGGTGTATAAATTGTAGGTGAGTGGGTTTGCGCCGCTGCGCATCACTCGCGCTGCGTAAGTGTTGCTCTGGCCGGTGCTCAACGCGACGTTGCCGGCATCCGTGCTGCAGACGAGGGTGAGGCTGCCGATGCCGTTATTGTTCGGGTTCATGGCAAAAACATCATAGATGCCAAAGCTGACCGGGGTCGTGGAGATCGTGCAGGAAGCTGCGCATGCGGGTTGCGCGAGAACGGCGAACAAAGCGGCACAAGCAAGCAGGGGGGCACGCAATAGTACCCGCTGTGGAAACCGGTTCATGGATGCACTCCTTTACAGATAAAAATGCCGAGGTCCGGCAGGGGATCGGCACCCGGCTTGAATTGCACATCGAATTCGCAATCCTGCTTGTTCCAGTTCGCGATCAGCCGATTGGTGGCATTGAGACCGGTGATATACACCTCGCCGGCATAGCCGACCAGGAACACTTCATTCCTGCCGACCTGCTGCAGCGTCGCGCCGACCGGCAGGGGCTGGCCGTCTTCAAGCCGGATCGAGAGCGTCGCGCCGCGCGAGCGCTTGATCGGGAACTTCATGTCGATGCCGCTGTGGAAATAGGGTACCGCTTCGACCCGGACGGCGCCGATTTGTGCATCCATCGGCAGGTCGCGCTGGTCGAGCGAAATCACGTTGATGTCATAGGCACGCAGGCGCGGAATCAGGGCATTGCCGTTGGCATCGGTGCGCCCGGCCGGCTGGTTGTCGGCGAGGATGCGCACGTTGGGATAATCCGGTATGCGCACCACCGCGAAGCTCTGGTCGATGCGGCGGCTCGGGAAGGCGTTGCCGCCGAGGAACGCCACGCCGCCCGAAACATTCAGGCGCGTGGCGGTGCTGCCCTGCGCCTGCGCAGCGGCCAGCGTATAGGTGCCGACGTTGTTCTGCAGCGAATAGGAGGCCTCTCTGTCGCCGTTGTCGCGAGCCTGCAGCCGGTAGCCGGAGCCTTCGCCCATCGGCAGATTGTGCTGCAGGTTGGTGGTGAAATCGTTGCTGTTGGGGTTACTGCCACCGCGGAGCGACTGAGAACTGAAGCTGAGGTTGGTCGCCCCGTCCAGGGGCAGGCTGAGCAGGGCGAAAATGGACGTGCTCCTGTCGCCGGTAAAGCTGTGCAGCGCGGAGACCATGAAGGTGCCCATGGTTCCCAGCGAGGCGCTGTAACTCAGGGTGGCGATGCGCGTGTCGTCCCGGCCGCGATTGTGTTGCCCGACGTAGGCGAAGCCGATGGAACCCCAGTTGCCCCCGGCATAGCTCAGATTGACGCTGCTCGAATGGATCGGTGGCGGCAGCGGTTGCGCCTGACCGACCTGGGCAAAACCGCTGCTTGCCAGTTGCGTATGCACGCCGACACTCCAGGGCATCGCTTGCCGGTCGACACCCAGCAGCATCATGCCGCCGTTGCCATTCTGGCCGTGGCTGCCTACCAGGTAGCCGCTGAGCATGCCGATTTGCGGCAGCAGATAGTCGCCGCCGGCGCCCAGGGTCGCCTGCGATGCCATGACTTCGGCATGCACTTCGCCGGTCAGATTCTCGCTCAGGCCCTGCCGTGCAGTGACCGAACCCAGCCAGCTGCCGTAATCGTTGCTGCGGAGTCCGAAGTTCTCACGCACTACACCGAACTCGGTGGAAAAAGTGTTCAGGCCCTCGCGCAGCAGGGTCGGGCTGGCGTAAAACGGCCGGACGATGACCTGCTCGCGCCCCAGCAGATCGCGCACCACCAGTTGCACCTCACCGGCGCCGTTAACCAGCGGCAGGTTGTTGATCGAGAACGGCCCGGGTGGCACGTTCTGGCGCGACACCAGCGTGTTGTTGATGAACACGTCCACCGTGGATGGCAATACCGCCTGGCCCACGGCGCTTTGCGGTGGAAATGCCACAAAGCCGGGCTGGGTGGCGAAATTGGTGCCGTACTGAACCCCGCCGAAGAGCGCTGCGCGGCCCCAGGCGCCCGGCACATTGACGGCATCGCCGAGACGCAGCGTGCGCAACTTTTCCGGGATATCGAGGGTCCAGGTGGTATCGAGCCGCGTGACATTGGCATTGCCGCCGAGGCGATCCACCAGCAGGTTGCTGGTGCCGACGCCGGAGCCGTTGAAAAAGCCCAGTTCAAACTGCCCCGAGCGCTGCGTCGAATCGCCCGAGTGGGCGAGGAACAGGTCGTAGTTGAAGAACCCGCCGGGAGTGGGCTTGACCGGCGGCAGCAGGTGGTCGTAGCGGGTGGTCAGCCGGGTCGGGTCGAAGGCGCTGGCGCGTACCTCGATCATCAGCGTCAGCGCTTTCGGGTCATAGATATAGGTACTGAAGGAGAGGGCGATCAGCGGAAAATATTGTTCGCCCTGGTATTCAATGGCAGCGCTGGCCTCGGGTGGATGAAAGCGCCAGCGCAGCAGATCCTTGCTCCACAGGTAGAGCATGCCGTCCTTGTCCTCGAGCACCAGCACGGCCTGGTCCAGTTGCTGCCGGTTGATATCGACCAGCAGCAACCGTTCCTGATATTCATTGGTCGAGGAGAGTATGCCTGCGGCGGGAATCTGCGCGACGTTTGCGCCGGGCTGGCCGGAGTCAGGCAAGGTTCCGCTTCCGGATTCAGCCGCCGCGCAGGGGAAAGAAAGTGCCCCGATCAGGACGAGTGCGGCGAGATCACGGCTTGTCCAGCACAAGTTGGGTTTCGGTATCGCCCGCATCGGTGTAGGCCTTGATGCGCAACTGCCCGCCGGAAACTACTTGCAGGGAACCCGTTTTCAGCAGCCACTCCTGGCTCTGGCCAGCCAGCACGTAAGTCGAGCCGGCCTGGGTGGCGATCGATTGCTCGCTGCCCGGCAGATACAAGGCAAAGTCGGATACCTGCACATGCGCTGTGCCGTGGTTCTGCAAGCCGACTTTCAACTGATGATCCGGCAGGCGCTGCACATTCCACGTCATCTTCGGCGCGGCCTGGTCTTTTTCCGGCTGGACGAACACTGGCAAGCCGATGCGCAGGGCCACCTGCACGCCATTGAATCCTTCTCGTGGCTGCGGTGGCAGTTCCTGCAGGTTGATGCGATAGCTCAATTCCTTCGACGCATCCGCCTGACGCCGCAAGGCGACCCGGATCACCTGCTCGGATTTCGGGGCGATGGTGACGATGGGCGGCGACACCAGCAATTCGCGGGTCGGCGTATAGACATCCTTGCCGCCCTCTTGCGCCCAGGCGACGGCCTGGACCTGCAATGAGGTCGGCTGGTCCGATTCATTCTTGATGGTGAGCGCGGCCGTCTGCTGCTCCTGGGAGAGTTCGATGCGCACCGGGTCGACATCCCAGACCGCTGCTCCGGCGATTTGCGGAACGAGCAGGGCCAGGGTGCAAAACATCGTACCCAGACAATTGATGACTATTGAATTGTTCATGATTTTTGTCATTCTCAGAAAGTAAGCGTTGCGGTCACCAGGTCGGTGTAGTTGCCTGTGGGTGCGTCCTGGGCCATGGGTATCGATCCGCACACGTTGTAGAGTCTGCCCACCTTGGTCGGAGCGTCGGTGAGCGTCAGCACACCACCGGGCGATGTCGTATTCCAGGCAGTGCCCCCGGTTGTGGCGCAAGCCGTTGCCGGTGCAGTACTTGGTGGCAGATAAATGTCGTACAGCAGGATGTCAGTTGCGGTTCCGCCGGTGAGTACCATCTGGCGCTGAGAGCCGGCACTATGTGTTCCATTATCCATGCCAATGGACAAGCCTGTTGATCCCTTGGAACAGACCACGGTGACAGCGCCGGTAGCCAACAAGTTGGCCGTCAGATTCGCACCGATCGGATCATAGGTGCCAAAGGCAAGTGCTGCTGTCGTGCTGATCGTGCAGGCTTTTGAAACGGCTGCCGATACGGCAATCGTGGTGGAGGTCGTGGCTGAAAGCGCGATACCGGAGGCCGCCAGCAGCGCCGCCGCAAAAGAGAGATGTAAAACGGAATTTTTCAACATGGCGTGACGCCTTTTAAAAGATCAGGAGCACATCATCTTCCTCTTGCAAGAATTACACCGTTCGCTGACGCACATAGCGCCAGCCGGTGATCACCTCGCCGCCTGCATCCTCCGCAGTCATTAGGAAATGCCCAATCGGAAGCACGGCTGAGCAAATCCGAATGTGGGCTGGTAAATGGTTTCCGTCATTCTCAGAAAGTAAGCGTTGCGGTAACCACGTCGCTATAGTCGCCTGTGGGTGCGTCCTGGGCCATGGGTATCGATCCGCACACGTTATACAGTCTGCCCGCCTTGCTCGGCGCGTTGGTGAGCGTCAGCACATTACCGGGCGATGTCGCATTCCAGGCAGTGCCCCCGCTTGCGGCACAAGCCGTTGCTGGCGCAGTACTTGGCGGCAGATAAATGTTGTACTGCAGGATGTCGGCTGCGGTTCCGCCGGTGAGTAACATCTGGCGCTGTCCGGAGGCACCGTGCGTCCCATCATTCAGGGCAATGGCCATGCCTGTCGATCCTTTGGAACAGGTCACGGTGACAGAGCCGGTAGTAAGCAAGTCGGCTGCCAGATTCGCACCGATCGGATCATAGGCGCCAAATGCAAGCGCCTGTGTCGTGCTGATCGTGCAGGCTTTTGAAACGGATGCCGATACGTTAATCGTGCTGGTGGCCGTGGCTGAGAGTGCGATACCGGAGGTAGCCAGCAGCGCAGCAACAACGGATAGATTCAAAATGGTTTTCTTTAACATGGTGTAACTCCTTTTAAAAACTCAGGAGCACATCATCTGCCTCTCGCCGATCTTTGTCTGTGCGTTGCTTCACTTAGCGTCAGCAAGCCGTCCCTTTCCCGCCAGCATCCGCCGCAACCAGAGCTTGCGTACCTCTTCCAGTGCCAGCATCAATGCGGCACCGGCGATTGCCAGCAACCAGACCGTCGCGGCGATAGGGGCGGTGCCGAACAGCCAGTTGCCGGCAGGGGTATACACGATGAACAGGATCACCCCCAGTTCCGCCGCCAGTCCCAGCAGCAGATAGGGATTGCTGAAGAGGCCGAAGGACAGTGTCGATTTGGACGGATGGCGACAGAGGAAGACATTCATCATCTGCATCACCACGATGGTCGCCAGACAGGCGGAGGTGGCCTGCAGGTAGAGCGGATCGAGCCGGTCAAGCTCAACGCCGTAGTGCCAGCCGGCGGCCTGCAGCACAAAAAAGAATACCGCCATCGACGCCGCCGCTTCCAGCACGCCGAGGAACAGGTAGGCGCGTACCAGCAGCCCCCAGGACAGCAGCCGTTCGTTGTGCGCCCGGGGCGGCCGCTGCATTACGCCGGGATCGGGTTTCTCGGCGCCCAGTGCCAATGCCGGCAGCATGTCGGTGCCGAGGTCGACGGCGAGGATCTGGATGATGGTCAGCGGCAGCGGAATACGGAACAGCACGAAAGCCAGATAAGGCGCCAGTTCGGCGACATTCGAACTCAGGATGTAGGTGAGGAACTTGCGGATGTTGTCGAATACTGCGCGGCCTTCCTCGATGGCGGCGACGATGCTGGCGAAGTTGTCGTCGAGCAGGATCAGGTCGGCCGCCTCCTTGGCGACATCGGTGCCGCCGATGCCCATGGCAATGCCGATATCGGCTGTCTTCAGGGCCGGCGCGTCGTTGACGCCATCGCCTGTCACCGCAACGATCTCGCCTTTCTTCTGCAGTGCCTGGACGATCAGCATTTTCTGCTCGGCGGCAACCCGGGCGAAGATGATCTCCTTGGCGTCTAGTGCCAGTTGCAGGTGTGCCGGCGTGATGGCGCGCAGTTCATCGCCATTGATTACCACCGGCTGCGCGGATTTCACCAGTCCGATCTGGCGCGCGATGGCCAGCGCCGTGTGCGGATGGTCGCCCGTCACCATGATGATGCGGATGCCGGCGGTGGCGCAGCGCGCGATGGCGTCGGGCACTTCCGCGCGGGGCGGATCTTCCAGCCCGACCAGTCCGTCCAGGATCAGGCCGCGCTCCTCGCTCGGCGCGTCATCCTTGACAGATCCATGGGCAAAGGCAAGCACACGCAAACCGGCTTCGGCCATCTGCTGCTGCGCTTCGAGCAAGCGGGCTTTCGCTGTGGCATCGAGCGGCACCGGTTGGGCATTGTCAGCGGCGTCAAGCTGGACCCGGTCACAGGTGGCCAGCACGGTTTCCGGCGCACCCTTGCAGTAGAGCATGCGGCCCTCGGGGGTGTCGCACAGCACCGACATGCGTTTGCGGTCGGTGTCGAAGGGGATCTCGTCGGTGCGCTTATGGTCGGCGAGATCGCCGGCCACCTGATGGCCCATGCCGGCCAGCGCCACTTCCATCGGATCGCCGAGCAGTTTGGCTTCGCCGTGATCGTCAACCTGCTTCAGGTTGTGGCACAGCGCGGCATTGACAAACAATGCGCGGCTGGTTTTGGTCAGGCCTGCCTGTGCCGCCAGGTCCTTGAACTCGACAAAGCCGCCGCATAGCCACAGGCGCTGCACCGACATGCGGTTCTGCGTCAGCGTGCCGGTCTTATCGCAGCAGATGGTGGTGGTCGAACCGAGCGCCTCGACCGCCGGCAGGTGCCGCACCAGTGCATTGCGCCGCGCCATGCGCTTGGTTGCCATGGCCAGCGACAGGGTCACGGTCGGCAGCAGGCCTTCCGGTACATTGGCGACGATGATGCCGATGGCAAACAGCAGGTTCTCCCAGGTCGGCAGCCCCATCGCCTCGCCGACGAAGAACAGTGCCACACCCATGCCGGTGGACATGGCCGCGACGATCCGCGACAGGCGCGCAATTTCACGCTGCAGTGGCGACGAGGCGGCGCCGGCGGTTTGTGTCAGATGGGCGATGCGGCCGAATTCGGTATGCATCCCGGTGGCATAGACGACGGCATGCGCCTGGCCCGATACCACGGAGGTACCGGCCAGCACCACGTTTTTGGCATGCAGCGGCGAGGTTTCCGTGCTGGCTTCGATATCGCGCGCCATCGGCTGCGATTCGCCGGTGACCGTCGCCGTATTCACGCGCATTCCGAAGGCTTCGATCAGGCGGCAATCGGCCGGAATCGCGTTGCCTTCCTCGAGTACCACGATATCGCCAGGGACCAGATCGGCGGCGAGCAGTTCGACGATCTTGCCGTCGCGCAACACCTGCACCTTCAGCGGCAATAGCTGACGCAGTGCCGCGACGGCCTGCTCGGCCTTGTATTCCTGCCAGAAGGAAAAAATCCCGTTGACGATGATGACGCCGACGATGGCCACGCCGAGGCGTCCCATGCCCTGACCGGGCTGGAAATGCTCGGCGAGAAAGGCCAGCGCAGCGCCGATCCACAAAATGATGGCGAAAAAGTGGGTGAACTCGCGGACAAAGCTGAGCAGCAGATGTTCGCGCGCCACTTCCTCGACATGGTTCGGGCCGAACTCCGCCAGTCGGCGCACTGCCTCATCAGCGGCAAGGCCGCCAGTCGCTGTCTTGAGGCTGGCGAGAGACTGCTCGACGGTGAGGGCGTGAATATGCATGGTCAAAAGGTCCAAGATGCAGTCCAGGATGAACCGGGTCTGGAAATCGCAGCAAAGAGTGCCAGACGCACCTGCCTATTGTTGGTGCGCTAGCCAACAGACAGGATACAGCCGGGCGCGCAGGATGAGCAGACTTCAAACATCAAACATTGCGGAGGAGCGTCATCATGAAACTCGGATTAGAGACCTTGGCTGGCGAGAGACATCAAACCATTGCGGAACTGTCTGGCCTGCTTTGTGTGGTTCAGGAAATGGGTCGCAGACTCTCCGAGGAAACGCACGGAGAGGCGTATGACCTCATCCGGAAACTCAACAATCTTTTGCACCAGGCGCGTTCCACCATGGTTCTGATTCAACAGTCTGCATGAATCTCCAGCCTGTTCCCGTTGCTGAAATCCCCATCGCTTCGATGATCGGATAAACCATGGACACAAATCAACGCACCGATTTTTCTTTTTACACGCCAGCCGCTGCGGAAACATTCATCCCGTCATCCGGAAGGTTTGTCGCCGGCATGGACGATGCAACGGCGGCCGGGAGGCGGCTTCTTCGAGCAGAAGCGGCCAAGCCAGGCCGGACTTCTGCTGGAAACGCCACACCCGCCGGCATCGATGCGAGATTCGATGCCGATTTCCGGCGTGTCTTTTCGTCACCCTAGTGCCCGCCTTGCTTCCAGGGTACTAGCGGCTGATCGAAGCGCGAAACCCCGGCCGGGTTGGGTGTAGCGTGATTGTGGCGCGATGCGGAATCTTCTGCGGCTGTTCCTGCTCTCGGCGACTGCCGGACAACTTGCCGACAAGTTCGACAAGGCGCGTCTCACACGCCTGGTCAAACTCAATGAAATCGGCATCGTGCTTCTCGCCGCTGCAGGTTTTGGCATGCACAGCCTGATTGTGCTGATGACCGCCTTATTCCTGCTCGGCGTGAATTCCGCACTGTTCGGCCCGATCAAGTACGCCATCCTGCCACAACACTTGAGGGTCACTGAACTCGTGGGCGGCAATGCATTGATCGAGGCCGGCACCTTCGTCGCCATTTTGCTCGGCACCTTGCTCGGCGGTGTGCTGGCAGCAAGTGGGAACGGCGGCATCATCACCGGCGCTGCCCTGATGCTCAGCGCCAGGCTTTCTGCCGGCCGGGTCAGATTGGGTCTGGTGTATTCGGGCGCCATCGGGCTGACGCTGTTCGCGCTGGATCTCGCCTGCGCTTCACCCGGCCCGAGCGCCAGGGCTGCATTGCTGAACGCAAATGCCCTGCTGGCGACGCCAGGCTTCTGGCGCATCGGAACCGATCTGATCCTGCTCGGCGCTTGCGGCGGCCTGTTCTCCGTACCGCTCTACACATTGACGCAGCAACGCAGCAGCGACGATTGCCGCGCCCGCATCATCGGTGCCAACAACGCACTGAATGCCCTGTTCATGGTGTTTGGCGCGCTGGCGGCTGCCGCTCTGCAGGCATGCGGGATGACGCTACCGATGTTGTTCGGCGTGGCTGCACTCTGCAGTGCCGCAGTCACCGCCTGCATCTGCCGCGGCCTGCATGTAGCTCCTCATCTCAGCGCTGATCTCACCCGCCATGAAACAGGCTAGAACTCATTGCATAAGTATCCGCGCGGGACCGTACATCAGGGATGCGATGTGCGTTCTCGACGACATCCTGCAACGCATGCAGGCGCACCAAGCCAAGAAATGCCCACTTTTGCGGGCGCTCCATGGGTGGATGTTGGCGCCGCAAACAGGGGCCTGATTGCGAAGACGCTTTTCCATGTCTGCCGATTATGTGGGTTACCGCACAGATACCCCGACTCATTAAGCGGATATTTGACCGCCAGTATTGAGACCTTTCGGGAATGCCAATGGGCGGTGATTGACCGCACCGCGTATCTCACGCATTTTGCAACCTCGCTTGTGTCCATCTCCCGTTTCTCCAATGACCTTGAGGTTGATATGGCCACATCAATTGATGACTACACAGCAGATACCATAACCACCGGACTTGCCGTATCAGGCGGATCGACCACCGGGCAATTGGAGTACGCGGGGGACAAGGACTGGTTCGCCATTAATCTGGCGGCAGGACAGCAATACAGTTTCAACCTCGATTCCGTCGCGGTGAATGGATTGCCAGATCCTTATCTCAGGCTCTACGGCAGCAATGGCAGCACTTTGATGGCCGAAAGCGACGATGCCGACGGACTTAATTCCCGGATTGATCATTTGGTTGCGGCAACAGGCACGTATTACCTGGAAGCCAGCAGCGGCACCAACGGCAATGGAACGGGATCCTACCTGCTGTCGGTGTCTGTTCCCATCGTGGATGATTTCTCGGCAAGCGCCACAACGACCGGACGTGTTGACCCGGGTGGATCGACAACCGGGCAACTGGATGTGGCGGGAGGCAGAGACTGGTTCGCCATTGATCTGGTGGTAGGCAAGCAATACACCTTCAACCTTGACTCCGGCTCTGCGGATGGATTGCCGGACCCCTATCTCAGGCTCTACGGCAGCGATAGTCTACTGATTACGTCAAACGATGATACGAATGAACTTAACTCGGAAATCAGCTTTGTAGCAACCGCCACTGGTACCTTTTATCTTGGGGTAAGGAGCAGTTCCGTTGGTGGTGGCACAGGAACTTATGTGCTCTCGGCATCCTTGCCAATTGCCGACGATTACGCGCCAAACACCACAACCTCAGGGCGACTTGCTCCAGGAGGCTCGACGATCGGTCAACTCGAATTTGTCGAAGACAAAGACTGGTTTGCAATCAATCTGGTGGCTGGTCAGCAGTACAACTTCACTCTCGATGCCGGCGCCACGAATGGTCTCAACGATCCTTTTCTCAGTTTGTACAGCAGTAGTGGCAAACTAATTATTTCAAACGATGATTCCAATGGTTCCGGTTCCGAGATCACCTATACCGCCACTGACTCCGGCGTCTATTACCTGGGGGCCAGCAGCCCGAATGGAACCGGCTCCGGGGAGGGAAGCTATACGCTTTCTTCTTCGCACCCCACCGTCGGTGGCATCACCATCAGAACCGGAACTGAGGGCAATGACACATTCACGGCCGATGGTGACAATACCCGGATCGATGGCGGTGCTGGCATCAACACGGTAGATTATGCGGGCAGCCGGAATTCTTTTGCCGTCACTCACAACAGCGATGGTACCTATTCAGTCGTAGATAGCTCCGGTACCCTGGGCAGCGGCACACTCAACAATATTCAACACCTCGGTTTCACGGACGTGACGGTTAGCCTGACAGTGCAGGCCAAGGCGACTTCAATTTCGACAGCTAGCCTGAACGCCCTGACCGAACTCTACGTGGCTTACTTCAACCGCGTTCCTGACGCAGAGGGTCTGAGTTACTGGATCGATCAGCTCAATGGCGGACAAAGTCTTAAACAAATTGGCGGTTCCTTCTATGCAGCAGGGATCCAATACGCTTCCCTGACCGGCTTTTCCGACGCAATGACCAATGCGGACTTTGTCACCCTGATTTACAAGAACGCACTCGGCCGCTCTGGCGACACTGCACCGCCCTTGGCCGATGTCAATTACTGGGCGAGCAACCTGGCGACCGGCACCGACTCTCGGGGAACGCTGATCGAGACCATGCTCGGATCGGCGCACTCATTCAAGGGCGATGCGACCTGGGGCTGGGTTGCCGATCTGCTCGACAACAAAATCTCGGTGGGGAAAATCTTTGCGGTGGACAATGGGCTAACCTACAACACCCCCGCAGACTCGATAACCCACGGTATGGATATCGCGACCGCGGTGACATCTGATGGAACTGCCGATGCCATCAAACTCATCGGTATTACCGACGCGCCCTTATGAGGAGCGACGAAGACTATAAATTCTGATTCCGGCGCTCATAGACTAAATTACGGCTAAGTATCCCAACGTACAGAGAGTGTAAGTCTTGAACCCTATAGTGACCAAAGGCGTTCGGTTTATGTTCACTCCTCCTCTTCTCCGAGCGCC